>JBBTFF010000122.1:0-23018 GCA_038041995.1 Gemmatimonadota bacterium | reverse complement strand
GCGGGGGGCCCCCGAGCCGATGGAGGCATCCCCATACTTCTCGCGCACGCGGTCCATGGCGCGCGAGAGCGCCCGGTCCCTGGGGCTCTCCACCTCGGGCGCGGCCCCGAAGATCGAGAGCTGCTCCGCATCGCGTGCCGGCCGGAAGTTCGACAACGCGACGCCGGCCAGGCGTACCGGCACGGTCCAGTGCGCGCGCAGCTTGGCCAGCAGCGCCTCGGCGACCCTCGTGATCGCCGCTCCCGATTCAATGGGCTCGGCGAAGGTCCGGCTTGCCGTGCGGGCCGTGAACGTCTTGTCCTTCACCTTCACGGTGACGGTGCGCGCGGTGAGCCGATCGCCGCGCAGGTCGGCGGCCACGCGCTCGGCCAGCGTCCGGAGTTCGCGCCGCAGCAGTCGCTCGTCGGCGATGTCGTGGTCGAAGGTCTCCTCGCGGCTCACCTGCTTGGCGGGCGCGCGTGGTTCCACGGTGGCGTCGCTCTCGCCGCGCGCCTTTCGCAGCACGCGATGCGCGGTTTCGCGCCCCAGCCACCGCGCCAGATCCGCTGGCTGCGCGGCCAACACGTCGCGAACGGACACCAGGCCGACAGTTGCCAGCTTTTCCTGCAGCTTGGGACCGATCCCCGTGATATCGCCGAGTTGGAGGGAGGCCATGAAAGTGGCCACGCCGGCGTCGTCGACCACGTGCACGCCGGTAGCGCCGCTCCCCGGCTTCGGCTTGGCGCGCTCGGCGGCGAGCTTGGCCACCAGTTTGTTGGGGCCGACGCCGATGGAGACGTTCATGCCCGTCTGCGCGAAGACCGCGTCGCGGATACGCCGTGCGGTGACGCCGACGGGTTCGTGGTGGTAGAGCGCCTCGGTACCTGACAGGTCGAGGTACCACTCGTCGATGCTCGCCCCCTCCACTGCGGGAGTGAACTGGTCGAGCACGCGGCGAATGGCGCGGCTCGTGTCGGCGCAGGCGTGTCGTGGCACCGGCACGCAGGTGGCCTGCGGGCAGAGGCGCAGCGCCTGGGAGATGGGCATGCCGCTGCGCACCCCGAAGGCCCGGGTCTCGTACGACGCCGAGCAGACGACGCCGCGCGACCCCGGGCGGCCGCCGACGATCAGCAGGGACGCCTGGCCGGCGACCCCGGGATCGACCTGGCGGGCCACGGCGACGAAGAAGGCGTCGGCGTCGACGAGGAGGATTCTGGACACGAGGCGATTGAGGATATGGAATCCGGAACTGGATATACGACTACGATAACGGATCGCGAATTGCGATGGGGGGCCCCGAAGGAGCCCCCCATCCCAATCCTATCGTAAGTCGCGATCGTGAATCGGAATCCTCAATCTCGTTCCGGATTCCAGATCCTCAATCGTCCTATCTGTTCGTCGTATTATCCAGAAACAAGGACGTCGTCCCACGCACCGTGATGGTGTACACACGACCCGCCAAGAACGACACCGCCGTCCGGGTGACCTTGGACACGCCGCCGGCATCCCTGGCGGCCAGGGTGTACGACCCCGTCGGGACCCCAACGAACGCGCTCCCGCCCTTGTACGCCGTGATGGCGCCAATGGCGGCTTCTGGTGCGGCCGTGGTCGTGTTGGTCCCGTAGAGCGTCAGCGGGGCCGAGGTCGGGCCGGCGTTGACGAACCGGACATAAGCCTGCGTCCAGTCCATGTTCACGGGGAAATTGTCTTCCACCACAAACGCCTCCGCCGTCTTGGTCCCGGCGTCGTACACGCCGCTGATGTAGTACGAGTAGTACTTGCCGGACGCGATGGACGTGGAGACCGTCGAAACGACCGTGGCGCGCTGCGTCGTGTCGGCGAGCTGCGCCTTGAGGTCATACGACCCGGGGGCGATGGCGCTGTAATAACCGCCCGAGGTGACGTTGGTGTACGTCGTGCCCGTCACTGACTCCTTGCCGCTGGTCACGATGCCGGTCGCCGCGTCGATGACCGCGGTACCGATGATGCCGGCCACCTTGTTGCCGTTGGCGTAGAAGTACACGCCCGGCGTGCCGACTCCGAAGTTGAAAAACTTGATGCGGGACTCCGCCATGGGACCGGTGATGTCCGGGAAAGCTTCCTTTCCACAGGAGGAGAGCACGGTCGCGCTAAGCAGCAGCACCGCAATGGATGTGAGTTTTTTCATGGTCCGTTACGGTTGAGTGATCCAGAGCGGCTTGGTGTGATAATCGGTGGCGTCTGCGCCGATCACCTTGAGCGATGCCAGGTTCCACACGTACTCGGAGTTGTAGCGCGGACGAACGCGCTGTACGGGCTTGCCCGCGTTGTCGCCATACATCGTCGTCGTCGGCAGCACGAAGCCCGGGAAGACCTGCCGTCCACTCGCTGGGTCGACGTCCGTGTAGTGGTAGCGGCGCATGTCCATCCAGACTTCGTTGTGGCCCCAGCCCCACTGCGCGATGTACTTCTGCGACATAACGTGGGTGAGGGTCAGCCCCGCCGCCGTGGCCGGCACGATGTTCGGGTTGGCCAGGAAGGCGGCCTTCTCCGCCGCAGTGATTTGCGTGGCATTCGACCTGGCGTCGAGGTTGCGCGCGTTCACGAAGTCAAGGTGCGCGGCGATGGCGTTCTTGTACGCGGTCAGCGCCGTCGCCTTGTCGCCCATCCGGTACGCCGCCTCGGCCTTCACGAACTGCAGCTGCGCGTACGTCATCGCCGGGAAACGCGACTTGTCGTCGAAGATGTAGCGTGTTGGCTCGCCCGATGCCGGCCGTGCCGCCGTGCCCCAGATGTTGTTTGGCCGCTGGGCCGTGGACAGCGCTCCGTTGTTTCCAATAGCAGGGTCCAAACCGCGGAACATGCCGTCCGGCGCCGGCGAGAGCATGCGGCTCATGCGCGGATCCACCGTGCCGCCGAACTGCGTCCCGTCCATCAGCCCCACGACGAAGTACGTCTGGCGGTACGACGTCATGTTGTTGCGGGTCGGGCCGTAGAAGTTGCGGTCATCATTTACCAGCGCCGGGAACTGAAGCAGCGCGTCGTCGGCGTTACTCGCGAATGACAGGTCCACGTTCGCGATCACGTCGGCCGGCTTGTACGACGCCTTATTGGAGAAGCGATTGAGGGTCATGGCCTTGAGGCCGTACACCACCTTCAGCCACTTCTCTCGGTTGCCGGCGTAGATCTTGTCCGTCCGGCCCAGGTACGTGGCGTTGACGGCGCCGTCTGTGCGCTTGAGGTTCTCGATCGCCTTGTCGAACAGGCGCAAGGTCTCCGTGTAGGCGTACTCTTCGGTGTCGTAGTTGAAATAGAACTTGGACTGGTCGATGGCCTCCTTGACGATGATCTCGCCGTGGTGGCCGCTCAGCGCCATCCAGCCCCATCCCTTGAGCATGTAGCCCACGCCGAGCACGTCCCAGCGCTCCTCGGCCTCGGCCTTGGTCATCATGTCCACCAGGTTCTGGCCAAAGGTCCAGTACACGTCGCGCCACTGCTGCGCGCCGTTGTCCGAGCCCGGATCATAGCCCATGCGGTCCCAGGTGCTGGGAGAGCTGGTGACGAAGATGAGCTGCTGCGTGTAACGGCTGAGCATGCGGCCGTCCCATTGGGAGGCCGACACCCACCAATGCAGCATGGGCGGGAGGTAGAGGTTCGCCGACGCCGTCTCTGGCCCGTTCGGGTTTGTGTTGACGTCGAGGAAGTCCTTGCAGCTCGCCGTCAACGCCAGTGAACCCGCGAGCGCTGCTGCGAAGAGTTTTTTCATGGGTATCTTCGTAATCACTGAAGGAGAGAGCCTGCGATGCGCGGGAGTTCTGTTGGTCGGTGTCATGGTCAGAACCCCACCTTGAGCCCGAACGCGAGCCCCTTCGGCATCGGGAAATTGCCCCAGTCGATGCCGGCCGCGCCCGCGCCGCCGAGGGCGGCCGTGTTTCCGCTCACGATCGGGTCGAGGCCGGTGTAGTTGGTCTCCAGCCACAGGTCCGTGCCGGTGATGTAGACGCTGACATCCCGCGCGTTCAGCCATTGGCCCGGGAGCTGGTAGCGGACCGTCACGTCCTTCAGTCGGATCCAGTTGATGTCCTTTTCGATGAACAGCTCCGGGCTCATCCCGACGTAGTAGTTCGTGTTAACCGCCGGAATCACGACGATGTTGTTCACCGTGGGGGTCGCGCTGTTCTCCAGACCGTCGCGGATTACGCCCTTGATGACGCGCGGCTCATTACGGTCGAGCGTACGCATGCTGAGCCCGCGCTGCGTCAAATACCAGTCGGTCCCGTTCAAGACGTCGCCACCCTTCCGGATGTCGAGCAGGACGGAGACCTGCAGCTTCTTGTAGCGAATCGTGTTCTGCAGCCCGAGCGTGAAATCGGGCTGACGGTCATAGCCGCGGTCCACGAAGACCGAATTCGTGAGCGGCAGCCCCGTGGTCGGGTTGATCAGGATATCCCCGGCCTTGTTGCGTTGGTAGAAGAAGCCGGTGAGCGAGCGCGTGCTCGTTCCGGGTTTCACGCCGCTGCGGACGTTCCCAACGATCCACGTGTCGGAGTTGTACGATTCCGGCAGTTCGTTCGGCAGCGAGACGGTGCGGCCGAACGAGTGGTCGAAGTTGGCCACCACGTCCCACGAGAGGTCGTTGCTCAGGTACGGCGTGCCTCGCAGCGTGATCTCGGTGCCTTCGTTCTTCGTCTTGGCGCCGTTCAGGTTGAACAGGACGAAGCCGGTCGCGTAAGAACCGCGGATGTTGTCGACGATCTGGTCCGTCGTCTCCTTTCGGTACCAGGTCAGGTCGAGGCCGATCCGGTCATCCAGGAACGCCAGTTCGGTGCCGAACTCGTACGCCTTGGCGAACTCCGGCTTGAGGGCCAGGTTCGGGCCCCAGAAGCCGTAGCCGTAGCCACCGTACGACGTCGCCTTGTATTCCAGCGCCGGGCGGTAGGCGTAGGGGCGGGCGTCCTTGCCGACCTGGGCGTATCCGGCGCGGAGCTTGCCGCTGGTCACGTATTTCGTGAGCGAAGGGAACGCGTCCGTGAAGATGAAGCTGCTGTTCACGGAGGGATAGAAGAACGAATTCCGCTCCTCCGGAATCGTCGACGTCCAGTCGTTTCGCCCGGTCACCGTCACGTACAGGTACTTGTTGTAGTCTACCGTGGCGCTGCCGAACACGCTGACAAGGCGGCGCTGCGAGATCGTCGTGCGCGCCGTGCGCGAGTTCGTGTTGTTGACCGAGATGAAGTTCGGGTCGAGGAAGCCCAACCCCTGCTGCGCATCGGTGTTCGACTTGTAGTCGCTCACCGCGTTGCCGACGACGCCGCCGATCGAGAGCCCTTGCCAGATCTGCCGGCTGTTGATGTTCAGCAGGGTCTGGGTCGAGATGCTGCGCGTCAGGTCGGTGTTGATGTCCAGGATGCCGCCGTTCGAGTAGCCGTACGTGCTCTCGGGATGGCGCAGGATCAGGTTGGAGTTGGTGTAGTTGTCAACGCCAATGTTGGTCTTCAGGTTGCCCCACGCCCACGGCGCAATGGTCAGGCCGATGTTCGAAAGGATGCGGTTTGTCTTGGAGTTGATCGAGTTCTTCGCGACGCTGAAGTACGGATTGTCGTTTTCGGACGCGTCGCTCAGCGTCGAATAACGACGGCGCGTTCCCGCCGGCGTCTGCCAGTCGGCGGCATTGTCGTCCTGCGGCCATGCCATCAGGCCGAGCAGCGGTCCGCCCGCGCCCTTGAACGCCTGATCGTTGGTGGAGTAGGCGTAGGTCATCGACAGGTCGGCCTTCAGCCACGAGTTCACGACCGACTGCGTCGCGCCCGTCAGGTTGATGCGGTTGTAGTTCGTGTTCGGAACCACACCCTCCTGCTTGTCCGCGGAGACGGCGATGCGGTAGTTGATCCGGTTGTCCGGGGCCGCGCCGCTGAACGCCAACGAGTGCTTCTGCGTCAGGGCCGTCTTGAAGAAGCCGCTGACGTTGTCGTAGAACTTGGTGCCCGGGGCGTACGGCACGCCGTAGTACAGGTACGTCGAGCTGCCGAGAATCGGGCTCCCCGACGCGTTGATGGCGCTGTACACGCGCTGGATCTCGGGCTGGCCGCCCGGCGTGTCCATGCGGAAGAAGTTGCTGTACTCGAAGCCGCCCGCGCCCGGCTTGCCGCGCTTGGTCGTGATCACGATGGCGCCGTTGGCGGCGTCAATGCCGTAGAGCGCCGAGGCCTCGGGGCCCTTGAGGACCACGAGCGACTCGATGTCCTCGGGGTTGATGTCGGCGGCGCGGTTCGTGAAGTCCAGGCCGCGGTTGTCGAACGAGGTCGGCGAGTTCGGCGCGTCTGACGCGAGCTGCGCGGTTCTCATCGTCTTGTTGTCCAGCGGCAGGCCGTCGATGATCATCAGCGGCTGGTTGGAACTGGAGATCGAGCTGATGCCGCGAATCGTGATCGAGGTGGATGCCCCCGGCACGCCGGAGGTGCTCGTCACCTCAACACCCGCCACGCGCCCCTGCAGCGCGTTGATGAAGTTCTGGCGGTTCGTCTGCGCGATGTCGACGCCCTGCACGGTCTGCTGGGACGTTCCCAGCGATCGCTTGACCGTGGTCTCGCCCAGCGCCGTCACGACCATGGCATTGAGGGCCGTGGCGACCCGTCGGAGCTGGACGTTGATCACGTCCTCGGCGCCGACTATCCGTTCCTGCGGCGAGTGCCCGATGAGCCGGAACTGCAGCACTTGGCCGACGGAGACGAGGACGGAGTATCGGCCGTCGTCACTGGTGGACGTGCCCAGGCTGGTCCCCCTGATGACGACCGATGCACCGGTGAGGGGCGTACCCTGGTCGCTCGTCACCGTGCCGGTGACGGTCTTTTGCTGGGCAAGTGCCTGCGCAGCAAGCAGGAATGTCCCCATCAAAAGCATGAGTACTCTTTTCATCATAAGATGTACCGTGTCTTGGTGGACAGTGAGACAAACTCCGGCCGTCCGCTCGAACGGGCTCGAGCTGCGGCTGCCGGGTGGTCGAGCATGGGAGGATGGAGGCGTACGCTGAGTCGGAGACGTGGACGCTCCGCGTCCCCGCTCGCGCAGGTCGGCTCGCTCGCGCGTAGGCTCAGGGGCGTGGAGAAGGAACTCGCCATTCGCAGTTGTCCCATACGCCAACTATCATACGCCCGAATTCAAGACGCTGTCAACTCGCTTTTGCGCTGGGGAGACTGTCACCTGACAGGGGCGCGAAAGATGCCTTGCACGAGACGGCGCGTTCCTTGGCGGTGCGGAACGGGCGCCGCTCGCGCGGGCGACGTGAGACCGTCAGGGTCGACCTGACGGGCGACGCAGCGGATTACGAAAACGGGAGGTCCACTCGGACCTCCCGTTCTCTATGTTCGGCTTCATTCATCCGATTCGTATTCCGAATGCGAGCTCCAATTCCGGAATCCGACTTCCGGTGTGCGTCACAGCAGCTCGACGATCACCACCCGCCGGTTCAGTGCCCGGCCTTCCCTCGTGCCGTTGTCCGCCGCTGGCTCACTCTCGCCAAAGCCCTTGGCTGACATGCGCGACGCGTCGATGCCGCGCGAGCGCAGGTACGTCATCACCGTCGTGGCGCGACGATCCGACAGCGAACGGTTGTACTCGTCGGTGCCGATGCTGTCGGCGTGCCCCTGGATCTCGACGGTCGAGCCGGGATTGGCGTTCAGGTACTTCACCGCGGCTTCCAGCGTGTCCTTGCCGGCCCGGGTCAGGTCGCTCTTGTCGAAGGCAAAGTAGACGCCGGTCATGCGGAAGATCTCGCGCGGCTTCGCTGCCGGCGCGGGGGCGATTGGCGGCGCCGGTGCCGGCGTCGGTTCGACCCTCGGAGCCGGTGCGGGCGGCGGGGCCGGCGCCGGGGCAGCCGCCGGAACGGGGATCACGACCGGCGGCGGTACCGGGACCGGGGCCGGAACGTCCGCCACACACGGCGTCTGGCCGCCCTTGGCGCCAAAGAACCGGCTGACGCCGAGGCGCAAGCCGAGCGTCTGCGTGCGATCGCCAGTCGGCACCTGGTCCGACGGATCCTTGAAGTCCATGACGCCGCTCGTGCGCACGTTCCAGTTGCGGTTCACGCACCAGCGGAACCCGAGCGTGGCGTTTCCGCCGGAGTCGTACTGGTTCTTGGTCGTGTCGGTATGGTACTCGGATCCCGTCCAGCCGCCCCCTGCGAAGAAAGTGTGCCCGTTCTTGATCGGGAAATGGTAGACCAGCTGGAAGCGGTGATTCAGCGCCGTCAGGTCGCCAACGCGTGAACTGTTGGTGGACGCAAAGTCGGCCTCGTACTGGAATGCCAGGGCACGCCACACGGGCACGCCCACCAGGGCGCCCATGCCGATGGCGTTATCGAGCTTGGTGACTTCAGCGAACTTCGTGTATTGCCCGAACACGCCGACTTCCACGGGGAGGTGGCGTTGCTGCGCGGCCAGTGGCACGGCCGCCACGAGCGCGAGCGCGAGGGCGGAAAGGCTGCGTTGCATATGTGTTGTTCTCCAACAGGTGAATTTCGCAAACGGTGCGTGCCCAATGGCGCGCCCCGAGAGGGCAGACGACAAAGACGGCGCCCTCGTTCCATATTCCGGCACCGATACTTTCCAAATATATCACTTTCCGGCATGCAAGCAGTGCGCCTGATTTGAGCATGTCCACGTCCGACGCCCCCCTCTGGACGCCCCCCGCCGACGCGCGAACGCGCACCGAAATGGGGCGATTCATGACCGACGTCGCCCGCACCCACACCGCGTCGCCCGAGGCGGATGTGGCGTGGGCTGACTGGCACGCGTGGTCGGTGCGCGACCGCGAGGCTTTCTGGGGTGCGCTCTGGCGCTGGGTTGAAGTGATCGCCGACGATCAGCCGGGCGGCGATCCGTGGGATGCCGTGCTGATCGGCCGTGGCCGAGTCGCCCCGCCCGACCCGCTGCTCGGTCCGCTCTGGTTCGAAGGGGCGCGCCTCAACTTCGCCGAGAACCTGCTGCGCCGCCGCGACGACGGCGTGGCGATCATCTTCCGCGATGAACGCGCGCCGTCCCGCCGCCTCTCGTGGGGCGAGCTGCACGACGAGGTGGCCGCCGTGGCCGCTTCGCTGCGCGCGATGGGGATCGTGGCCGGCGACCGGGTGGCCGGGTTCCTGCCGAACATCCCCGAGGCGGTGATCGCCATGCTGGCCGCCGCGTCCATCGGCGCCGTCTGGTCGTCGTGCTCGCCCGACTTCGGCGTGAACGGCGTGCTCGACCGGTTTGCGCAGATCGAGCCGCGGGTGTTGTTCTGCGCCGACGGCTACCGGTACGCGGGCAAGGAGATCGACTGCCTGGACCGCGTGCGCGACATCGTCGACGCGATTCCCTCGGTGGAGCGCGTGATTGTCGTCCCGCTGCTGCGCCCTGCGCCCGACGTTCACGCGGTGCGGCGGGCCGTGACGTGGACCGAGTTCATGGAGCCGGGCCGGGGTGTCGCGCTGGTGTTCGAGCGGCTGCCGTTCTCGCATCCGCTGTACATCATGTACTCGTCGGGCACCACGGGACTGCCCAAGTGCATGGTGCATGGCGCGGGCGGGACGCTGCTGCAGCATCTCAAGGAACATCGACTGCACCTCGACCTGCAACGTGACGAGCGGCTCTTCTACTTCACCACCTGCGGCTGGATGATGTGGAACTGGCTCGTCTCGGCGCTGGCGGCGCAAGCCACCATCGTGCTGTATGACGGTGCCCCCTCGACGCCGGCCAATGCGTCGGTGTTGTGGGACGTTGCCGCGGAAGAGCGGGTGACCGTGTTCGGCGCGAGCGCCAAGTTCCTGGCGCTATCGGAGAAGGCCGGCCTGGCCCCGGCGCGCACGCACGACTTGTCGGCGCTGCGCGCCATCCTGAGCACGGGGAGTCCGCTGGCCGAGCACTCGTTCGACTACGTGGCGCGCGACGTGAAACCGGGCGTGATGCTCGCCAGCATCTCGGGGGGCACGGACATCATCTCGTGCTTTGCGCTGGGCAATCCGCTGCTGCCCGTGCATCGGGGAGAACTGCAGTCGTTCGGGCTGGGCATGGCGGTGGAGGTCTGGAACTCCGAGGGGGAGAGGGTGGTGGGAGAACCGGGCGAGTTGGTGTGCACCGCGCCGTTTCCATCGATGCCGGTGGCGTTCTGGAACGACCCCACGGGCGCGAAGTACGGCGAGGCGTACTTCAACGTCTTCCCCGGCGTCTGGCGTCACGGCGACTGGGTGGAGGAGCGGGTGCACGGTGGACTCGTGATCTACGGACGCAGCGACGCGACGCTCAATCCCGGCGGCGTGCGCATCGGCACGGCCGAGATCTACCGGCAGGTGGAACGGCTGCCGGAGATCATGGAGAGCGTCGTCATCGGGCACGATACACCCGATGGCGCCGGCGGCACGGACGAGCGCATCGTGCTCTTCGTGCGGCTACGGCCCGGCGTGGAACTCGACGCCGCGCTGGAGGCGCGCATCAGGCAGCACATTCGCGTCAACACCACCCCGCATCATGTCCCCGGGGCAATCGTCGCGGTGGCGGACATCCCGCGCACGCTCAGCGGCAAGATTTCCGAGATCGCGGTGCGCGATGTCGTGCACGGGCGCGTGGTGAAGAACACCGATGCGCTGGCGAACCCTGAGTCGTTGGTGCTGTTTCGGGACTTGCCTGAGCTGCGTTGACACTGCACACCACGGAGTCACGGAGTACACGGAGGTTCACGGAGAAACGGCCAAATACTCAAGGGGGCTCGGGGGACAGACCTGTCCGCCGAACCCCCTCGAAAGTTGTTGCCGTCTCCGTGCAATCTCCGTGTACTCCGTGGCTCCGTGGTGTGCAGTTACACAGCCAGCCGCCGCACGAGAGTCAGAATGGTGTACACCGCCACCGGCTCCTCGTCCTGGTTCTTCACCTCGACGTCCCACGCCACCACACCCTGCGGGATGGCGTCGGGGAGCGTCTCCTTGGCCGTCTTCTGCTTGCAGGTGAGGCGCGCGTGGATCGCATCCCCGGGATAGACCGGCTTCACGAAACGCAGGCCTTCGAGTCCGTAGTTCGCCAGCACCGGACCCGGCGCCGGATCGACGAACAGCCCGGCCGACGCGGCGAGCACGAAGTAGCCGTGGGCCACCTTCTTCTCGAAGACGCCCTGGCGTGCCAGCTCGTCGCTCTTGTGCGCATAGAAGTGGTCACCGGAGAGGTCGGAGAAGCGATCGACGTCCTCGTGGGTGATCGTGCGCGACGAAGTGATCAGCGTCTCGCCGATGGCGAGCTCCTCGAAGTGCTTGCGGAACGGATGCACCGCGTCGCCCGTCGTCGCCGCGCCGAGCATGTATTCGTGCACCACGTGCGACAGCGTCGTCGGTGACCCCTGCAGCGCCGTGCGCTGCATGTAGTGCAGCACGCCGCGCGCGCCGCCCAGCTCTTCGCCGCCGCCGGCGCGCCCCGGGCCGCCATGCACCAGGTTGGGCAACGGCGATCCGTGCCCGGTGCTCTCCCGGGCAGAGTGGCGGTTGGCCAGCAGCAGGCGGCCGTGGTGCGCCGCGGTGCCCAGCGCCACCGCGCGCGCCACGGCGTCGTCGCCGGTGAACACCGAGCCCACCAGCGAGCCGCGGCCGCGCCTGGCCAGCACGATGGCCTCGTCGAGTGAGCGGTACGGCATGAGCGTGTTGACCGGACCGAACGCTTCCACGTCGTGCGGCGCGGTACGCGTCATCGGATCCGTCGAAGCGAAGAGCAGGATCGGGAAGAAGGCCCCCTTCGCCGCGTCGGCGCCGGTCACCTGCAGCGCGTCGAGCGCCCCGAAGACGAGTTCGGCGTCCTTGCTGATCGCCTCCACCGCCTTGCGCACCTCGCCCACCTGCGCGCGAGCGGCCAGCGGGCCCATGCGCACGCCGTCCACGGCGGGGTCGCCGATCACGGTGAGCGCAAGCCGTTTCGACAGTGCGGCGCGCACGTCGTCCATCATCGCCTCGGGCACGATGGTGCGGCGAATGGCCGTGCACTTCTGTCCGGCCTTCGTCGTCATCTCGTTGGCGACCTCCTTGATGAAGAGGTCGAACTCCTCGGTGCCCGGCACCGCGTCGGGGCCGAGCATCGAGAAGTTGAGCGAGTCAGCCTCGACGTTGAAGCGCACGTTGTTGTTGACGATGGCCGGCATTCGCTTGAGCATCCGCCCGGTGGCGGCGCTGCCGGTAAAGGCCACGGCGCATTGCTCGTCGAGATGGTCCAGCAGGTCGCCGGCACTGCCGCAGAGCAGCTGAACGCTTCCCGCCGGCAGGATGCCGCTTTCGATCATCCCGGCAAAGACGGCCTCGGTGAGGAAGCTGGTGATGGTCGCCGGCTTGACGATGGCCGGCATGCCGGCGAGCAGCGTCGGCGCCAGTTTCTCGAGCATGCCCCAGACGGGGAAGTTGAAGGCGTTGATGTGCACGGCCACGCCCTCGAGCGGCACGCAGATGTGGCGTCCCACGAACGTGCCCCCCTTTGACAACGGCTCGGTGGGCCCCTCCACATGAAACGTCTCGTCGGGGAACTCGCGGCGAGCGCGCGACGCGTACGCGAACAGCGTGCCGATGCCGCCCTCGATGTCCACCCATCCGTCCCGCTTCGTCGCGCCCGTGAGCGCCGACACCGGGTAGTAAGCGTCCTTGTGCGCCATCAGGTATTGGGCCAGCGCCTTGAGCATGCGCGCGCGTTGATGAAATGTCATGGCGCGCAGCGCCGGGCCGCCCACCGTGCGGGCGTGCTCCACCATCGCCTTGAAATCAATGCCGCCGGTGCTCGTCTCGGCGATCACCGCGCCGGTGACTGCATGATGCAGCGACGTCGTCTTGCCGGCGCCGCGCACCCATGCGCCGCGCACGTAGCTGAACAGGGCGCGCGGGGCGTCGCCGGAGACGTCGAGCGGCGTGGGAAGCGAACTGGGGGCAATCATCGATGAGTCTCCCGTCTCGGCGCGCGAGCGCGCCAGGTCATGCACCGCGCGTCAGTCGCGCCGCGTCTCTATCCACGTCCGGTAGGTCGACACCTGCCGCGCCCGGTCCGCCGGGACCTCGCGCAGGGGCTCGCACGCCTGCAATGATGCGTGCAGCCGCGACGGCAGCGCCTGGTACAGCGTGGTTCCTTCGGTCTTCCACTCCAGCATCTCGTCGCTCACCTGCTTCACGATCTTCGCCGGGTTGCCGACCACCACCGACCGCGCCGGCACCTGCATCTCGGCGGGGACGAAGCAGAGCGCGCCGACGATGCTCTCGTCGCCGATGTCGGCGCGGTCCATCACCACGGCGTTCATGCCGATGAGCGCGTTGCGCCCGATGTGCGCGCCATGCACCACGGCACCGTGCCCGATGTGCGCGCTCTCCTCGAGTCGCACCGTCACGCCCGGGAACATGTGGATGACGCACCCTTCCTGCACATTGCAGCCGTCGGCGATCTCCACGCCCCCCCAGTCGCCGCGAATTACTGCGCCGGGGCCGACGTAGACATCACGCCCAATGACCACGTTGCCGACGACGGTGGCGTTGGGGTGCACGAACGCGCTCTCGTGCACCACCGGCACGAAACCGTCAAACGAGAAGATGTTGGCCACGTTTACACCCGCTCGAGCACGGCGGCCATTCCCTGGCCGACGCCGATGCACATGGTGCACAGCGCGTAGCGGCCGCCGCTGCGCTGTAGTTGCGTTGCCGCCGTGAGCGCCAGGCGCGCCCCCGACATCCCCAGCGGGTGTCCGAGGGCGATGGCGCCGCCGTTCGGGTTGACGCGCGGGTCGTCATCCTTCACGCCAAGTGCGCGCAGCGATGCGAGCACCTGCGCGGCAAAGGCCTCGTTGAGTTCGAGCACGTCCATCTGGTCGATGGTCAGCCCCGCACGGGCCAACGCCTTCTGCGATGCTGGCACCGGGCCGATGCCCATCGTGCGCGGCTCCACGCCCGCTACGGCCGTGGCCACGACGCGAGCGATCGGCGTTAACCCGTGCTTTCGCGCGCCGCCTTCGGAGCAGACGAACAGTGCGGCCGCGCCGTCGTTCAGCCCCGACGAGTTGCCGGCCGTCACCGAGCCCTTGCCATCGAAACGGAACGCGGGCTTCAGCCTGGCCAGCGCCTCGGCGGTGGAGTCAGCGCGAATGAACTCGTCGGTGGTGACCTGCTTCGGCTCGCCCTTCTTCTGCGGAATCGCCACTGGCACGATCTCATCTCCCAACCGTCCGGCGTCGCGCGCCGCCGCCGCTTTCTGCTGCGACCAGAGCGCGAATGCATCCTGGTCGGCGCGGCTGATGCCGTGCTGTTCGGCGACATTCTCGGCGGTCTGTCCCATGTTATCGATGCCGTACAACTCCTTCATCCGTGGATTCACGAAGCGCCAGCCCAGCGATGTGTCGAAGAGCTCCACGTCGCGGGCAAAGGGCTTGCTCGCCTTGGAGAGCGCGTACGGCGCGCGGGTCATGCTCTCCACGCCACCGGCCACGTACAGGTCGCCGTCACCGACGGCCACGCCGCGCGCGGCATTGGCAATGGCGCTCATGCCCGACGCGCAGAGCCGGTTCACCGTCTCGCCCGGCACGGTGAAGGGAAGGCCGGCGAGCAGGCCGGCCATCCGCGCGACGTTGCGATTGTCCTCGCCCGCCTGGTTGGCGCAGCCAAGAATGACGTCGGTGATTCCCGCGGCGTCGACCGACGGATGACGTCGCAGCAGCTCGCGTATGACGTGCGCGGCCAGGTCATCAGCCCGCACTTCGCTCAGCGAGCCCCCGATGTTGCCGATTGGCGTGCGCAGGCCGCCGGCGATGAATGCGTGTCTCATGTGCGAAATCTCCGTCCTTCGCGCGCGACCCGGCGCAGCAGGGGCGACGGGCGGTACCGGTCCTCGCCGTATTCCGACTGAAGCCACTCGAGCGTCGACAGCACCGCGGCCGCACCCAGTTCGTCGCACCACGCCAGCAGGCCCCTGGGGTAGTTGACGCCCTGCACCATGGCGAGGTCGATGTCCTCGGCGCTGGCGACGCCCAGGTTCAGCGCGTCGACGGCCTCGTTGATGAGCATCGCCCGAACGCGATCGACGATGGCGCTGCCGACGTTGTCGTCCGTCGCCGGCTTCGGCATCGCCGCGCCAGCGCGGTAGTCGTAGTAGCCGCGCCCGGACTTCTTGCCCAGGAACCCCGCCTGCACCAGCCGCAGCTGCGTGAGCGACGGCCGATACCGCGGGTCCTGGAAGAAGCCGTCGTACACCGAGCGCGTGACCGCGAAGTTGACGTCGTTGCCGATGAAGTCCATCAACTCGAACGGTCCCATGCGGAAGCCGCCGATGGTCTTCATGGCCCAGTCGATGGTGGCGTAGCTGGCAATGCCTTCCTCGGCGATGCGAATGGCCTCGCCGTAGAAGGCGCGCGCCACGCGGTTCACGATGAAACCCGGAGTGTCGGCGCAGACCACCACGGTCTTTCCCCAGGCGGCGACGCGACGCATGCTCGCATCACGCACGGCGGCGCTGGTCCCCATCCAGGGAATGACCTCGACGAGCGGCATCACCGGCGCCGGGTTGAAGAAGTGGATGCCGATGACGCGCTCGGGTGACGGGCAGTCGCTGGCGATCGCGGCAATGGCCAGCGACGACGTGTTGGAAGCGAGGATTGCATCGGGGGCCACCACGCCGCCGAGTCGCGTGAACAGCGCCCGCTTGGCCGCGAGATCCTCGACGATCGCCTCGATCACCAGTCCGCAGTCGGCCAGCACCCCCACGTTGTCGCCCAGCGCCGCGTCGACCACCTCGATGCGCGCGACGATCGCCGCGCACACGCCCTCGTCGAGCTTGCCCTTTGCCACCAGGGCCGCCAGTGTGCCGGCCATGGCCACGCCAGCCCGTGCCGCCGCGCCTGGCATCGCGTCCGAGAGCACCACGTCGTGCCCGGCGGCCGCGGCCACCTGCGCGATGCCGCGTCCCATGGCGCCCGCTCCGACCACTCCGACGCGTGTCTGACTGGTGAGCATCGGCATCAATGCCCCGTGAAGATTGGCTTGCGTTTTTCGAGGAAGGCGTTCACGCCCTCGGCGTAGTCGGCGCTCTGGCCGGCCTCGCGCTGCAGGTCCTCTTCGAGCGTCAACTGCTCGTCGAGGTCCACGCCCATCGACTGGTTGAATGCGCGCTTGATCATGCCGAGTGCGCGGGTGGGCTGAGTGGCCAGGTGCTTCGCCGTCTTCATTGCGGTATCAAGCAACTCACCCGGCGCGACAACCTGATACACGAGCCCCCACTCCCGGGCCCGCTCGGCGGTCATCTTCTCGGCGAGCATGGTCATCACGGTCGCGCGATGCAGGCCCACCAGGCGCGGCAGGATGAACGTGCCGCCCGAGTCGGGAATCGCCCCGATCTTCGCGAACGACTGCACGAAGGTCGCGTCGCTCGATGCGAAGATGATGTCGCAGGCGAGGGCCAGATTGGCACCAGCGCCGGCGGCCACACCGTTCACCGCGCAGATCACCGGCTTCTCCAGGTGACGAATGGCGCTGACGACCGGATTCCACGTCTCGCGCACGAAGTCACCGAGGTCGGGCATCTCGCCATCCTTCGGCATCGCCTCGGCCAGGTCCTGTCCGGCGCAGAAGCCGCGGCCGGCGCCGGTGAGGAGCACGGCGCGCACGCTGTCGTCGGCCGCGATGACCTGCAGGGCGTCCTGCAGTTCCAGCCCGAGTTCGCGGGTGAAGCTGTTCAGGACATCCGGACGATTGAGCGTCAGGGTGCGGACGCCGGCGTCGTCTGCAATCAGGAGTAGTGCCACGGGGGGATACTGGGCAGAGGAAAGGAAGCTGTAAGCTGTACGCCGTACGCTGTAAGCCGTCCGCTTACGGCGCCTTCACGGACGGCGTAAAACGTACAGCGTAGAGCGTAAAGCTTCTATTGCAGTTTCACCAAACATAATGGCCCACCGCAGGCCGTACGCCTAGATTCCGCTCGTCATGGCCGCCAAGTCTCCGCCCCTGCCCGATCCCAGGTTCGACTGGGTCCGGATTGCCCGCACGGCGCTTGCGTCGCGCGCCCTCGACGACCTCGAGGAGGAGATCAACCGCAACAAGGCCTCGATTCCGCGCGACCACCTGGTGAACTACCAGTTTTCGGCGCGCGGCCACGAGATGGCGCAGGTGATTCTCGGATCCCTGCTCACCGGCACGCACGACGCCGCCGGCGCCTACTACCGGTCGCGGCCGCTCCTGCTGACGCTGGGGCTGAGCCTCGAGGATGCCCACGGCAGCCCGTTGGGGCGCGCCGGTGGCTTCAGCGACGGGCGCGACATCGGCGTCGTCTGCAACTTGCCGCGCGCCAACGGCGGGTGCGCCGTGCTCCCCATGTCGGGTGACGTCGGCTCTCAGTACACGCCGACGGCCGGCTGGGCGCAGTCGATCGTGTATCAACGGGACATCCTCGGGGACGCGTCGTGGCAGGGCGCCCTGGGCGTGGTGCTCGGTGGTGATGCGTCGGTGGCCACCAGTGGTTTCTGGTCGGCGTTGACCATGGCAACCACGCTGAAGCTGCCGATGTTGTTCTACATCGAGGACAACGATCTCGGCATTTCGGTGCGTGGCGACATGCAGACGCCGGGCGCCAACATCGCCGGCAATCTCGCGTCGTTTGCGAACCTCTTCCTGCGCGACGGCGACGGCACCAATCCGCACGAGGCGGCGCAGTTGCTCGCCGAGTGCGTCGATCACGCGCGCACGGGCAACGGCCCGGCGCTGGTGCGGCTCACGGTGCCGCGCCTCTGCAGTCATTCGGGGCCCGACAACCAGAAGGGATATCGCACCGACCAGGAGATCGCTGCCGACGCGCTGCGGGATCCACTGCCCAAGCTCAGGGCGTACCTCGTGCCGTCACTGATGACGGCCAAGGCGTGGGACGCGATGGAGCGCGACGTAAAGGGCGACGTTCGGTCGGCGGTGGATGCGGCGCGGGCTCGAGCGATGCCCGTGCCCGACGAAGTCGGGCGCTTTGTCTACGGCGAGCGCGCCACGCCAGCCGAGATGGGGGGGCTGCCTTCGGCGCTGCTCGACCAGATCGGTGGCACCGATGTGCCGTCGAGCGACGGCCCGATGATCCGCTTCGCCGAGGCGGTGCGTCGCACGCTTGACACCGAGCTGGCGGCGAACCCGCGCGTGCTCGTGTTCGGTGAGGACGTCGGCCGCAAGGGCGGGGTGCACCTCGTCACCGAGGGGCTGCAGAAGAAGTACGGCGGCGCGCGGGTGTTCGACACCTCGCTGTCGGAGGAGGGAATCGTCGGCCGCGCGGTCGGGATGGCGATTGCCGGGCTGATGCCGGTCGCCGAGATCCAGTTCCGCAAGTACGCCGATCCGGCGATGGAGCAGTTGAACAACACCGGCACCCTGCGGTGGCGGACGAAGAACCGCTTTGCCGCGCCGATGGTGGTGCGCATGCCCGGCGGCTTCGGCAAGGACGTGGGCGACCCATGGCACTCGCTGAGCGACGAGGTGCGCTTCGCGCATGCGTATGGCTGGCACGTGGCCATGCCGTCCAATGCGGCCGATGCCGTGGGGTTGCTGCGCGCGGCAATGCGTGGCATCGACCCGGTGATCTTCTTCGAGCACCGGTCGCTGCTGATGACCAGCGACGGGAGTGCGCGGTATCCGGGTGACGACTATGTGCTGCCGTTCGGCCGCGCGCGCGTGCTGAGTGAGGGGACCGATCTCACGGTGGTGACGTGGGGCGCGATGGTGCACCGGTGCGCCGAGGCCATCGCGAGGTTCGACGACCGGGTGGAACTCATCGACCTGCGCACCATCGCGCCGTGGGACAAGGCGGCGGTGCTCGCGTCGGTGCAGAAGACCGGGCGCTGCCTCGTGGTGCACGAGGACAACCTGACGGCCGGCTTTGGCGCGGAGATCGCGGCCACGCTGGCCAGCGACTGCTTCTGGTATCTCGATGCGCCGGTGGAGCGACTGGCACCGGCGGACATCCCGGTGGCGTACCATACCGATCTGCTGAATGCGGTCGTGCCGACGGTGGAGCGGATCGGCGGGCGGATCGAACGGCTGCTTTCGGTGTAGCTGGAACGACGCCACAGAAGAACACAGACAAGCACAGTTCGGCGACGGCGGTGGGGCCGTTGCTCTTCGACCGGAGTGGTGGCGTGGAGTGCACCTCGCGCACATCCCGGTATTGTGCCCCTCGGTTGACGGGTCCATGGTGAAGGTGTCCTGAACGCTGGCGAGGTGCCGATTGGTTCGTTCTTCCCTGCGCCTGGCGTTCCTCCCCGCAGCCTGTCGAAAGGCGGCCGTCGCGGTCGTCGCCGTGGCATTGTGCGCCGTCCCCGCCGCGGGCCAGCGCATCAGCGGCACGGTGGTCGACGGTGTCAACCACCTGCCGGTTGCCGACCTGCCGGTCGTCGTGGCCACTGCGAAGGGAGAGGTGGCCGGCGCGACGCGCACGGGCGCGGATGGCACCTTCGCGGTGGCGCTCAAACAACCCGGGGCGTACACGCTGCGGGTGCTCCACATGGGCTACCGGCCTACGGAGCTGTCGTTCGAAGTGAAGGACACTGCCACGCTGCGTGTGCAGGTCGAACTCAGCCCGCGGCGCGTCACCGACGTAACGCTGCTCTCGACGGTAGTGATCAACGGCCGACAAGTGCAGGTGCCGTCGCGGTTCGCCGACGTGCTCGAGCGTGCGCGAAAAGGGAACGGCGCGCTCTTCACGCGCGCCGATTTCGACATGACCAACGATGTGAAGTTTGCGCTCGGCACGCTGCCGACGGTGCACGTGAACCAGCGCGGTATCTTCTTTCGGAAATGCCATCGGGTGCAGGTCTACATCAACGGCATGCGGATGTTCGCGCCGGGAGACAGCCCCCTGAGCATCCTGAAGCTGGTCGCGCCCGCGGACATCGAGCTGATGGAGGTCTACACCGGCGTGGTGCGCCTGCCAGCCGAGTACATCAACGACGCGTGCGCCGCGATTGCGGTCTGGACGAAATGAAAACGCAACGGAGGCCGTTGATCCGGACTGCCGCACCGTTCGCATTTCTGGCCGCACGCTGGCGAGAGACGGCTGTCGCGGTGATTGTCGTTGCGTTCTGTGCGGTGCCGGCCGCGGGCCAGCGCATCAGCGGCACGGTGGTCGATGGAGTCAACAACTTGCCTGTGGCCGACCTGCCGGTCGTCGTGACCACCGCGAAGGGAGAGGTGGCCGGCGCGACACGCACCGGCGCTGATGGCACCTTCGCGGTGGCGCTGAAGCAACCCGGGGCGTACACGCTGCGGGTGCTCCACATGGGCTACCGGCCCACGGAGCTGTCTTTCGAAGTGAAAGACACTACCACGCTGCGCGTGCAGGTGGAACTCAGCTTGCGGCGCGTTACCAACGTGACGTTGCTCACGACAGTCGTCATACGCGGTCAGCAAGTGCAGGTACCGTCGCGATTTGCCGACGTGCTCGAGCGCGCTCGGACCGGACGGGGCTATCTGTTGACACGCGCCGATTTCGCGATGACAAACAGCGTCAAGTACGCTCTCGCCACGCTGCCGACGGTCTTCGTGAATCAGCGAGGGGTGTTCTTCAAGAGATGCGACACGCGGTCGCTGTTCACCCTGCCGGGGACGACAAAGGTGCAAGTGTACATCAACGGCATGCGGCTCTCCGCGCCGGGCGACGAGAACATCGAACGCACCCTGAAACTGGTGGCGCCGGCGGACATCGAGCTGATGGAGGTCTACACCGGTGTCGCGCGCCTGCCGGCGGAGTACATCAACGATGCCTGCGCCGTGATCGCGATCTGGACCAAGTGAGCTGACGCCGAAGCGTCGTCGACGGCCATCGAGTCCGGGAAACTCCCCGCCGAGCTCGGGAATTTCCCGATGTCCCCGGGATGACCGTCGGCCAGATTACGGGCATGAAGCCCCTGCCGATCCTCACCCCACGAAGTGACGCGGAGGGGTTGGGCCCCAGACGCCCTGCCAAGCGCTCCCGGGATCTCGGTGCCTGGCTCTCCGGCTGCACCGGCCGGAAAGCCGACCGCACCTTCCGGATCCGCCTGCTGGTGCAGGGCGCCTTCGCGCTGACGTGCGTCCTGCTCGGCATCCAGTTTGCGCGATGGGTCGACGCCGCCCGCGCGGGGGCCCTCCCGCTGCCGGAACGCCCCGCCGGAGTGGAAGCCTTTCTCCCGATCAGCGGGTTGATGGGTCTTCTCGACTGGGTCTACCAGGGAAACCTGAACGTCATCCACCCGGCGGCGACGATCCTGGTGCTGGTGGCCATCGCGCTGGCGCTGCTCCTTCGGAAGTCGTTCTGCTCGTGGGTCTGCCCGGTGGGCTTCCTGTCGGAGCTGCTGGCCCGCTTCGGCCGCTGGTCCTTCGGACGGAACTTCCGGCCGTGGGGCTGGCTGGACATCCCGCTCCGAGGCCTGAAGTACGTCATCCTCGGCTTCTTTGTGCTGTCCATCCTCGCGATGAGTCGCGAGGCCCTTTCAGAGTTCCTGTCGTCGCCGTACAACCGTGTGGCCGACGTGAAGATGGGGCGCTTCTTCACGGACATGGGGATGACCGGCG
This sequence comes from Gemmatimonadota bacterium, assembly GCA_038041995.1. Classification (GTDB taxonomy): domain Bacteria; phylum Gemmatimonadota; class Gemmatimonadetes; order Gemmatimonadales; family Gemmatimonadaceae; genus PNKL01. The sequence continues at coordinate 1,522 of JBBTFF010000122.1, read as the reverse complement.
CCCTCGCCGTGGGGTCGCTTGCGGTGGGCTCCGTGTTCATCAACGGGCTCTGGTGCCGGTACCTCTGCCCCTACGGCGCTCTCCTCGGGCTCTTCTCCTGGGCCTCGCCCACCCGGATCAGGCGGAACGCCGACACCTGCGTGTCCTGCGGGCTCTGCGACAAGGCGTGCCTGGCGCGCCTGCCCGTCGCCTCGCGGAATTCGATCATGAGTGCGGAGTGCACGGGTTGCCTGAACTGCGTGGCCGTATGCCCGGTCCAGGGTGCCCTGGAGATGCACATGGTGCGCCGTCCGGTGAGTCCCCTGGCGTACGCGGCAGCGGTGGTGGGGCTCGTGCTGGTGGTGTACGCCGGTGCCCGGGCCACAGGCAACTGGCAGAACGCCATCGCCGACGACGAATACGTTCAGCGGATCCAGAACATCCGCTCCAGCGAGTACGGCCACGCCGGCAGGTAGCGACTCTGTCGTACTCTGTCGTACTCTGTCGTACTCTGTAGTACTCTGTAGTACTCTGTCGTATTCTAGATGGCTTTGAACTCCTCAAACGGCTGCGTGCACTCCGCGCACACCCACAGCGCCTTGCACGCCGTGCTCCCGAACTCGCTGCGGAGCGCCGTGTTCGCCGACTTGCAGAACGGACACCGCGGCCCCGTCCCCGCGCGCCGCAGCGGCACAAGCTCGTCGCTCGTGTGCGCCAGGCCCGGCGGCGCGATGCCGTAGGCTTCCAGCTTCGCCCTGGCCGTCTCGGGAATCCAGTCGGTCGTCCACGCCGGCGTGAATACCGTCTGCACGGTCACGCGCAGCACGCCCTTCGCAAGGAGCGTGTCGTGGATCGACTCCTCGATCACTCGGATCGCCGGACAGCCACTGTACGTCGGCGTGACCGTCACCGTCACCGCGCCATCGGCGTCCACGACCGCGTCGCGCACCACGCCCAGCTCGACCACGCTCAGCACCGGCACTTCGGGGTCCTTGACCTCCTCGAGCCAGGCGAACACCCGCTCGCGGTCGTACGCGGTGGCTACCACGTGGCTACCACTTGGCGTCGGGATGTGACCGCGCGACGATCTGCATCTCGGCGAGCAGGTGCCCCAGGTGCTCGGTGTGCTTTCCCTCGCGTCCGCCGCGCTGCATCCACGCCGTCTCCGGCGCCGTCAGCGTGGCGCGCCTCAGCACGTCGGCCACCTGTACCTCCCACGCCAGCTCCAGTAACGAGACGTCCGCAGTGATGCCATCGGCTACCAACTCCGCCTCGTCGGCCGGCTGCATGAATAGCTCGCCCGTGTAGGGCCACAGAGTGTCCACGGCCACCTGAGCGCGTCGATGGCTTTCGTCGGTGCCATCACCAAGCCTGATCACCCACTCGCCGGCGTGCCGCACGTGGTACCGGGCTTCCTTCAGCGACTTGGCGGCGATGCCGGCCAGCGTGCCATCCTTCGACTTCGACAGCGCGTCCCACTGCAGCACGCTGTATACGCCGTACAGGAACTGCCGCACGATGGTCACGCCAAAGTCACCGTTGG
>JBBTFF010000121.1:2340-18553 GCA_038041995.1 Gemmatimonadota bacterium | reverse complement strand
GCGGCGAGGAACGGGAATCGGAGTCTGGACATGGGGTGCCCGGGTTGGGGTGCGTATAGTGTACGGAAACCCGACCCACTATGCTCAGGACATGGCTGAGCCCCTCATTTCCGCCCGCACCGACGCGACGCTCGATCCGAAGGACTGGGACGCGTTCCGCGCGCTCGCCCACCGCATGGTGGACGACTCGCTCGATCACCTCCGAACGCTGCCGGAGCGCCCGGCGTGGACGCCGGTGCCGGCCGATGTCCGGTCGGCGCTCGAGGACGAAGCGCTTCCGATGCAGGCGCAAGGGGAGCAGGCGGTATACGAAGAGTTCCTCTCGCGTGTGCTCCCGTATACCAACGGTTCGCGCAACGGCCGCTTTTTCGGCTGGGTGCAGGGCAACGGCACGCCGCTCGGGATGATGGCCGACATGCTGGCGGCGGGAATGAACGCGCACATGGCCGGCTTCAACGACGCACCGCGCCTGGTGGAACTGCGTGTCATCGCGTGGCTCGCCGAACTGATGGGCTTCCCCGCGGAATCGAGCGGCCTGTTGATGAGCGGCGGCTCGATGGCCAACTACCTCGGGCTGGCGGTCGCGCGCCACGCCAAGGCGGGCTTCGATTTCCGCACGCACGGCGCGCTCGGCGGTCCGAGGCTGATGGTGTACGCCTCCACCGAAGCGCACAGCTGGGCGCAGAAGGGCGTGGAACTGCTCGGGCTCGGACAGGCGTCGCTGCGCAAGGTGCCGGTGGACGCCGACCTGCGCGTCGACGTGGCGGCCATGCGGGCGATGATCGTATCGGACCGCGCCGCCGGCTTGCGTCCCATCTGCGTCATCGGCACCGCGGGCACCGTGAACAGCGGCGCCACCGACGATCTCGACGCGCTGGCCGATCTCGCCTCCGCGGAGCAGATGTGGTTCCACGTGGACGGCGCATTCGGTGCGCTCGCCCGGTTGTCGCCGGCGCTCGCTTCCATCGTCAAGGGCATGGAGCGGGCCGACTCGCTGGCGCTCGACCTGCACAAGTGGATCTTCCTGCCGTTCGAGATTGCCTGCGTGCTGGTGCGCGATCCGCAGGCACACCGCGACGCCTTCGCGCTGACGCCCAGCTACCTGCGCGACGAGGGACGCGGCGTGATCGCCGGCGGGCTGGTGTTCGCCGATCGCGGCCCCGAACTGACCCGCGGCTTCAAGGCGCTGAAGGTCTGGATGTCGTTCAAGGCGCAGGGCATCCCCGCGTTTGCCGAGATCATCGAGCAGAACGTGGCGCAGGCCCGCGCCTTCGCCGAACGCATTGCGGCCGTGCCTGGCATCGAGATATGCGCGCCGGTCGCGCTGAACATCGTCTGCTGGCGCTACGTGCCCGACGGGTTCACGGGCGAGAAGTGCGACGCGCTCAGCAAGGAACTGCTGCTGCGCATCCAGGAGTCCGGGCTCGCCGTCCCCAGCGGATCGCTCGTCAACGGGCGTTACGCCATTCGCGTGTGCATCACGAACCACCGCACCCGGTGGACCGACCTCGAGGCGCTGGCGGACGGCGTCGCGCCGCTGGCGCGAGCGATCGAGAAGGAGATGCGCGGGTAGGACGCCGGCTTCGGCAGTATCGGCGGGTTTGCTACTGCTTACCACGGATGACTCGGATGTACACGGATTGGCCGTTGTAATTTCCCAAGGCCGTATCCGTGTATTTCCGTGTGAATCCGTGGAAAGCAATTGTAGTCTCGCACCCGCAACGAACTACGGCGCGATCTGGTGCTCCTTGTCCGCGACGCCACCCCGCGTGCTGGTGAGCCGCAGGTTGAGCTTGCGGTCCTCGGTCGACGGCCCCGCCTTCAGGCGCAGCGTGATCACCCGTGTCTCGCCGCCATTCAGCCAGAACTCGGGCACTCGACCCACCGGTTGCGTGTTCTCCGTCCCGGCGCGCGCGGTGACCATGTCGGGGCGGACGATCTTCACCCGCTTGGCCTGCTCCAGCGCGGTGGGAAGCCGGCCGCTGTTGCGCACCGTGACCTTGACCTCGTGCGTCGCGGAATCGGCGGGGGCCTTGGCGCCCTTGGCCGCCTTCACCGGCGCCGAGGTGACACTGACGATTTCCACCTGCGGCAGCGACTGCGCGAGGTACAGGTTGAACATCGCCTGGTTGCGCGCCCACTTCTCCAGCCATTCCGGCGGTCCGTTCTGCGACCAGAACTTGGGGTTGAAGCCGCCGGTCTCCACCTCACCCTGCCCCGGCGCGTTGAACTTCGTCCATGGCTTGAAGCACTTGCCGGCGTATTCCTCGTCGCAGTAGCGCAGCACTTCCCACTCCTCGATGCGACCGTCCTTGTCGTAGTCGCGCTCGCGCCCGCCGTTCCACAGTTCGTCGCCGTACCAGACGGCGCCGAGCTGGAAGTAGCCGTAGTCGGGGCCGTGGCCGAAGAGCGGCGCCGGGCGCAGCGAGTCGCCGGTCATCGGGTTCACGCCACCACGCGTGTTGTAGGTGCGATACACGTCGCCGGCCCAGGGATAGCCAGTCTTCGAAACGCCCACCGAATCGAAGTGCTTGTACCACTTCAGGTCGGCGGGGAACATGCACTCCGTCTCCTCGCAGGTGGACGGTCCGCGCAGGTGCATCGGCACGGCGGTGTCCATGGAGTTGGCCACGCCGACGTTCGGATGCGTCAGCGTCCAGAGCACCACCGCGCGCGTCTCGGGTTCCGACATCGGGTACTCGCCCGCGCCACCCTGCGTGAATCCGCGCCCGGTGGCCTCGCGCATCGGGCGCCAGTTCTCCGGATAGTTACGGTGCAGGTCGAGGCCGCCGATGCCGTCCTCGTTCACGCGGCCGTCACCGTCGTTGTCGATCCCCTCCTGCAGCAGCAGGTAGTCGCCTTTGCCCTCGCCGACGCGCCGCATCAGCCGCCCCTGCTTGTCCACCGTGTCGACGACGGCATCGCCCTTGCCGGCGCCGACGAACTTGCGCATCTGGCGGATGTACCCATCGCCGTCGAGGTCCTCGGGCGGATCTTCGTCGAGCAGGCCGTCGCCGTCATCGTCGTACGGGCGCACGGTGCTCCGGTTCGACTGCGCGGTAAGCCGGTACATGTCGGAGCCGTCGGGATTGTTGAGCGGCCTGATGTACACGGCCTTGGTGTCGAGCAGCGTGGTGACGTCAGCGTCCTTGCCATAGTTCTCGATGAGGTACCAGGCGAGGTAGAGCGCGCTCTCGGTGGCGGTGATCTCGCCGGAGTGACGGCCGCCTTCGAAGAACGCCGCGGGCTTGTCCGTGTCCTTGCCCGTCTTCTTGCTGGTGAGCGTCAGTTGCCAGATGTCGCGGCCGCCGAAGCTCTTGCCCACCGAGACGAGTTCCACGAAGTCGGGATGCTCGCGGGCCCACTTTCGCATCCAGTCCTCGATCTCGGCGCTGGTGTGATAGTGCTTGAAGTCCATCTGGCCGGCAATCAGCGGCTGGACTTCCGGGTAGTTCGTGAGGAGGAAGGCGCTGGTGCCCGAACGCACCCCCGGGACGACGAGCACCTTGGGCGGCCCGCCCGCGGTGGTGTTCGGACGCCCGCCGCCACGCTGGGCGAGAGTGGGAGAAGCGGCAGCGCAGAGCGCGGCCATGAGCAGTCCGACGGAGCGAAGGGTCATGAGTGAAACCCGGTTCAGAATGGTGATCGCGTGACGTGTACGAAGGCAGTCACGGGTTCTACGTGACGGGGGGTGTGGACGCTGACGAATCAGCGCAGACGGGCGAGACGACGGTCCGTTGCCACGGGATCGAAGTGCTCCGGATCGAACTTGGTCGGAAACCACGCCACGACCTCATCGTGATCCGGATCACGCGGGTTCTTGAGGATCTCGAGTTGCTCCATATACCCGTGGGGACCACCAGCGTCATCCGGAGGCGCTGCACGAGCACCGCCGAGACAGCGCGGGCGAACGGAGAGCGATCCTTCCTGAAGCGCCTCCACGACGATCTCGTGGCGCCAGTCGTCGCCCATGTCGTACACATAGGAGAACCGATCGCCGGGCTCGAGTTCGAACTGGCTGAGGACGATCCCCTTGTACGGAGCGCCAAGCCGTTCCTCAGCCCAGATGGAGTCGTCCGACATGTCCTCGTCCGAGAAACGCAGCTTTCCGAACTCGAAGTAGTGCAGATGAGAGTTCGTCCAGTCGAAGAGCTCCTGCAGGACGCGGTGCAGCTTGCCCAGTGTGATGCCGGGTGACACCGCGACGGATCTCCAGACGGAGGGCGTGATGCCGTCGAGCGTGACACACAGGTGCAGCAGCTGCGGTTTTCTCCTGGTGCGACCACGCCACGCGATTGGAGCACGCGCCATCAGACCTCCTTGGTAACGAGCACCTCTTCGCCCAGCATGTCGATGATCTTCACCGCAACGGTGGTCGTACCCGCGGCGGCGGGAAGCTGGTATTCGCCGGCCACGAGGTCGGTCTTGCGTTCGGGAATGTCCGATAGCGCCACGTTGAACACGTTGCCGTCCCACGCCGGGTCGATCATCACGCAATCGACCATGGCGCGCCAGTCGTCGACGTCGGGAGCCAGCACGCCAGCCTGCGCAGCGAGCCGCTCGAAGATGCTCGGCGACACGAAGTCCTTGATGACCACGTGGATGTTCGGGCCCTTGCGGGTGATGGACGCGCGCGCCGAGGCCGGTACGTGCCGGATGACGCGACCATAGCGCTCGTCGGTGCGCAGCTCGATGACGTCGATGGCATTGACGCCGCCCGAGCCGCGACGGGAGCGGTTCCAGCCATCCACCCAGACGCGCGCCTGTGCTTCGATGCCCAGCGACACCACGGTGACGCTGCGCGTCTCGTCGGGACGGGCGTCGAGCTCGCGACGGATCTCGTCGAGGTCGAGCGGCGAGAGCGGGTGGCCGAAGGGAATGATCTTGACGAGGTTCTGCCCGCGGGTGCCGTCGAAGAAACCGTCGGCGCGATTGCGGGTGACGCCCAGGTGTTCGCAGGCGAGATTTACCGCCTCGTTATGCTGGATCTGGAGGTCGTAGTCGTTCACGCGCCAGACGGTGAAGGCACTCTGGGCCGGAGCGGGCGGCGCGTCCTTGCCGGCGGCGGCGTCCAGCAGCGAGCCCTGCACGTTCTTCTTGCGCGCCGATGCCGCAGCGTCCATCTGCTCGCCAATGACACTCTGCAGGCGCTTGGCGGTGGTCTGGATGGCGCCCTTGTTGATGTCGCAGCCGATCCAGCGGCGCCCGAGCTTCTGGGCGACGGCGGCGGTGGTGCCGGAGCCGATGAAGCAGTCGAGGATGAGGTCGGTGGGGTTGGTGGAGACCCGAACTATTCGGTCGAGCAGTCCCTCCGGCTTCTCCGTCGGATATCCGGTGTCCTCGTCGCCACTGATCCCGCGCAGCATCGAAATGTCGGTCCAGAGGTCCTGAGGCGGAGTACCCTCAACTTCGTCGAGATACCGCTTCAGGTAAGGTCTCCCGGACGACGAGAACGCGATCCGACCCTCCTTATCGAACTGATCGAGGTTCTCACGCGAGTAGGCCCAATAGCGACCGACAGGGGGGCGAACGCCGCGCCACTCTCCTTCAGTGTCACCTCCCTTCTTCCGAGCCGTCAGGTCAGACATGTTGAATCGACGTACGCTGCCAGCAGCCACCTGCTTGCCAAGACGGTTGATCAGATCCGACTCGACGCGCTCCTCATTGTTGTACCAGTTGTCGGCAGTCGACTTCGAGAGCGGAGTACGGACATCGTGCCATATCCGGCCGGGCTTCGCGTAGTAGAAGATCGTATTGTGAATCGGACCGTAGCGATTCGCACTGCTCTGCGCGTCAGAACTTTGCCAGACGATCTCGCTAACGAACGCGTCTGACCCGAACACCTCGTCAAGCAACGATCGCAAATGATGGCTCTTTCGCGCGTCACAGTGAAGGTAGATAGCCCCACCGTCCGACAACAACTCCTTCAACAACTGCAACCGCTCATACATGAACTGCAGGTAGTTGTCGTTGGCCCAGATGTCGGTGTACTGCACCTGCTCGCCCAGCGAGTACGACACGCCGTCGAGCTTGGCCGTCCCCTTGGCGCCGCGCAGCGACACCTTGCGCACGTAGTCGGCCCCGGAGTCGAACGGCGGGTCAATGTAGATGAGCTTCACCTTGCCGCGGAACCCGTTCGCCAGCAGGTGGGCCAGTACTTCCTTGTTGTCGCCGTGGAACAGCAGGCCACCGGCGGGATAGCCGTCGGGCCAGTCCTTCCAAGCCCCGGTGCGCGAGGCATTGGCCAGCTCTCCGGCGGGGTCGTAACGCTCCACATGCTGCGCCGGAAAGGCCGTCACGCGTTCCAGCGCCCGCTTACCCACCCAAGTCAGCATGGGCCGCCCTTTGGCGGCCGTCACTGTCACTTCCGCGGGTGCCACGCACGGCAGGGCCTCGGCGATTGCGTTCGCGACCGACTTGGGCGCCGTCTTCGCGGCGGCCTTGCCGCCCTTCGTCGCCGCTGCCTTCAGCGCGGACCTGGTAGCACCCTTCGCCGCCCCCCCCTTGGCGGGGGGCTTGGGCTTCGCGCGATGCTTGTTGCCCTTGGGTTTACGAGCCGCCATGTCCTGCTCTCCTGAGGTCGGGATTGAACCGAGCGGTCGTCGGTTCCGAATTGTCCGTTGCAGCAATAGTTGCGATTACAATTGTACTTTTGCGCATCAAAGTACAATTATACTGACCCTGCCACATCCAGCACCTTCTCGGCCACGAACACCTTGTTGTACCGCGCACCGGCCACCGCCGGCCGCACCATCTTGTGACGCACCAGCGTCTGCACCGCGCGCTGCGCCGAGCGGTACGTGACAGCCAGGCGCTCCGCCGCCCACGGAATGGTGAAGGCCGGCGCCTCGAACAGTACCTCGAGCAGGCGCATGGTCGTGCCGGAGGCGTCGCCGCGCGCCAGCCGGTCGCGCCAATCGGCCTCCAGCGCCTCGATGCGCACCACGCGCCGCGTGGCATCGCCGGCCTGTGCGGCCACCCCCTCCAGGAAGAACCGGATCCACGCTTCCCACGCCCCACGCTCGCTCACCGCCAGCAAATGGTCGTAGTAGGCCGCGCGATTCGCCTCGAACCAGGCGCTCAGGTACAGCAACGGATGCGGCAGGAGCCCCCAGTCGACCAAAAGGAGCGCCATGAGGAGTCGCCCGATGCGTCCGTTGCCGTCGGCAAACGGGTGGATGGCCTCGAACTGGTAGTGCACCAGCGCCAGGCGCACCAACGGCGGCAGCGCATCCTCCGCATGTAGATAGCTCTCGAGCGCGTGCAGCGCCTCGCGCATCTCCGGTACCGGCGGCGGCACGTAGCGCGCGTCGCCGACGGATAGCCCCTCACCACCGATCCAATTCTGGGTGGTGCGAAAGCGCCCCGGTGCGGCGTGTCCGCCCCGGACGCCCCTCATGAGGTGCTCGTGCAGTTCGCGGATGAACCGCAGGCCGATGGGGAGCGAGTCGCGCCGATGCAGCCCGTACCGCAACGCCGCCTCGTAGTTAAGCACCTCGCGCACGTCATCCGGCGTCGACGCCTTGGTGAGCCCCGGCAGCTCCAGTTGCCCGGCCTCGAACGCGTACAGGTCGAGCGCCTCGGCGTGGGTTCCCTCGATACGCGACGACAGCACCGCCTCACGGCGAATGAACGGCCGGATGAGCAGCGAGGGATTGGCCAGCCGACGTCCGGTGCCCGCCAATTCGCCGGTGGCCCGCGAGGCACGATCGACGAGCCCCACCAGACGACCATCGAACTGCAGCGACGGCGGCAGGGGCGCCGGCACGAAGGCGAGCACCCGCTGGCCGGCAGCAATCGTCGGCACCCGCCGTCCGACCGCGGCGTGTTTGTTGGCTGGGGAGCTCACGTCGAGGCCTCGACGCCGGCCTTCAGCAGCTGGTCAATGTCATCAGCGGCGATGACCGATGAATCGGTGAATAGGATCTCGTACCGCAGGCGCGCCGGATCGAGCGCGGCAAGTCGCCGCACGGCCATCGCCTTGCGCCCCAGTTCACCGTCGTCCGGATGTTCCCGTTCACGCTCGGCTTTCACCTCGACGATCATCAACGGCCCCGATCCCGCCGGCTGCCCGGCGGCCGGCCTACGTCGAATCAGGAAGTCTGGCGTGTAACGCCGCCATTTGCCTTTGGTATCGCGATACTCGACGAAGAACTCCGTCTTGCCGGGATCGGTGAGCGCACCGGTGAACAGGATCTCCTCGACGTCCCTGGGGTCAACGTCGAGCCGAGCAAGCAACTGTTCGAAGAAGCTGCGCTCCGGCTGCGAGTCGAAATCGTACGGCGTGTAGTGGAAGCCAAGCCCGGTTCGTGCTGCCTCAGGTTTGTCCTCGACATGGAGCAGCAGTTGCTCCCTGGACTTCGGGTAGACGATGTCGGCGACGAAGAGATCCTTGCCCTCGGCATCCGATTCGCGGTGCCATCCGCGGGCATCGGGGAGACCGGTCTCGGGATCGAGGCGGATGAGCGCCATCGCCACGTCGACCCATTCCTTGTGGATGGCGTAGCCGCCGCGGGCGTGCTCGATCTGCGCGGCCAGTCCGTCGAGATCGGCCACCGGCACGGCATCGCCGTACAGTGCGCGCAACTGGTCGAGCAGTTCCCACAGGTCCCATCGCGTGCGGGCGGCGAGCTCGGCGGCCGCCATGCGCACGCTCATCTCGCTCGGCGCCAGCGAAATGACGAGGGCATCGGTAATCTGCCGCAGGACGCCCAGCCCTGGCGTCGCTTCGCCGATGGTATGCGTCCGTTCCACGAGCTGCTCCGCCGCAACATCCGGCCGCACGAGCACCAACGGACCAGCCGGGGCACCGCTCGGCACGACCGTGCGGACCTCGCGCTTGAGTACCACCGGCGGAAGCGACGCCTTCCGCACGACGATGCGCGCCGTGGCGCTCTCGTGCCCGCTGTGGTTCAGCTCGACCAGCGACTCGCCGTACGTCTCCTTGAGCTGGTCATCGAGCGTCTTGAAGTTGTCGCTCGACAGGTAGATGCGTGCCTTGCGCGCGTTGCCCGGCACCTGGCGCAGGCAGCGCGTGGCCGCCTGCAGCACGAAGTTGTTGGAGCTGCGCAACGTGCGCGCGAGGGCGCAGGCGAACAGGCTGGGGCAGTTCCACCCTTCGGTGCCCTTGTTGACCAGCAGGATGACGCGATGCGGCGCCGACGGGTGGTTGAGGTGCTCGAACGCCTCGATGTCCGCCTTGCGCGTGAGATGTTCATCAGAGGTGTTGACAAGGATCGTCGAAGTCGGAAGTCCGGCGGCGATGACTGCCGCATCGACGACCGGCTTGAGTTCGGCGAGGTCGTTGGTCTGGGGAAAGTAGATCGCCAGCTTGGCCGGACTGCCGTCGGGAAGCCGCACCGCGCCGTAGTGCGAAAAGAAGTCGCCGACGACGTGACGGACATAGGCCGCGGCGTCCCCGTCGAACTCGTACGACAGGACGTTGTCGCTGACGTCCTTCAGGACGCCATCTCGGATTCCCTGCGACAGGCCGTACCAGACCACTACATCCTTGAGCGATTGCCGCCGGTAGTATGGCGTGCCGGTGGTGTTGACCACACAGAGCACGTTGGTCTGCTGCGCAATGTAGTCCACCGTCTTGCGAACCTTCTTCAATTCCCTGTCGAGTCCCTGTCCGTACGTGTGATGAGCCTCGTCGGAAAAGACGGCGAGATGTGGCAACGAGGCGATGGCCTGCAACCTCCGGTTCGCGACCTCCTTGCGTGCCTCGTCGAGTTGGCGCTCGCCGAACAGCGGCCCCAGATCACCCTTCCGGATGCTCTCCTTCTGAATGCGGATCTTTTCGGTGTTGGTGACCACCACGTTGAACGTCGATCCCTCGATGACGTCGATGCTCGTCGCACCGTCGCGCGTGAAGGTGAATTTCACCGACGCCGCAAAGGCGCCATGCAGTCGGGGCGGCAGGATGCGCTGCCAGGGAATCTCGAGGAGCTCCCGCAGCGAGACGATGATCGTCGTGCCGGGAGCGAAGACGAGCGCGTTCTGGACGAACGGACCGTCGGGATATTCGAGCGCCATGGCGAACTCGGTCGCGATGATGGCACCGATGAGAATCGTCTTGCCCGCCCCCATCGCCAGCGCAAGGATGTAGCTGGGATAGTCGAGCGTCAGCGACTCGCGAAGCGCCTCGAGCTTGAAGTCCCTTACCAACTGGTCGTCGTGCTTCACGCGCTCGAGGAGCGGGTCAAGTCCGCCTAATTCCTCCACGAGATCGCGCAGGGCGTCAGCGGTGAGCCCCAACGCCACTCGAAGATCCTTCGGCGACGGAAAGAGCTTGCGGTACAGGGCGAGAATGCCCGGCGTGCGCTCGACAAGCCGCAGGTACCAGTAGGTCTCTAGCGCTGCCAACTGTGCGGCGCGCAAGAAGCGGGTACTGCCATCGCCCTCTCCGCGTGCCCACTCGAGCACCTCTGCAATCGCCGGGGCTTCCGGCGACGGGTAGCCATCGGCACGCCAGGTGGCGACCCGCTCGGCGAGTAATTCGTGAAGATGTCTGGTCGTGGTAGGGGAGTTGCTCGGCACGGGCAGAATGTAGCCGAGGGGAATGCCGGTCGCACCTACCCATAAGGATGCGTTCTTGTTCGAAACGTTACCTGACCGCGCGCAGGCGCCCAAACGGTGTAGTTCAGAGCGCGAAATGGGGTAGGAACGCTCAGTCACTACCCCAATTCCAGTAGCGCTGGTCGCGCGCCGAGACGAAACCCGCTCAACCCCGCCCCATCGCGACAATCGCCTCCCACTCCGCGACGGTCACCGGGATCACGGACAGTCGCCCGGTGCGAATGAGCGCCATCTGCGCGAGCGCCTTGGTGGACTTCAGCGTTGGCAGCGTCACCGGCGCCGCGAGCGACGCAACGGCCATGAGGTCGACCATGAACCACGTGGGATCGTCCGCCGACGAGTCCGCGTCGTACCCGACGTGCCGCCGATCGAACGCCGTCTGATCGGGATACCCGTCGCGCACCACCTCACAGATGCCGTAAATCGCCTGGGGGGCGGCATTCGAGTGATAGAAGAACACCAGGTCACCCTGCTTCATGCCGTCACGCAGGAAGTTCCGCGCGGCGAAGTTCCGCACGCCGTCCCATGTCGTGGTGCGCCCGGGCGCGCGAAGCAGGTCATCCCACGAGAAGACGTCGGGTTCCGACTTCACCAGCCAGTAGCGCCGTTCACCGGGGCGACGCGGCAGGAAGCACTTGCCCCACGGCCCGCCTTCGGGCGTGAAGAACTGCGAGGGCTCGGTTGGCGCCTTGGCGGGCTTCGTGCCGGCTGGTCTCTTCTTGGCTGCCATGGATGCGGTGTGTGGAAAGCGGACGGCGTAAAGCGGACGGCGTACAGCTTACAGCTGCCGTACGCCGTTCACCAATCGCCAGCAGTGCACAACGCGCTACGCAATGCCCTTTGCGATCGCCTTCAGCACCGCATCGCCGAACGTGTCGATCTCGTCCACGCTCGTGTACACACTCGGCGTGATGCGAATGCCGCTGAACTCGGCGTGCACGATCGGCGTGGTGACGATCTTGTGCTTGTCGAGCAGCCAGCCGCCCAGCTTGCCCGGCTCGATACCATCGACGCTGAACAGGCAGATGGCGCCCGCACGGTCAGTGTCGAGCGGCGTCAGCACCTTCACGCGGTCGCTCGACGCCAGCAGGCGCCGGGCCCACCGGTCACGCAGGTAGCGCAGCCTGGCGATCTTGCGATCCGGCCCGATGCCGCGGCTGAAGGCAAGCGCGGCGGACACCGCATTGAAGTTCGCCTGCGGGTGCGTGCCGATTTCCTCGTACTTCCGGATATTCGCCTGGTTACCCGGCGTCGAGCCCATCAGCGACCAGAGCTGCGGGATCTTCTCCTTGCGCACGTACAGGAAGCCCGTGCCGATGGGGGCGTGCGTCCATTTGTGCAACGACGTGCCGTAGTAGTCGCACTCGAGCTCGTCGCGCTTGAAGGGGAAGTGGTTGAACGCGTGCGCCCCGTCGACGATGACCTCGATGCCGAGCGGCCGCGCCAGGCGCACGATGTCGCGCACCGGGAGAATCTGGCCGGTGAGGTTGGTGATGTGCGTGACCTCGATGACCCTGGTGCGCGGCGTGATCGCCTTGCGGAACTGCTCCACGATGTACTCGTCGCTCGGCGGCGGCACCTTGAACGAGATCTGCTTGAGCACGATCCCCTCGCGACGCTCGCGCTGCTGCCACGACGTGATCATGCGCGGGTAGTTCTGGTTGGTGAGCAGCACCTCGTCGCCGCGCTTGAGGTCGATGCCGAAGATCGCGATCTCCAGCGCCTCGGAGGCGTTGCGCACGACGGCCATTTCCTCGGGGTCGCACCCGAAGTCCCGGGCCAGGTCGCGCCGCGTGCTCTCCATGCGCGGCTCGAGCACGCGCCACATGTGCTCCACCGGGAGTTCATTCGTGAACCGCAGGTCGCGGATCATCTGCTCGAGCACGTGCGACGGCGTCGGCGAGATTCCGCCGTTGTTCAGGTTGATCATCGTCCGGTCGGCGTCGAACGCGCGCTGGATCTGCGCCCAGTACAGCTCGTCCTCGGCGAGGGCCTGCGGCGCGCGATCCCCGGCAATGACGTTGGCCTTGAAGAGCTGTTCGAAGGCGTTGGCGCGGAAGGCCGGGAGCGTGACACCGGCCGCGGCGAGACCACTGAGGAACTGGCGTCTTTCCATGAGCTGATGACCGAAGACTGGGGACAGATGACAGATGACGGATGACGGATGACGGATGACAGATCACAGATGACTGATGCCAAATATGTCGACTCGGACGGAGTCCGCCAGCACTCGTCGGTCATCCGTCATCCGTCCTCTGTCATCTTGGTGGTGCCTAGGGCACCACCACCAGCCCCGCCTCCCCCCCAAACTCGTCCGTCACCTTCGTCAAGTTGGCCGGCGCACGCCACTGGCTCCCGTTGATGCGCACGGCCACCCGTTGCGGCCCCGGCGGCAGGTGCACGCGCAGTTCCCAGGCGTCGAGCACCCACTGCATCTGCACCGGCTGCCAGGCGCTGAAGCTCCCGTACGCCTCCACGCGCGCCGACGAACTGGCCAGCACACGGATGGTCAGCGTGGCGCCGCCCGCAGGATCGGCTTCCGTCAGCGCAATGGCGCCGTAGCGGAAGATCTGCCGCACCGCCGGATCCTGGCGGAGGAGCAGCACACGCACCGAGGCTGAGACGAACTTGGCGTCGGGGAGCGCACGCAGCGGGTCGGCGAGCTGCCGGCCGGCCGACACCGTCAGCGCGACCACCGGCGACACATACAAGGCCGCCGCAAGCATCAACGCGCGGTCGTTGACGCCGGCAACGACGCCTTCGCCCCGGCGCAGCGTCCCGATGGCCGCGAGGTCGAGGGCGGCCAGCGACTGCTGAACGCCGAAGGTGGCGTCGCGCACCGTGTACGTCCCCACGGGGCGGCGCGATGGCAGGCTGCTGGCCGACAGCAGGTCGGTGTCGAGCGAGCGCGTCGAGACGGCTGAGAACGTGGCCGACGTCCGATTGTACACTCCCCAGACCCCGGCGTCGGTCGAGGTGGAGCGCATCGCATCGCCAGTGCGGTTGGTGACTCCCCCCGCGCCGCCGACCCAGTAACCGTGCGTACCGTATTCGCGGTGCGTGCGCACGAACGCGGCGGCATTGCCGCTCCCCGAAAATTGCGTGACCGAGAAGAGTGCGCCGGCCACGCCCGTCTCGATGCTCCAGCGGCGGTGCTTTTCCAGCTGGTAGCGGACCGCGAGCAGCCCCTGGGCGGTATCGATGGAATCACGCGCCAGGGTCATCGACCCGCTGGCGGTGGTGGCCACATGGTCGCGCGTGCGGCGCCAGACGACTCCGAGCAGGGCGGCATCGCGCGAGCGAGTGCCGGCCTGGCGCACTTCGGCGGCGCCAGCCTCGATCCGGATCTCGTCAGGGGCCTGCGCCGCCGCGCCATGAAGGGCGGCGAACAGCAAGCAAGCGACAGCGCAACCCCTCATCTCATTGGCGCTACGGCCTCCGCGGATTCGTAAACGCGGACGCGGCAGGAGCAGGTGGGAGAAGCGACATCACCCCGCGGGCGCGCAAATCGAGTGCAGCTTCCGGCGCCCAGCCGGCGGCAACGTCCCCCTGGACCGACTGCGCGAGCGAGTACAGCTGCACGTTGGTGGCCCCGCGTGTCATCAGGTCAGTGACCGTTCGGGCAGCGCGATCGGCGGGCAGTCCCTTGGCCACCAGTTCGGTGAGCACGCCAAGGGGAAGCGCCAGCGATCGGTTGGGCCAGGCCGCACGCATCTTTTTCAGGATGTGCGCGGGAACGCCGAGGTACAACGCGTCGGCACCGGCAGCAATCTCGTCCTCGCTCGGGTTGGGCGCGAGCTGGTCGCGCGCAACCTGCAGCCGCTTTCCAAGGGCGGCGACGGCGTCCGTGATGCGCTTCGGCGTCGCCCGCTTGGCGATGCCCTCATTGGCCTTGGCAATCAGCAGGCGTTCGGGCAACCCGATGGAGCGCGCGGCAATGACCTCGCGTTCCACGGCGCGACGGACCCCTGCGTCCGCAGTCGCGTCGAGACGGGCAACCTGACCATGTGCCACCGACACGGTGGCGCACGGCACAAGCGAAATGAGGAAAAGTCGTCGAAGTGTCATCACGGGGCCTGTACGATAAGTACGGAGTTTGCACGCCCGAAGTCCAGATCCCGGGCGGTCTGGGCGCGGGGATCGGTCATCCAGGTCTTGCCATCAACGAGGAACGCATAGACATGCCGGCCGGCGGACAGCGGAATCGTGACACTCCACGTCCCGGGCACTTCGCCCGGCTCGAGCGGCGTCGCCGCGCTCGACCAGCCATTGAAATCGCCAACCAGCGCCACCTGGGAGGCCTGCACGTCACGCAGGGTGAACTGAACGGGGAGCGGCAGCGCCTCTCCCGTTGAGCGCACGGCCGGAAGAACCGGGAGCGTACGCGCCGCCGGGATCCCGCCGAGCTGCCGCTGATTGTCGGGACGGTCGGTGGCCTGGCGCGTGAGGAAGCCAAGGAGGAGGGCCGCGGCGGCCAGTGAACCAGTAGCGGCAAGCGAGAACGGCGCCGACGGCCAGGTGACCGCGCGCCACCAGCGGCGAGGGCGCCCCTCCACCGTCGCGAGAATCCGCGCGATGGCCCGGGGGCTACGCCACTGGCGGTGGCGAAGCGCCGCTGCCGCCTGTTCTATGATGTCGTCCCGTTCAGCGTCCACGTTCCTGCTCCTGTACCAATCGCGTGCGCAGTGCGTCGCACGCCCGTTTTACTCGCATACGGAGTGCGGAGAGCCGCACTCCGGTAATCACCGCCATGTCTTCGTACGACAGGTCTTCGACGTGCCGCAGCAGGAACGCCTCCCGCTGCTCGGTGGGGAGGCCGTTCAACGCCGTCTCCACCTCATCCATCAGGTCCCGCGTCTCCTCTGGTGCCTCGGCCGCAACAACCGGAAGTTCGCCGGTCACCACCAGCGATTCCCGCGCCCAGCGCCGCGAGCGCATCGTGCGGCACCGGTTGGCAAGAATCCGGAAGAGCCAGGGCTCGAACCGTGCATCCGGCCGGAACTGTCCCAAGTGGTCGTAGACACGAATGAACGTGTCCTGAACCGCCTCCTCCGCATCCTCTTCCTCGCCCAGCATGTACCGCGCATACCGCAGGCAGCGCGCGTGGAAGTGCTCCACAAGCTCGGCAAACGCTCTCGCGTCACCGCCGCGCGCACGCAGCGGGACGGCGGGATCGATGTCGGTGCTCGGACGCACGGTGGACTGGTCGGCGGGTTGGATAGCCCACAATACCGTAGGCGACTCCTCCCTCGCTACCGCCACCGCGCGTTGTGATCGCGATGCCATCTAACTCCGCTTGCATCAGCGTGACCGACCGACAGTTGCCTCGGTGCACGCTGAATCGTGTGCCTAAACGGCCATCAACTCCTTGTGAAACAACGTGTTACCACTCACGCACCCCGCGCACTCCGCCCTCTTCCGTCCCCCTCACCCGCAAAAGGACATACTCGCAGGCTCTGGGTGGCGTCACAACTGTCACGGTGACATTCTCTCTGACACCTTCTGACGAAATAGGTTCGTGAGCATGAGCACCTCCGAGTCCCCTGCCCCTGCCTCTGCCCGCGCCGCGGCCGCCGCGGCGCGAAACCCCGAATCACGCGACCCCGCCACCGGCGAGGTCTGGCGCCGATAC
>JBBTFF010000121.1:0-2240 GCA_038041995.1 Gemmatimonadota bacterium | reverse complement strand
AACAAGCCGAGTGAGTGGACGCCGGGCATCGCCGAGTTCGTGAGAGAGTGCCTGCTCGAATCGGGCGTGCCCGCCGACATCTATCAGGTGGTGCATGGCGCGGGTACCACCGGTGCGGCGCTCTGCGAGGAGGTGGACAAGGTCTTCTTCACCGGCTCCGAAGCCACCGGTCGCAAGGTCGCGCTGGCCTGCGCACGCCGCCTCATTCCGTGCGCGCTCGAACTGGGCGGCAGCGACCCGGCCATCGTGCTCGCCGACGCAGATCTCGAGCACGCCGCAAGCGGCATCGCCTGGGGGCGCTTCTCCAACGCCGGGCAAACCTGCGTCGCGGCCAAGCGTGTCTTCGTGGAGGCAAGCGTCTACGAGCCGTTCCTCGCCGCGCTCACCAAAGCGGTGGGCGCACTCAAGGTGGGCCCCGGTACCGATGACAGCACGGACATCGGCCCGATGATTCGGCCGGAGCAGCGCGCCACCATCGCGGCGCAGCACGCCGATGCGATGGCGCGCGGCGCCAAGGAGGCGCTGCGGCTCTCCGTGCCAGAGGGCGACTGCTTCTATCCGCCGACGATCCTCGTCGACGTGCCGGCCGACAGCCGGGCAATGACGGAGGAGACGTTCGGGCCTCTCCTGCCGGTGACGGCGGTTCGTGACGTCGAGGAAGCCATCCGGCGCGCCAACGACACCACGCAAGGGCTCTCGGCGTCTGTCTGGACACGCGACGTCACGCGCGGCATTGCGGTGGCGCAACGTCTGCAAGCCGGCTCGGTGGCGATCAACGACGCCTGCACGACGGCCGGCATCTGCGATGTGCCGCACGGCGGATTCAAGGCCAGCGGGCTTGGCAAGGTGCACGGCGAGATGGGCCTGCAGGAGTGCGTGCGCACCAAGGCGGTGATGGTGGACTGGTTCCAGTCCTGGCGCGAGCCGTGGTGGTTCGGCTACTCGCGCGCCTACCGCGAGAACATCGACGCCTTCCTGCGTGCCGCGCACAGCAGCAGCCTGCTGGAGCGCATCCGCGCGCTGCCCGGCGTGCTGCGACTGGTCTTCGCGCCTACGCGCAAGGTGTAACCGGCGCTTGTTCCGCGACGCGCACACGCGCAAATTTTGTGCGTGAGCGTGATCCTCTACAGCCTCGACTATTCCATCGCCGCGCTGCGCGGGGGCTTCTTCGCCTTCGCCGTCGTGGTGGGGATCTTCTGCACCCTCGACTGGATGGTGCGCACCCGGCGGCTGAACCCGTTCGGACGGATCGCGGGTTTCCTGCGTTCGACCGTTCGCCCGTTCATCGCCCCGGTGGAACGGCGCGTGCTGCGCGCCGGCGGCAACCCCCAGAGCGCGCCGTGGTGGACGCTGGTGGTGGTCCTGCTCGGCGGCATCATCCTGCTGAGCCTGCTCGACTTCGTGCGCAGCCAGCTGGTCTTCGCCTCCATGCTGCTCTCCGGCGGCCCCGCCGGACTGTACCGCCTGGTCGTCTCGTGGACCTTCGCGGTGGTTCGCCTGGCGCTGATCGTGCGCGTCCTGCTGTCGTGGGTGCACGCGCCGCCGTTCGCCTGGTACGTGCGCTGGTCGTACACGCTCACCGAGTGGTTCCTTCACCCCATGCGCGGCGTCATCCCGCTGGTCGGGATGATCGACGTCACGCCGATCCTCGCGTACTTCCTGCTCGGCATCGTGCAGTCGTTCCTGGTGCGCCTCGTTTGATGGCATTCACCGTGACGCCGCGCGGCACCGGGGTGCGCTTTGCCATCCACGTGCAGCCGCGCTCCAAGAAGCCGGGGATCGACGGAACGCATGGTGACGCGCTGCGCGTGCGCGTGCAGGCGCCGCCGGTGGAAGGCGCGGCCAACGAGGCCGTGGTGGCGGTTCTCGCCGCGGCGCTGGGCGTGCCCTCTCGCGCGGTGCGCATTGCCGCCGGAGCGAGCGGCCGGCAGAAGCTCGTGGACGTCGATGGCGTCGATGCCGCAGTCGCACTCTCGCGACTGCTCGCGACCTGACGATGACACACTGCAACCGAAACTCCTGAACGTGGCCGGCATACTGCTCGTCGGCGCCGATGCGGCGCTGCTGGAAGGAATCGCCCAGGCACTCGCCGCCGCGGGGCATCATGTGCTGACGGCGGCGACGATCGCCGAGGCGTCGTTCGCGGCGGCAGCCGCGCCGCCACTGCTCGCGGTGGTCGACCGCATGCTGCTGGGGACCGTCACCGACACGCGCAGCATCGGCCTGGCGCCGGGCGGCGC
>JBBTFF010000120.1:3419-9712 GCA_038041995.1 Gemmatimonadota bacterium | reverse complement strand
TCAACGGCCCCTCGTTGATGATCTCGAGCGTGGCCAGCGGCGCCCGTCCGGCCGGCGCAACCTTGGCGGCGGCGGGCGGCGTCACGGGTGCCGCGGGTGCCGCGGGTGCCGCGGGTGCCGCGGGAGCCACCGGAGCCACCGGAGCCACCGGAGCCACCGGAGCCACCGGAGCCACCGGAGCGGCCACCGGTGCCGCCGGGGTCGCCGGGGCCACCGGGGCGGCCACCGGCAGTGGTGCGGCCGGCGGCGGCGCGGATGCGGATGATGAGAAGGCTGACTCGACCTCGATCTGAAGGTCGGGGAGGTCGGCCGCCACCGGCGTCGGTGCGGGAATCGGCGCGACGGGCGACACCGGGGAAACCGGAGTTGCCGGCCGGGGCGTAACGGGCACGCTCGGCGGCGGTGCCGGCACCGCCTTGGCCGCGTCGGCGTAGAAGCGGAACTCTTCGGGGCCCAGTTTCAGCACGTCGCCGCGTCCGAGTACCTGCGTCTGCTCCACGCGCCCACCGTTCACGAAGAGGCCGTTGGTGCTGTGGTCCGTCAGCAGGTAGCCGCCGGGCATCGGCACGATCTCGGCGTGCTTGCGCGACACTTCGTTCGAGGGAATCACGATGTCGTTGCCAACCTCGCGACCGATCGTGATGCCGTCGTCGGGGACCGCGTATTCCCGGCCGTCGGTAAGCGAGACCAGACGGCCCCCGCGCGCAAGCGTCGGCTTGGCCGGCGCGGTCCCCTTGGCGCGGGCCATCTCGGCCACCTGCGCACTGGACACGAACTGCGTGCTTCCACCCTGCTTGGCGTCGCCATATCGCATCTCGTCGCCGGCCATCTCCACCTTGTCGCCGTGGAGAATCGGGCTCGGTTCGATGCCCAGCCGGACCCCGTTCACGAGGATGACGGCGTCGGCCGCGTCGCGCCGAATGACCGCGCTGCCGTCGGCGGCGAGCGTCACGACGGCACGTGCCGAGGCGTCGTCTCCCGGAAGTCGAAGGGCGGCGCCGTCGTAGCAGCCGACCGTCAAGCCTTCAGCAGGGACGGAGTACTGTTTTCCGTGGAACTGGAGATACGCCATGGCAACGGGAAGCTACCCGCCGCCCGGAGGGGTGGCAACCCTGATTCTCGTCCCTGCACCCTGGTTCTCCATCCTATAGACTTGGGAGCGCAACCCCGAACCATGTGACAGGGGTGACAACGGCGAATCCCGTGGCCCACTTCGTCATGGCGCAGTCGTGCCCGCGGAGTGAAACGACCTTTAATTCCCGCGGCTCTTGTGTGAACCCTGGTGATGCCACGGCGGACTGGCGGCCGCCGGCGCCGGGCCATTCCGCATTCCGCCTCGAATCCCGAATTCGAATTCCCATTCCGTCATCCGAATTCCGATTCACCGCTAGATTGCTGTCGTGACCGACAAGATCACCATCCGCAACGCCCGCCAGCACAACCTCAAGGGGATCAACGTCGATCTCCCGCGGCGCGCGATCACGGTGATCACCGGCCCCTCGGGTTCGGGCAAGTCGTCGCTCGCCTTCGACACGATCTACGCCGAAGGGCAGCGCCGCTACGTCGAGTCGCTGTCGGCGTATGCCCGGCAGTTCCTCGAGCGCATGCAGAAGCCGCTCGTCGATTCCATCGAGGGACTCTCACCGGCGGTGGCCATCGAGCAGCGGAACGCCACGCGCACCTCGCGCTCGACCGTCGGCACCGCCACCGAGATCTACGACTACCTGCGCCTGCTCTGGGCGCGAATCGGCCGCACCATCTGCCCCCTCTGCGCTCGCGAACTCCGGCCGGACACCCCGCAGGACGCCGCCGACCAGGTGCTCGCCCTCCCCGCCGGCACGCGTGTGCTCGTCACCTTCCCGCTGCGCCTCTCCGGCCTGGTGTCGCACGCCGTCGCGGTGGAGAACCTGCGCGCCGAGGGCTTCGTGCGCGTGGTCGCCGATGGCATGGCGTATCACGTGGACGACCTCGCCGGCAAGAAGCCTGACGTCACCAAATGCAGGGAAGTGCTCGTCGTCACCGACCGCCTGAGCGTGGACGCCGCCGAGCGTGCGCGCCTCACCGATGCCATCGAGACCGCGTTCCGCGAGGGCGATGGCGACTGCGTGGTGGTGTCCGATGACACCCTCGGTCATCCGTCATCCGTCATCCGTCATCGCTTCACCACCCGCTTCGAATGTCCGGACCATCACGTCCGCGCGCCGCACCCGACGCCGCAACTGTTCTCATTCAACAACCCGCGCGGCGCCTGTCCCACTTGCAACGGGTTCGGCGCGACGCTCGAGTACGATCTCGCGCTGGTGGTGCCGCACCCCGAACGCTCGCTGCGCGAGGGCGCGCTCGACCCGTGGACCAAGCCGCGCTACGAGAACAAGCGTCGCGCCCTCGCCGAGGCGGCCAAGCGCGAGGGGATCCCCATGGACCGTTCGTGGCGCGATCTCTCCGACGCACAGCACGAGTTCCTGCTGCGTGGCAAGGCCAAGGGCTTCCTTGGCATGATCCGGCACCTCGAGTCGCTCGAGGAGAAGAAGTACAAGCAGTACATCCGGGTCTTCCTGCGGCAATACCAGTCGGCCATGGAGTGCCACGCCTGCCACGGCACCAAGCTGCAGCCCGAGGCGCTGAACGTGCGCGTCGGCGGCCGGCACATTGCCGACGTGGCGGCCATGCCGGTGGACCTGCTGAATGCCTGGCTCGACGCGCTGACGCTGACCGCGTCGGAGCAGGCGATCGCCGCGCACATCTGGCGCGAGGCGCGTGAGCGCGTCCGTTTCCTGTGCGACGTGGGGCTCACCTACCTCACCCTCGACCGGGCCACCCGCACACTTTCCGGCGGCGAGGCCCAGCGCATCGGCCTCGCCAACTCGCTGGGGTCGCGGCTGGTCGACGCCCTGTACGTGCTCGATGAGCCGAGCATCGGCCTGCACCCGCGCGACATGGACCGCCTGCTCAAATTGCTCGCCAGATTGCGCGACGGCGGCAACACCGTGCTCGTGGTCGAGCACGACCTCGACGCCGTGCGCGCCGCCGACTGGATGCTCGAACTCGGCCCGGAGAGCGGCGAACGCGGTGGGCGCGTCGTCTTCAATGGCCCCGTGTCGGAGGCGGAGAAGAGCCCGCTGACCGGGCAGTACCTCACGGGCGCTCGCTCCATTCCGCTTCCCGCCAAGCGCCGCAAGCCGTCGCGCTGGATCACGCTCGAGGGCGCACGCGCCCACAACCTGCGCGACGTGGACCTCAAGCTCCCGTTGGGCGTACTGACCGCCGTCACCGGTGTCTCGGGCTCGGGCAAGAGCACGCTGGTGCACGACGTGCTGTTTCACGCACTCGAGTCGGCGCTCACTGGCGAGCACAGCGCGCGGCAGCACCTCGGCGAGACCGTGGGCGAAATCCGCTCACTCAAGGGGACCGAAGCCATCGATGCCGTCGTGCTCATCGATCAGGAGCCGATCGGCCGCACGCCGCGCTCCAACCCGGTGACCTACGTCAAGGCGTACGACGAGATCCGGCGCATCTTCGCCACCCTCCCCGAGTCGCGGGCCCGCAAGTACACCCCCGGCACTTTCTCGTTCAATGTCGCGGGCGGGCGCTGCGCGAAGTGCGAGGGCGCGGGAGCGATTGCCGTCGAGATGGTCTTCCTCGCCGACGTCTACGTGCCGTGCGACGAGTGCGACGGCAAGCGGTTCAAGCCCGAAGTGCTCGGCGTGAAGTACTTCGGGCGCTCCATCGTGGACGTGCTCGAGATGACCATCGACGAGGCCATACGGTTCTTCCCGTACGAGGAGAAGCTCGGCCAGGCGCTCTGGCACATCCAGCAGGTGGGGCTCGGCTACCTGCGGCTCGGCCAGCCGGCCACCACGCTCTCGGGGGGCGAGGCCCAGCGCCTCAAGATAGCCCGCGAACTCGCGTTCTCGAGCAAGAAGAGCGGGCGGAAGCTGTACCTCCTGGACGAGCCGACCACGGGACTGCACCTCGAGGACATTCGCAAGCTCGCTCACGTGCTGGAGCAGCTGGTGGACGCCGGGCACACGGTGGTGCTCATCGAGCATAACCTCGACGTGATCAAGCTCGCCGACTGGGTGGTGGACTTGGGCCCGGAGGGCGGCGATGGCGGAGGACGGATCATTGCCAGCGGAACACCCGAGGAGGTGGCCGGGGTGGCGGCGTCACACACCGGGCGGTGGCTGAAGCCGTACCTGAAGCACTGACCCGACCGAGACGCAAGGCGGGTTCCGCACTCCGCCTCGAATTCAGCATTCGCATTCCAGTTCCGCCATCCGAATTCCGATTCGCCGTAATTCAGCGTCCCTGAGCGCTTGAATTCGATCTGTACGTCGGGTAATTTTGATATTCCTTCCCGAGTAGCTCAGGGGTAGAGCAGGCGACTGTTAATCGCCGGGTCGGGGGTTCAAATCCCTCCTCGGGAGCTTCCAAATGAAAGCGGGGCGCCGGTTCATCCGGCGCCCCGCTTTCATTTGTACCCATGCAGCCCGCCCCTGCACGACCTCTAATGCGGTATTCTAGAGTCCTCTTTTCACTGACGCGCCGTACCGGAAGACCCTGACTGCGGAGCGCGCACCTGGGGCCTATCGTCCGCAGGTCCCGGATGGTCCTTCAACCGCACCACCCCGCTGAGGTGATCCCAATGCGCGCTCCCCGCACCATGCTCCCGGCGTTCTTCGCCATCCTCTCGATCTCGGCCTGCGGCAAGCCGGCGGATGAGGGCGCGGCGACCAATGCCGCCACGACCGCCGGGCAGGCCGCGGTCAATGACACGGTCTCGATGAAGGATGTCGTCAAGATCGCCGTCGGATCCAAGGATCACACCACGCTCGTCGCGGCCCTGCAGGCCGCCGACCTCGTGAACGCCCTGGCCAACGCCGGGCCGTTCACTGTGTTCGCGCCCACCAACGCCGCGTTTGACAAGCTCCCCAAGGGGACGGTGGACGACCTGCTGAAGCCGGCCAACAAGGAGAAGCTGCGCCTGATCCTCCAGCACCACGTGACGACCTCGTCGCTCGAGCTGGACCAGTTCTCGGACGGCCAGGTAGTAGGCATGGCCGATGGCACCAACGCGACGATCCACAAGAAGGGCGCCGACACGTTCATCAACGAGGCCAGGATCCTCGGCTCAGTCAAAGGCTCGAACGGGATGGTGCACGTGATTGACGGGGTGTTGGTGCCGTAACTGAAGAGAACGACAGAAGACGACAGAAGACGACAGAGTACGACAGACGGACGGGGGACTTGGATCTCTGTCGTACTCTGTCGTACTCTGTCGTACTCTGTCGTACTCTGTAGTATTCTCTCATGCGCATCCTGCACCTCCTCAACCACGTCGACCGCGTCGGCAACGGCATCGTGCATGTCGCTGTGGACCTGGCCTGCGTGCAGGCGCGCGATGGGCATGAGGTGTGGGTGGCTTCCCGGGGCGGCGCCTACGAGCCGCTGCTCGAGCGCTATGGCGTGCGGCACGTGCACCTGGACCAGTCGCGACGCCCCCTCGCTGTACTCCGCGCGATCGTCGCGCTGCGACGGCTCCTTCACGACGCACGTCCCGACATCGTGCACGCGCACATGGTCACCGGGTACCTGCTGGCACGGCTGCTGCGCCCGCTCGCGCGTTGGCGCCTCGTGGCCAGCGTGCACAACGAGTGGCAGCGCAGCTCGACGCTCATGGGAGGCGCCGATCGCGTCATCGTGATGAGCGAGGACGCGGTTGGCCGGCTGTCGGCGCGCGGCATGCGGCGCGAGCGATTGCGCGCCGTGCGCAACGGCACCGTGGGGAGCCCGCGCCTGCTCGACGAGGGTGAGGCCACGGCGGGCCTGCAGCAACCGGCCGTCGTCACCGTGGCGGGCATGTACGAACGCAAGGGAATTGTCGAGCTCATCGGCGCGTTCGCGGTCCTCGCCCCCCTGCACCCCGAAGCGCACCTCTACCTGGTGGGTGAGGGGCCGGATCGCGCGCGGTTCGAGGCGCTCGCGCGCGAGACGCCGGCGGCCGCGCGAATCCACTTCGAAGGCTTCCAGCCCTCGCCACGCCCCTGGCTCCGCGAAGCCGCGGTCTTCGTGCTGGCCTCGCGTGCCGAGCCGGGTGGTCTGGTGCTTCCCGAGGCGCGCGATTGCGGCTGTGCCATTGTCGCCACTTCCGTGGACGGCTCACCCGAGCTGCTGGACGGCGGGCGCGCCGGGGTATTGGTGCCGCCACGGGACATCCCCGCCCTCGCCGCCGCGATCACGCGTCTGCTCGACGACCCGGCCGAGCGTGCACGCTGGCGTGCCGCCGCGCGCGC
>JBBTFF010000120.1:0-3319 GCA_038041995.1 Gemmatimonadota bacterium | reverse complement strand
GCCGCTGGCCGTTCAGCCACGCCGGAACTCGCCCGACGCGCGCAAGGGTGACGAGAAGAACTCGGCGATGTCGGCCGCGGTCGCCAGGCCCCACAGCACGTGACCATCCGGCCGCACGAGGCGCGGCACGCCCCCAAGGCGACGTGTCACCCAGTCCATGTCCCAATCGTCGGCGAGTCGGTGGCCGGCCGGCCCGTCGAGGTCCACCCAGCCGGGAACGCCCGCCCACGCCGCCACCGCGTTGATCACCGCGCCGTCCGAGATGTCCTCTCCCCGCACCCAGAGCGCGGCACTCAGTGCGCGCTGGAACTGGCTGGCGCGCGGGGCGTGCTGGCGATGCACCGCGGCCACCGCGCTGATTGCCCGGCGCGTGTTGGGCTTGAACGGCGGCGCCGTGATCTCGACCTCCGGCGCCTGCAACTTCACCGCGTCCACATCGTCCTCGAGCGCGCGAACGACGCGCCGGTCGCCCGTGCGCGGCGGAACAGGCAGCGACGGATCGTGTTGCACGCCACGCCACTCGCAGAAGTCCGTCAGCCCCAACGTCTGAAGCCGCGCCGTCAGCGCGTGGCTGTACGGGCAGTTGAGGTCGGCGAAGAGCGTGACAGTGATCACCGGCGGCTCAGGGACGGCGCTCGACACGCGCGTCCGGCGTTGGCGCAGGGACAGCCAGCGCATTCCAGTGCACCATGCTGTTGAATGCCATCGCCCACGCCCCCTGCGTCTGCCAGCGCCAGAACGGACGGGTGGCGAACAGCACCACGTGCCCCTGCCCCACCGGGGCATCCACCACCGCCGCCTTGCCCGCCAGTTCGGCACCGCCGTTGAGCTGACCCGAGATCACCAGCGAGTCGGCTGTCTGGTGGAAGCGCACGATCACCTTGGCCTGCAGCCGCCGCAGCGCGGCGGCATACGCTGGATCTGCGTCCGGCGCACCGCCCCCGCCGCCACCGCCGCCCCCGCCGCCACCGCCCGGTCCACCACCACCGCCGCCCACCTGCAGCAAGGGCGAGTTGCTGAAGAACAGCGGGAACTGCTTGTCCTCGTACCCGTACAGGATGGGACTCTCCCCCGTCACCACCTGCGAACGAAACACACCGCCACGCGCCTGCAGCGCGCGCGACTCCACCACGCTCACCCCAGTCGTGAACTGCAGGCTGATCGGCAGGTTCACCGACCCGCCCTCCACCATCAGCAGGCCGCCGCGATCGACGAACTTCCGCAGCGCCAGGACGCCATCCATGCCAATGCCGTCGCGCACATCGTCGGTCTCGTCCACTTCGCCGAGGCTGGGCGTCGCCGCCGACTTCTTCCACGGCACCGCCGGCCCGATCTTCGGGCGGCCGTTCACCAGCGTGTTGATGTTGCCGGCGTTGGGATACACGACGACGTCGAACCGGTCGAGGACGCCCGGCTGCTTGAACTTCTGGTCGCTCAGGTAGCTGTACGGCACCCCCAGCTTGTCGAACGTCATGCGCACCCACCCTTCTTCCTGCGTGCTGCTCCAGGCGTGCGCCAGCGCAATCCGCGGCAGCTGCACAGGGTGCTGCTTCGCGGTCACGGTGGCCGTGGCCACCGCCTTCAGGCCCAGCGCGGTGATCGCCGCGCGCGCGGCAGGCGCATCGGGCACGAGCCAGGTCCCGGCCGGATAGGTCGTGCCGCCCACGGCGAAGGCGGAGTCGGCCACCGACACCGCCGATGGCGCCACCTTGAACGGCAACACCGCGGAACGCCAGTCGCCAAGGTGCTTCACGACCAGCGTGGCCCCGGCGCCCGCCACGGTGCCGTCCACCGACGCGTCCTCGGAGAGCATCGTCATTGGCTTCGCCAGGATCGTCGAGTCCTGCACCTTGAGCGTGATGACGTGGCGCAGGTCGTCGAGCGTCCACCCGGTGTCGTCGTACGGGTTGGGGTCTTCGGGCCTGAACTTCTGCACGGCGAGCACCGTGCGCGGAAAAAGCGCGTTGGGCTGGTCGAGGCGCACCACCCAGTCACCGGTCTTCACCGAAACATCCTTCCCCCCGTCCTTGAACGCGAAGTCGGCGCTGGCCGCGTGCACCTCGGCGCCCTGGAGGCGAAAGAGATTGACCAGGTCGGCCGCCTCGGCCGCGTGCCGCTGGCCCCGTGGCACCACGAAGGCATGGAGCGGACCGCGCGCGCCGCGACGCACCGTGTTCTCGTTCTTGGTGATGTTGTTGGCGACGAACGTCTCGCGGTGGTCGGCCACGTACTTGATCGCGATGAGCAGCGCCGACTGCTGATAGTTGTGGTTGGAGCGGATGCACCATTTCACGCCGTTCACCGGCGGGCTCGAACGGTCCCACGTGCGCGAGGTCGCCGTGGCCGGCAAGCGCACGTTGTTGATGCAGTCGGCGCCGCTGGCCGTGTACGTCTCGTAGAATCGGCCGGCCGCGTTGTGCAGGTTGGCGATCGCGTTCTGGTAGTTGGCCGCCCATCCGTCGTAGAAGCTGTGCGTCCAGACGCCGGGCAGGCCGCGGCGCGTGAGCTCGGTGATCTCCTGGTAGGCCAGCGTGTGCCACTCGTCGATCGTCAGCGGGTCGAACTCGTCGTTGTACGGTCCGGTGCCCGTGCTGACGTAGAGGAACGGCACCGACTCGTGGAGGTCGTGCGTGATGGTCGGCCGCCACTCGAGGAAGGTCTTCAGCCAGTTCCGCGTGAGGTTCAGCGACACCACCATCCCGTCGCGGTTGTTGTCGTGCGCCACGTACTTGCCCCAGTACGGCAGCCCGCCCGACTGCTGCGAGGTGATCTTCAGCGCCTTCTGCTGGTTGTACCAGTCCACCTGGTGGTCGCGGCCGTCGGCCTCGAACACCGGGTTGATCATGACGATGACGTTCTTGCGGATCGCCTTGTAATAGTCACTCTCGTCCACCGCCAGGCGGTATAGCAGTTCCATCGTCATGTCCGGGCTCCCCGTCTCGGGGGAGTGAATCGACGCGCTGATGTAGTAGATCGGCTTGGCGTCCCTGAGCAGCTGCGAGCGCTCGGCAGCCGAGATCCCGCGCGGGTCGGCCATGCGATTGGTCATCTTCTTGTAGTCGTCGAGCCGGCGGATGGTCGCTTCGTCGCCGATGGCGGCGACGATCATCTCGCGACCAAGCTCGGTCTTCCCCATCGAGAACACCTTCACCCGCGGCGACTTCTCGGCCACCGTGCGGAAATACCGGTAGATCTCCGACGTGCTCCCGAGCCGGCCGATCGTCCCGGGCACGTAGCCGAGCACCGCCAGCGGCGTCGGGACCGTCTTCGACGCCGGCAGTTGGTCCACCAGCTCGGTGGTGAACTTCCAGTTCGGGTC
>JBBTFF010000119.1:0-13520 GCA_038041995.1 Gemmatimonadota bacterium | reverse complement strand
CCTACGCCGACTGGCGGCGGTATCCGCAGTACATCGTGCCGCTGTCGGAATCGTCGATCGACCTGATCTTCGCCCCGGCGTACGGCTCCTCCAAGAAGAACGCCACCGACATCCGCCTGGCCGTGGATGCCATGGAGCTGGTGTTCACCCGCCCCGAAATCGGCACCTACATCCTGCTCTCGGGCGACTCGGACTTCTCGTCGCTGGTGCTCAAGCTGAAGGAGTACGGCAAGTACGTGATCGGCGTCGGCATCCGCGAGTCGTCGAGTGACCTGCTCGTCCAGAATTGCGACGAGTACTACAGCTACAACGCCCTGGCCGGCCTGGTGAAGACGGGCGAGGAGACCGCCACCCAGAAGTGGGATCCGTGGGAGCTGGTCACGGAGTCGATTACGCGCATGTCCAAGAACGGCGACGTGATGCGCTCCGACCGCCTCAAGCAGGTGATGCAGGAGATCGACCCGAGCTTCGACGAGAAGAACCTCGGCATGTCGAAGTTCTCGCGGTTCTGCCAGGAAGCCTCGCACAAGGGCCTCGTGCACGTGACGAAGCTCGAGAACGGCCAGCTCGAGGTCGCGCTGCCGTCGCCGGCCAAGAAGGACGCTCCCAAGGCGGCCGCTCCTTCGCCCGAAGCGGCGCCGCGTGACGAAGAAGATGGCGGTCGTGGTCGCCGCGGCCGTCGTGGGGGCCGCGGCCGTGGTCGCGAGCGTGGTGAGCCACACCCGGCTGATACCGCCGCCGAGCCGGCCACGCTATCGGCCGTCGCGGCGGCCGTCGCGCCGACCCTTATGCCGGCCGTCGCGAAGACGCCGGTGCCGGCCGTCGCCAAGCCTGCCGCCTCGCAACCCGCGGATATCACGCCGGCAGCCGCGGCCCGCCACCCGCGCCACGAGCGGCGGCCGGCGCCGCCGGTCGACACGGCGATCGGGCTCGCCGGCGTGCGCCTCACGCGCGACGAGGCGTTCTCGCTCGTTCGTCGCGCCGTCGAGGCGCTCACCACCGGGGACTCGTCAGTGATGGCCGAGCAGGTGCGCGTCAAGGCGCGTGCCCTGCTCGGCCGCGACAGCGAGTCGCTCAGCGAACGCAACTTCACGCGCATCTTGCGTGACACGCACGATGCGGGTGCCGTCGACGTGCGCCGCCGCGGTGATTCGTTTGAGGTCGCCAGGGTAGAGGGCATCGTCAGCGTGGCCGAACAGCTCAGCGCCGCCGAGGCGCAGGCCAAGGCCGACGGGCCGAAGCCACCGGTGGTTGCTCCGGCGCCGCGTGGCGTGGGTGCGGCACGCGGGCATCCTGCGAAGGGCCGAGCCGGTGCCAAGTTGCCACCGTCGCTCCTGCTGTTGGGTGTCGTCGATGATTCGCCGGCTCCCGTCGCCTCGTTTGCCGCACTGCCTGTGCCGGCCGCTGCCGTCGCTCCGAGGAAGGAACGCGCCGCCAGGGCGGCACCGGCTGCCAAGACACCGGCCCCCAGAAAGCCGGCCGCCAAGTCACCGGTTGCCATTGGCGATGGTGCGCCGAAGGCGGCGCGCGCTGTGGCCAAGCCGCGGGCCAAGAAGGGCCCCGCCGCGGAGTAGTGACTCGAAAGCGAGTTCCAGCCGGTCTGGCCGCCGCGTCCCGCATCGGGACGCGGCGTCCCTCGTTGCGCGTCCTTTCCCGGCGCTTCTACGATCGCAACACCGAACTCGTGGCGCGCGACCTCATCGGGCGCGTCCTCGAGTGCACGCGCGCCGGGGTCACGTGTCGCGGTGTCATCTCCGAAACCGAGGCGTATCTCGGCGAGCACGACCCCGCCTGCCACGCCGCCGCTGGTCGCACGTCGCGCACCGCCGGACTCTACGGGCCTCCGGGCACGGCGTATGTCTACTTCATCTACGGCATGTACTGGTGCGTCAACGCCGTTACGCGCGCCACGGGTTTGCCGAGCGCCGTGCTCATTCGCGGAGTGCGTCCGCTCGATGGGCTGGATACGATGCGGCGGCGCCGTCCCCAGGCCCGCTCCGATGGCGAGTTGGCGAATGGCCCGGGAAAGCTCTGCATCGCGTTCGGCATCGACGGGCCGACCCACCACGGTGCCGATCTCGTGCACGGCACGGCGCTGCGCATCCTGGTGGGGCTTCCGGTCGCCGACTCCGAGGTCGAGGTCACCCCGCGCATCGGCATCAGCAAGGCGGTGGACTGGCCGCTGCGGTGGATTCTGAGGACAGTCGATAGACGATAGACGATAGTCGATAGTCCGCAGCCGATAGCGGGCATCACGTGACAGAGGGTGGGAGCCGCCCTGGCTCCCACCCTCTGTCAACTATCGACTATCGTCTATCTCATCTTCTCGATTGCGCTTCCGAAGTTGTACCGCAGTCCGGCTTCCCAGAACGACGTCGAGCCGGTGCCGTTGATCAGCCAATCGCCGCTCCCCTTCGTCGGCATCATGGTGTACTGCGCGTACGGGGCGAAGTGGTGCCACGTCAGCAGGAACCCGGCGCTGTAGGTGGCCTTCGCCTGGGCGCGCGCATCGTTCACGCGTGCCTGCGCGGCGTCGCGTTCGGCGGCGCTGTTGAAGAACGAACCGATCGGCGCAGCCTGGTTTATGAAATTGAACGAGTACCCGAGGCCGACGTACGGCCGGAACCAGGTCCAGTTCGGCAGGAAGACCATGCCCATGAACCCGACGCGCCGCAGGTCGGTGATCGACGCCTTGCGCAACCCCGACGAGTTGGGGTCGGTCACCGTCGACGAGTCGGTGAAGTACGCTTGCGACGCGTAGACGTCGAGCGCCCAGCGGCGGCGCGTGATCATCCAGTCGGCCGCGATCATCGGTGCATCGATGCGGTGGAAATACGTGGGGAAGGAGATGCGGCCGCCTCCCGCGCCCCAGTACCATGAATTCTCGAACGGCGCGTCGGCCTGCTGGGCCGCGGCGATGGCCGGAAGGAACGCCGTCAGCAGGAGTGCGCAGCCAAGGCGTGAGATCGTACGCATTCTAGACCCCTCGAAAAGGAGGTTCGCCGGCCCACCCGCGCACCGACACGACAAAACTGCCGTTCGGCGACGGGCGCAGCCAGTGGTACCGGAATCAGACGATGCTCGTGGTCCCGAGGTCACGGGACTAGGCGCCGCCTACTTGGAGAGCCCTACCTTGCGGGCCACGCTGGAGATCGCTCGCACCGCATGGTCCAGGTCGTTCCTGGTGTGCGCCGCCGAGATTTGGCACCGCAGGCGTGCCGTACCCTGCGGCACCACCGGAAAACCGAACCCGGTCACGAAGATCCCCTCCTCGAGGAGCATTTCACTCATCCGGATGGCGTGGGCCGTCTCGCCGATGATGATCGGAACGATCGGGGTCTCGCCGGGCAGCGGGTTGAAGCCGGCTTCCTCGATGCTCTGCCGGAAGTACCGCGAATTCTCGCGCAGTCGCTGAACCCGCTCGGGGTTGGCCTCGAGGAACTGCACGGCCGCCAGTGCGCTCGCCGCCACCGTGGGCGGGAGCGCGTTCGAAAAGAGCTGCGGGCGTGAGCGCTGGGTCAGCATGTCGCACAGCGCATCGCTCCCCGCCACGAACCCGCCGGCCGCGCCGCCCAGCGCCTTTCCCAGCGTCGAGGTGATGACGTCCACTTCGCCCACGACCCCGAAATGCTCCGCGGTCCCGCGCCCCGTCTCTCCCAGCACACCCGTGGAGTGCGAGTCGTCCATGACCACGATGGCATCGTGATCGCGCGCGACCTGCAGGATCTCGGGGAGCCTGGCGATGCTCCCTTCCATGGAGAAGACGCCGTCCGTCCAGATGACGCGGCGGCGCGCCCCCCGGTTGGCCGCGAGCTTCTCGCGCAAGTCGTCCAGGTCGCCGTGCTTGTAGACGGCGGTCGTGCACTTGTTGATCGCCTTGGCCAGGCGCACCGAGTCGATGATCGAGGCGTGGTTCAGC
Source organism: Gemmatimonadota bacterium (assembly GCA_038041995.1). GTDB lineage: Bacteria > Gemmatimonadota > Gemmatimonadetes > Gemmatimonadales > Gemmatimonadaceae > PNKL01. Next base: position 9,601 of record JBBTFF010000119.1, on the reverse strand, counting down.
GCATCGCTCACCACGAAGTCCCCCTCCTCGACGATCGTCGCCGTCAGCCCTTCGTTGGCGTTCCAGCAGCTCACGTAGGACAACGCCGACGGGGTGCCGACGAACCGCGCCAGCGTGTCCTCGAGCGCGCGGTGCACGGCGAAGGTGCCGCAGATGAACCGCACGCTCCCCGTGCCGGCGCCATAGCGCCGCAGGCCGTCGATGCCGGCCTGCACCACCGCCGGCTCGTTGCACAGGCCGAGGTAATTGTTCGATGAGAGGATCAACACCTCGCCGCGTCCTTCCATGCGGACGCGCGCCGACTGTGGCGACTCGAGGTAGTTGAGACGCTTGTACACACCGTCGGCCTTGAGCTGCGCAACGGACGACTCGAGCGAATTGGTGAAACCGGTATTTATCGTCATCTGGTTCGTCGTTGTCTGTCGTACTCTGTCGTACTCTATCCCACTTCGAACACCACCTTTCCCGCCTCGCCGCTCTTGATGGCCGCAATGGCCTCGGCGTGCTGCTCCAGCGGAAAGCGGTGCGTGATCACCGGCGTCGGGTCGAACTTCCCGGAGCGCAGGAACTGCGTCATCTGGATCCAGGTGTCGTACATCCGCCGGCCGACCACGCCATATACCGTGATGCCCTTGAAGATGATCTCGGTGGCGAGGTTGATCTCCAGCGGCTTGGCGGGGATGCCCAGCATCTGCACGCGGCCGCCGACCCGCACTTCCTTGAAGGCCTGGTGCACCGCCGAGGGCACGCCGCTCATCTCGAGCACGACGTCGACACCAAGGCCGGCCGTGGCGCGGCGCACGGTCGCCTCGACCTCTGACGGGTGCACGGCGTCGCGTGCGCCCATCACGCGGGCCAGTTCGAGTCGCCGCGGATTCACGTCACTGGCGATCACGTGACTCGCGCCCGCCGCCACGCAGATGCCCACCGCGAAGATCCCGATCGGGCCGCACCCCGTCACCAGCACGGTGTTCCCCGGAATATCGGCGGTCAGCGCCGTGTGAAAGGCGTTGCCCATCGGGTCGTGGATGCCGCCCACTTCAAAGGGGATTTCGTCATCCAGGTGCCAGACGTTGCCGGCGGGCATCGCGATGTACTCGGCGAAGCAGCCATCGCGATCGACGCCGATGATGCGCGTGTTCGGGCAGACGTGCGCGTTGCCGGTCCGGCACAGGTGGCAGCGGCCGCAGACAATGTGTCCCTCGGCCGTCACCCGGTCGCCCTCGTGTACGTCGGTCACCAGCTTCCCGGCTTCCACCACGGTGCCGGCGAACTCGTGCCCGACGACGATCGGCGGCTTGCAGCGGCCCTTCGCCCAGTCATCCCATTCGTGAATGTGCACGTCGGTGCCGCAGACGCCGGCACGAGAGACACGGATCAGCACTTCATCGTCGCGGATCGTCGGAACCGGGACGTCCTTCATCACAAACCCCACAGCAGGGGATTCCTTCACGAGCGCTTTCACGCGCTGGAGCTCCGGATACTGGGTGAGCGATCACCGGCGGGGACAGTCGGAGGTCGCATTCCATCGCGCACTGGGCGTGGAACACTGTAACGTCGCCCGTCAGGTGGGCTGATGGAAGGGCGCGGGCGGGCTTTGCAGCAAGTCGCTGGCGAACGTGTGGTGGGTCGCGGGAGGAGCTTCAGCGTCTTCTGGCCACGAGTCGTCGAGTCGCCAGCGCGCTCAGAGCAGCCCGGCCGTCTGCCCGCCATCCACCTGGATGGCCGTTCCGGTCACGAAGCTCGCGCGTTCCGAGGCCAGGAAGGCGACCACCGCCGCCATCTCGCGCGGAGTTCCCACGCGTCCCATCGGCACGTGACCGGCGCGTCGCTTCAACAGCTCTTCCACCGGCACTCCTTCGCGCGCGGCACGCTGCTGCGCCAGCTCCGCGGCCCGCGCGGTGTCGAAATGGCCTGGCAGCACGGCGTTCACCAGCACGCCGTCAACCGCGACTTCATTGGCCATCGTCTTGGCGAAGCCAAGCAGGCCGGCGCGGGCGGTGTTCGACAGCAGCAGCCCGGGCTGCGGCTGCTTGGCGGCAAACGACGTCAGGAAGATCACGCGTCCCCAGCGTCGCGCGCGCATGCCGGGCAGCGCCGCCTGTGCAAGTTCCACCGATGCCAGGAGGTTGAGCCGCAGGGCACGCTCGAACTGCTCCGTGGTCGCGTCTCTCACCGTGGTGATGGGCGGGCCACCGGCATTCGCCACCACGATGTCCACGCGCTCCAGCGCCGCCTCCGCCAGGCGCACGCACTCCGACGGCGCGCCCGGCATGGCGAGGTCGGCGGGAAGCGCGATCACGCGCACCCCGAAGCGGCGCACGAGATCCTCGGCCACCGCCTGCAGCGCGTCGTGTCCGCGCGCCACGATGGCCAGGTTGCAGCCTTCGGCCGCCAGCTCCTCGGCGATCGCGCGCCCCAGCCCCGAAGACGCACCGCCGACCAGCGCCACCTTGCCACGCAGTCCAAGATCCATCGTCAGACTCCCGCTGCCACGACCACCGGTTCCACGCGCACCGCACAGACCTTGAACGAGGGAATGTGTGCGTACGGATCGAGCGCCGGGTTTGTCAGCAGATTGGCGGCGGCCTCGCGATAGTGCATCGGCACGAAGACCATGTGCCGCGCCATGCGCTGGCTCAGGCGCACGGAGATGCGAATCTGCCCGCGCCGCGAGGTGATCAGCACCTCGTCCCCGTCGTGCACGCCCATCGCCGCAGCGTCGTCCGCGTGCAGCTCCACGATTGGGCCGCTCTCGCGCGCGTCGAGCGCCGTCGAACGCCGCGTCATCGTCCCGGTGTGCCAGTGGTACATCTGCCGTCCGGTGTTCAGGAAGAACGGGTACTCTTCGTCTGGCAGCTCCGACGGCGGCAGGTACTCTACCGGCACCATGGTCGCGCGGCCGTCGGGCGTGGGGAACCGGTCGTCGAACAGGAACGCCGTGCCCATGTGCGTGGCATCGGGCACGGGATACTGCAGGCCGGTGCGGTGCTCGCGCAGCCGCGCGTGCGTCACGCCGCGCAGCGTGGGGGTCACCCGCGCGATCTCCTCCTGCACCCCGGCGCTGTCAGAGAACGGCGTCGGCACACCGATCCTCCGCGAGAGGTCGAGCAGGATGTCCAGGTCCGCGCGAGCCTGGCCCGGCGGCTCGATGGCCTTCTCGAACAGCTGCACCCGCCGCTCGGTGTTGACGAACGTCCCCGTCTTCTCGGCGAACGACGCCCCCGGCAGCACGACGTCGGCGTAGCGCGCCGTTTCGGTGAGGAAGATGTCGTGCACCGTCAGGAACTCGAGCCCGCGGAACCACGCCTCGGCATGCGAGACGTCCGGGTCGGAGATGACGGGATTCTCGCCCATGATGTACATCGCGCGCACCGGCGAGTCGGCGCCCACGATCTGCGTGACCTTGCGCCCGGCCTTCAGCGACAGGCGCTCCGGGTCGATGCCCCATGTCTCGGCGAAGAGGGCGCGCACCGCGGGGTCGTCCACCCGCTGGTAGTCTGTGTATGCGAACGGCACGGCGCCCATGTCGCTGGCGCCCTGCACGTTGTTCTGGCCGCGAATCGGGATCATCGCCGCCCCCCAGCGCCCGATCATGCCGCACGCCAGCATCAGGTTGAGCAGTGACGTCACGATGTCGGTGCCCGTGTGGTGCTGCGTCAGCCCCATCGCCCATAGAGTACTCGAACTCGGTCCCCTCGCGTAGGCCATCGCGGCGCGCCGTATCAACTCGGCGCTCACGCCGGTGATCGCCTCAGCCGCCTCGGGCGTGTACGGGGCCACCGCCGCGCGCACCGCCTCGAACCCGTGGGTGCGAGCGGCGATGAAGGCCTTGTCCTCGAGGCCCAGCTCGAGCACATGGTGCAGCATCGCATTGAGCAGCGCCACGTCCGTGCCGGGCACCATCTGCAGGTGGATCTGTGCGCGCGTGGCCAACTCGATGCGCCGTGGGTCGGCGACGATCAGCGTCGCGCCGCGCTTCACCGCGCGCTTGATGGCGGCGCCGAACACCGGATGGCTCTCGGTCGTGTTCGCGCCGAGCACGAAGATCACGTCGGAGACCTTCTCGACCTCCCGCATCGAACCAGACGCCGCGCTGGTGCTGAGCGCGCGCTGCATGGCGCTCACCGACGACGAATGGCACAGGCGCGTGCAGTGGTCGATGTTGTTCGTGCCGATGCCGGCCCGGAACAGCTTCTGCAGAAGGTAATTCTCCTCGTTCGAGCACTTGGCCGAGCTGAACGTCGCCAGCGCGTCCGGTCCGTGGGCGTCGCGCAGGCGCGAGAGCTGCTGCGCCGTGAGCTCGAGCGCCTCGTCCCACGTTGCTTCACGGAAGGGGGCATGCCAGTCGGCGGGCGTCGCCACACGGTCGCGAGGATCGCCGAGCGTGCTGTCCCCGGTCGGCAGCGTGCGCAGCGGGTTTGTTTGCGGGCGCCGCTTCTTGCTCGGCCCTTCCTCGCGAATGCTCTCCCACGGGCCGCCGCGCCGCGGGAACGCGTCGGCGCCGTCGCGCGAAGCGTCGAACGACCACTGTCCCTGCGCATCACGCCGCCACCCGCGACGGATCCACGGGGTCGTCAGGCGGTCGCGGTGCAGCACGAAGTCCGTCCCGAAACGCCCCTTCACGCACAACGACCCCTCGTTGGCCGTCGCTTCCTCGATCCACGGACTCGTCACCCGCACGACGTCGTCACCACGCGCATGCAGGTCGATCTGGCATCCCACGCCGCAATACGGGCACACCGATCGCACCACGCGCTCCGCCTTCTCCATGGCGCCGGCCCTGAACTTCGCCAGCGGCAGGATGTCGTGAATGGCGCCGGTCGGGCAGACGCGCACGCACTCGCCGCACCACGTGCACCCCGCGTGCTCCGGGTTGCCGTCGGCGCCCACGATGATCTCGGAGTGCCCGCCGCGCTCGGCCACGTCGAGCACGCCGACCACCTGGATGTCCTCGCAGGCGCGCACGCAGCGCGTGCACAGGATGCAGGTGCTCATGTCATGCTGGATGATCGGGTCGCCGGCGCGACTGTCACCGCCGCGCAGCGGGAGCGTGCTTCGCTTGGCCGTCGGCACGTCATACCGGCGCACGAGCTGCTCGAACTCGTTGCGCGCCCCGCCTTCGGGGATCTGCTCCGTCGGGTACCGCTCGAGGAGCATCGACAGCACGCTGCGCCGGTTCGCCACCGCCGCGTCCGACTCGGTGGTCACCACCATGCCATCGGCCGCGGTCGTGGCGCACGACGGGATCAGCTTGCCCGAACCCTCCACCGACACCAGGCAGATGCGGCAATTGCCGACGGTGGAAAGCCGCGGATACCAGCAGAGCGTCGGGACGTCGATCGCGGCGGAACGCGCAGCGTCGAGAATCGTCGACCCATCGGCGACGGTCACGGACTGGCCGTTGATGGTCAGAGTTGGCACGGGCAACCTCAGGGGGAGTAACGGCTGACTAAAGCTCGGCGCGACGACAGGGATGCGCAATCGTTCATCGAATTCCGCATTCGGAATCCCGGATCACCATCCGGAATCCGAAATCCGGAGTCGCCACCACCCTCAACATTCCACGATCCGTTTCGTATTCTATCTTCGGATTCCAATCCCGAAATCCGAATTCCGGTTCGTCGCATGCCCTCCACACGACGCGAATTCCTCGGCCAGGCCACGGCCGCCGCGGCACTGGCCACTGCTGCCTGCGCCGGTGCCGCGCCCCCCGCCGCCGCGCCCGCGCCCAGCGCGTCCGGTCCCTCCGCCTCGCGTGCCGGCGACCAGGATCCTCGCGCGCTGGCCATGCGCGCCCTCGACGCCGCCCGCACGGCCGGCGCCGACTACGCCGACGTCCGCATCTCGCGTGCCCGCGCTCAGAACCTGAACACGCGCGAGCGCCGCGTGCTCGGCATCAACGAGAGCGATACCTTCGGCGTCCGCGCCCTCGTCGGCGGCTGCTGGGGCTTTGCCGCCTCCAGCGAACTGACCGTCGACGAAGTCGCGCGCGTCGCGCGCCAGGCCGTCGCCCAGGCCAAGGCCAATCGCGTCGCCCTCGTGCGCCCTGTCGTCCTGGCCCCCTCGCCGGTCGTGCCGAACGGCACCTGGACGAGCCCCGTCCGTATCGACCCCTTCGACATTCCCATCGAGGAAAAGGTCGCCTATCTGCTGGCTGCCAACGAAGCGGCGCTCAAGGCCGGTGCCGCGTTCGTCAACTCCGGGATGTCGTTCCTGCGTGACGAAAAGACCTGCGCCAACACCGACGGCTCGGTGACGGTGCAGACCATCTTCCGGTCGCAGCCGACGATGAACGTGCAGGTGGTGAACGCCGACCGCACGGACTTCCAGTCGCGGCAGTCCACCGACATCCAGCCGCGCGGCGTCGGCTACGAGCACGTCCTCGACAGCAAGCTCGCCGAGCACGCCGCGCGCTGGGCCGAGGAAGCCAAGCAGAAGCTCAGCGCCAGGCCCGTCGAGCCGGGCCAGTACGACCTCGTGCTCGATCCCACGCATCTCTGGCTTACCATCCACGAGTCGGTGGCGCATCCCACCGAACTCGACCGCGCCTACGGCTACGAGGCCAATTACGCCGGCACCTCGTTCGTCGCCCCGCCCGAGAAGGTCCTTGGCCTGCTCAAGTACGGGTCGGAACTGATGAACATCCAGGGCGACCGCTCGCAACACGGTTCGCTCGCCGCCTGCGGCTGGGATGACGAGGGCGTCGAGCCCGAAACGTTCGACATCGTCAGGAAGGGCGTGCTCGTGGATTACCAGACCACGCGCGAGCAGGCGCTATGGCTCGACTGGTGGTACAAGCAGCAGGGGCGGCCCACGCGCTCGCACGGCTGCTCCTACGCGCAGACGTGGGCGCAGGTGCAGTTCCAGCGCATGCCCAATGTCTCGCTCCTGCCCGGGGAGAAGGACCTCGTGTGGGACGACCTCGTCGCCGCCACCGATCGTGGCATCGCCATCGTCGGTGACGGTTCGTTCTCCATCGACCAGCAGCGCTACAATGCCCAGTTCGGCGGCCAGCTCTACTACGAGATCCGGGGCGGCAAGATCACCGGCATGCTGAAGGACGTCGCCTACCAGATGCGCACCCCGCAGTTCTGGGCGGCCCTCGACATGCTCGGTGGCAAGCGCTCCTACTTGCTCGGCGGGGCGTTCGGCGACGCCAAGGGGCAGCCCGCGCAGGTCAACGCCGTCAGTCACGGCTGCCCGCCCACGCGGCACCGCGCCGTCAACGTCATCAATACCGGGAGGCGCGCGTGAACGCTCCGCGAACACTGGCCGGTACCGCGCGCTATCTCGGGCGCGGCGAGTGCGAGGCCCTCGCCCGGCGCGTTCTTGGCTTCTCCGCCGCCGATGAAACGCGCGTCACCGTCAATAGCGGCAACACCGGGAACACCCGCTTCGCCGTCAACCAGATCTCCACCGGCGGCGACAGCTACAACGCCACGGTCAGCGTCCGCGTCGTCGTGGGCCGCAAGGTGGCCACCGCCGCCACCAACCGTCTCGACGACGAGTCGCTGCGGCGCACGGTCGACACCGCCATCCGCATCGCGAGGCTGACGCCGGACGATCCGGAACTGCTTCCCGAACTCGGGCCGCAGCAGTACCAGGAGTCGCGCGAGTGGTTCGACAGCACAGCATCGCTCGACCCCGCTGGTCGCGCCACGGCCGTGCGCACCATCAGCGATCCCGCACGCGCGGCAGGACTCACTTCCACGGGCTTCCTCGAGAGCCGCGCCGGCTCGCAGTGCATCGCCAACTCCAAGGGGCTTTTTGCCTGGACCCGACAGTCACAGTTGTCCTTCACCACGACGGTGCGCACACCCGACGGTACCGGCTCCGGTTGGGCCGGCACCGACGAGCACGACTGGACCAAGGTCGATCCCGCCACTCTCGGCGCACGCGCCATCGACAAGGCGCGCCGTTCGATGAACCCCGTGGCCATCGAGCCCGGGCGCTACACCGTCATCCTCGAGCCCACGGCCGTCGCCAACCTCGTGCAGACGCTCGCCAACGCGATGAACGCGCGCAATGCCGACGAGGGGCGTTCCTTCTTCTCCAGGCAGGGCGGTGGAAACAAGATCGGAATGAAGGTCGTGGACGAGCGCGTGACGCTCGTTACCGATCCCTCCGACTCCGAATGTCCCGGCGCCACCTTTGGCGGCGATGGCCTCCCCACGAGCAAGACGACGTGGATCGAAAACGGGGTCGTGAAGAACCTCGCCTACGACCGCCTGTGGGCGCAGCGGCAGGGCAAGGCGCCGTCGTCCGCCGCCGGCACCCTGCGCATGCTGGGCGGCGATGCTTCGATGGACGATCTCATCAGGTCCACCGAGCGCGGCATCCTCGTCACGCGGTTCTGGTACATTCGCCCCGTCGACCAGCGCACGATCCTCTACACAGGGCTCACACGCGACGGTACCTTCCTCATCGAAAATGGAAGGGTCACCAGGCCCATCAAGAACTTCCGGTACAACGAGTCCCCCGTGTTCATGCTCAACAACCTCGAGATGCTGGGGCGCCCCGTGCGCGTCTCCGCCACCGAGTCCGGCGGCCCGGGTACCGCGATCATCGTCCCCCCCATCAAAGTGCGTGACTTTTCCTTCACGAGCCTCAGCGATGCGGTGTAGATGATCGATCGCAGGGATTTCCTCAAACGCGGCGGCGTGTCGGCTGCCGCGCTGGCCGTGATGACGGCCAGGCCGGGCCAGCTGCTCGCCCAGAGCGCCCCCGAAGCAGCGAGCCTGACCCGCTACCAGGAAGGGGCCAGCAAGGAACTGCTGATGGTGGCGCTCGACGCCGCCAAGGGCGCCGGCGCCTCGTATTCGGATGCGCGCATCGGGCGCTATCGCCAGAACTTCGTCGTCACGCGCGAGCAGCAGATCATCAACGTCGTCGACACCGACACGCTCGGCTGCGGTGTGCGGGTGCTCGTCGATGGTTGCTGGGGCTTCGCTGCCACGCGCTTCCTCACCCGCGATGCCGTCGCCGGCGCCGCCCGCGAAGCCACCGCCATCGCCAAGGCCAATCGCGTTGCGCGCGACCGGCCCATCGAGCTCGCCAGCGCGCCGGCCGTGCCGAATGGTGTCTGGAAGGGCGCCTTCACGACCGATCCCCTCGAGGTGCCGCTCGAGCAGAAGGTCGACCTCCTGCTCAAGGCCAACGCCGAGGCGCTCAAGGTGAAGGGCGTGCGCTTCGTGAACTCGGTGCTGTTCTTCGTGAAGCAGGATCGCCTCTTTGCCAGCAGCGAGGGAACCCTGACCGACCAGGTGTTCGTGCGCAGCTGGCCGCTGTTCACGGCCACGGCGGTCGCGCCCGACTTCTCCGACTTCCAGAGTCGCCAAGGTGTCGAGGCCGCGCCCATGGGACGCGGCTGGGAGTATGTGCTCGACTGCGACCTCGTAGGCAACGCCCGCAAATGGGGCGAGGAAGCGGCGCAGAAGCTCACCGCCAAGCCGGTCGAGGTCGGCAAGTACGATCTCGTGCTCGATCCGTCGAACCTCTGGCTGACCATCCACGAGTCGATCGGCCATCCCACGGAACTCGATCGCGCGCTCGGCTACGAGGCCAACTACGCCGGCACGTCGTTCGTGGCGCCGCCGGA
>JBBTFF010000118.1:0-6268 GCA_038041995.1 Gemmatimonadota bacterium | reverse complement strand
GCCACCGCGCACGCGAGCGACGGCATCATCGAGGGCGTGTAAACCGCGTCCGACGACTGGTGGGTGCTGGTCGTGCAGTGGCATCCGGAAGAACTCATCGGCGATCCGCGCCCGTGGGACAGAGGCATATTCTCTGCGTTTGCGAAGATGTGCCGATGAGGGCTTGGTCCGTCCCCCCTCACCCCACCTCCACTCCTCCCCCCTCACCTGCACCCGCCACCCCGCACCCCTACCCCGCACTTTCGAGATAGTAGTTCTTCCCGTCATGCCCCGCGTATCCCCAAGCCGTCGTTGCATCGTGCTCGAACACGAGCAGCCACCGCTCGGCCAGAGCGGACGCCAGCAGCGCCCGCTTGCTCTCCAGCGTCACCAGCGGCTCCACGTCGTAGCCCATGATCCACGGCAGCGGCATATGGTGCCTGGTGGGGATCACGTCGCCCAGGAAGCAGGCAATCTCGCCGCCGCCGTCGATCAGCAGGCTCTGGTGGTGCGGCGTGTGCCCCGGCGACGGCAGGGAGCGGATGCCGCTGACGATTTCGGTGCTTCCCGAGATCAGGTCGAGCTTCCCCGCCTCGCGTATCGGCTCCCAGTTGCGCGGGAAGTACGACGCCGCCGTGCGTTCGTTGGTGTTCATGGCATAGTGCGCTTCGGCCCCCTGCACCACGTAGCGGGCATTGGGGAATGCCAGCACCACGCGCCCCTCGGCGTCGAACGCCGTGTTGCCGCCGGCGTGATCGAAGTGCAGGTGCGTGTTGATCACCAGCGCCACATCCTCGGGGCGGTGACCGGAGGCCACGATGGCTGCCTCGAGCATCGTGCGCTCGACGCCCCCGTCGTTCTCGATGCCGTAGATGTCGAGAAACTTGGCGGTCTCCTTGTTTCCCGCCCCGGTGTCGATCAGCACGAGGCCGACGTCGTGCTCCACCAGCAGGCAGCGCATCCCCATCGGGATGCGGTTGCGTGCATCGGGCGGAATCCGTTTTTCCCAGAGCGGCTTGGGGACGACACCGAACATCGCGCCGCCATCGAGCATCTGGCCGCCGGCCTGCAGCGCATGCACGGTGAAGCGCCCGACGCGGCGAGTCTGAACGAGAGGAAGCGGAGGAGTCATGAAGGCAATTTAGCGCCGGTCAGGCGCCCGGTCAGGCGCCCGGTCGGGCGCCGGGTCGGGCGAAGGGCCCCAACTCCCCCTCAGGCGCCCGGTCCCAGACCCCGGTCGTCCACCGGGCGCGGCAACGCGCTGCGCCGCTTCCGCGTGGCGCCGCTGCGCGTCGCCAGCCACGCCTGCAGCGCCGCGAAGGAATCGATTCCATGCTGCCGCTCGGCGTCGTGCAGCAGGCCACGCAGCACCTGCGCCGTGGCGCGCGCATCCCCCAGCGCGCGATGGCGGCTCTCGATGTCAATGCCGTAATGCCAGGCCACCGAGTCGAGATTGCGGCGCGGCAGGTGCGAGAGCAGGCGCCGCGCGAGCCGCACTGTGCACAGGGGCGCGCCGGCGAGCGCATCGGGCAGGTCGGCCCGCACGAATTCCATGGCGAGAAAGCCCCAGTCGAACGGGGCGTTGTGCGCCACGAACGTGCGCGCCTCGAGAATCTGCGCGAACGCGCCGGCGATGTCGCGAAACGACGGCGCGTCGGCGACCATGGCGTTGGAGATGCCGGTGAGGCCGGTGATGAACGCCGGGATGCGACGCCCCGGGTTGACCAGCGACTGAAACGCGTCCTCGATGCGACCGTCCTCCAGCACCACGGCGGCCACCTCGGTCACGCGGTCGCCGGCGTGCGGGCTGGTCCCCGTGGTCTCGACGTCGACCACGACGAACCGGCAGTCGGCGAAGGCCCGCAACATCAGGCGCGGCTGGCGCGCAACAGCCGCGCGAAATCGGCGGGTGACAGCACTTCGGGCCGGGCCTCGGGATCGAGCCCCGCGGCGGCAACCACGTGGTCGGCGGCCTCGGCATCCAGCGAACAGATGGTGCGCACCACCCGTCGCAGCTGCTTGCGCCGCAGGCTGAACGCGGCCTGCACCATCGCGCGGTAGCGCGCCTCGTCCTCGACGTCCACCACGGGGTCGTCGCGGGGCGTGATGCGCAGCACCGCGCTCTCCACCTTGGGCGGCGGCGAAAAGGAACCAGCCGCCACGCGAAAGACGATCTCGCCGTTGGCCACGCACTGCACGTTGACCGACAGCGCGCCGTACGCCTCGCTCCCCGGCGCGGCAACCACGCGCTCGGCAACCTCGCGCTGCACCAGATAGACGGCGCGCAACGGGCGCGGCCGTTCGAGCGCGTGAAAGAGGATGGGCGTCGTGATGTTGTATGGCACGTTGCCGGCCACCACGAAGGGGCCGCCGGCCAGCTCGCCGAAGTCCACGGAGAGCACGTCGGCCTCCACCACCGTGAGTCGCCCATCACCCGCATAGCGCTCGCGCAGTCGCGGCGCGAGTTCGCGGTCGAGCTCGATGGCAATCACCCGGCGCGCGCGCGGCACGAGCACGTCGGTGAGCGCGCCACGCCCGGGCCCGATCTCGATGACCGTCTCGTCCGCCGTGGGCGCGAGCGCGTCGACGATGCGGGTCAGGATGCGCGGATCGGTCAGGAAGTGCTGGCCGAGGCGCTTGCGTGGCGGGGGATAGTGCATCGGGGCAGATGACTGATGACTGATGACTGATGACAGATGACGGATGACCGATCAGAAGAACATACCGAGTGGAGCCCCAGTGTGAGGCCGCCCACCGCCGTCAGTTATCCGTCATCCGTCATCCGTCATCCGTCATCCGTCATCCGTCATCCGTCATCCGCAAGACGACGAGCGCCTGATCATCCCGTGGCGGCACCGCTCCCATGTGCCCTTCCACCAGGGCAAAGACGCCGTCGACGATGCGCCACGGCGCGTCGGCGCGGCGTGCTTTGACGACCTCGAGCACCGGCGCTTCACCCAGTCGCTTCTTTTGCGGGTCGCGCGCGTCGCTGATGCCGTCGGTGAAGAGCACCAGCAGGTCGTCGCCGTGCCAGGCGCGGGACGTCGCGTGCGGCGCGTCGTCGACCAGGCCGAGCGGCGGGTCGGTTGCGTCCAGTCGCATCGACGTGCCGTCGCCGCGCACCACGAACGCGTGCGGATGCCCGGCGTTGCACCAAGTGATGGTCCCCGCGTTGCTGTCGACCACGGCATAGCACACGGTGAGGAACATCTCGGTTTCGCGCAGTTCGTCGGCCAGCGACGCCAGGAGCGCGCCGACCGTGGCCGCCGGGTCGGCCGAACCCCGCGCATGAATGGCCGTCGCACTCATCACCAGCGCCATGATGAGCGCCGCGCGATACCCGTGGCTCGAGACGTCGCCGATCATCACGCCCACCTGCCCCGGGCCCAGGCGGAACAGGTTGTAGAAGTCGCCGCCCACGCTCTCCGCCGGCGCCACGCGCGCAGCGCAGGTGGCATCGGGCAGCAGCGCGCCCGCCGGCGGCAGCAGCTTCATCTGCAGGTCGTGCGCCAGCAGCATCTCGTGCGTCAGCCTTTCCTGCTCGAGCGAGGCGCGCACCAGCCGGGTGTTCTGGATGGTGGTCCCCACCTGCGTGGCGATGGCCGACACGAGCTTCTGGTCGCTGGCGGTGAATGGCTGGCCCCCGCGACGCCCCGACAGGTTCACCACGCCCAGCGGCACTCCGCCCTTCGGGGTCGCCCACATGATGGGGACGCTGAGCATCGCCCCGCGCCGGATCGGGGCCTCGACGTCGGCCTGCATGGCGCCTTCGGCCACCAGCAGCGCATGCTGTGTGCGAAAAACGCGCGCGGTCACGGCCGCGGGGTCATCGACGGCGATGTCGGCCACCGCACCCGCGGTGCCAAGCACCGCCACCGGACGCAGCATCTGGACCGTGCGGTCGAGCACGTAGATCGCGCCACGCCGCGCCCCCACGGTCTCGGAGATCTCGGTCAGGATGGTGGACGCGGCATCCTCGAGCAGCACCGTGCGCCCGAGAATCTCGCCAATGGAATAGAGGAGGTTGATCTCCTCGTACCGTTCGGCGAGATCCTGGGCCGCGTGACTCACCTCGAGCTGGGAGCGCAGCACCTGGGCCGTGACTGGGAGCAGCAGTCGCGCGCCCAGCTGCACGATCGCGCGGTCGGCGGCGGGTCCCACCGACAGCCACGCCACGCGCGCACCCGGCACGCGCGCCACGATCTGCATCCCGCGCGCGGTCTCGTGCTCCTGCGCGCCCTCGCTCGGCCTCAAGCCCGGAGGCGGCGCGTCAGCCTCACCCGGATCGCCGCTCTCGAGTTGCAGGGGCTCGTGTGCTGCCACCTGCGCCCAGACCGACGCCGGGCATCCGGTGGCCTCGCGAAAGGCCGACAGGACGGCGTCGAGTTCACTCACGCGGCGCGACCGTCGCTGGAGCGATGGCGCAGGGTCAGGCGCACCACGTTGCCGTGCGCGCGAAACTGCTCGACGCGGTCCATCAGGCGCCGCATCAGGAACAGGCCGCGACCGTCCTCGCGGCCGAGGTTGTCGGGCGTGGTGGGGTCGGCCGTGCACGCCTCGAGGTCGAAGCCGGAGCCGTCGTCCTCGATCTCGAGCACCAACAGCCGCGCGTCGACGACGAGGCGCACGCGCACCGACTTGGTGGCGTCTTCGCAGTTTCCGCGCAGGATGGCATTGGACAGTGCCTCGGTCAGGGCGACCGGCACGTGGAACAACAGGTGATGCCGCGAGAACGCCGCCTCTTCACAGCGGCGGATCACCTGCGCGACGGCACCCTCGATGCACCCGATGTCGCTGGGAATCTCGAGTTCGAGCGGCAGCGCCGTGAGCCCCACTCAGAAGCTCTCGAGGGCGCGTTCGCGGCTTTCGGAGATCTGGAACAGCGTGTCGAGCTTGGTCAGCTCGAACAGGGTCTGCAGGTCGTCGTTGAGGTTGGCCAGGCGCAGGTCGCCGCCCAACTCGCGGATCTTCTTGGCCAGCGACACCAGCACGCCCAGGCCCGAGCTGTCGATGTACGTGGTGTGCTCGAAGTCCACCAGCACCTTGCGGGTGCCGGCCTCGAGTTCCTCGAGCACCTTCTGCTTCAACTCCTGGCGGTTGCCAACGATCAGCGTGCCTTCGACTTCGAGAATCGTGACGTCAGCATGCTTCTTGACAGTGAAGCTCATGTCGGTTGCATCCTCAAGAGTGGGTTCCCTCAGCGCGTTCGAGCGCCGGCGCTCACCTGCGACTGCAGGGCGGTCATCGCCGCCACGTCAAAAATGGCATCTGCGCTCGCGCTGCGCGAGAGATCAGACACCGGAAGTGCCAATCCCTGCAGGATCGGCCCGATGGCCCGCGCCCCGGCCAGGCGTTCGACGAGCTTGTAGGCGATGTTGCCGGCATCGAGGCTGGGAAAGACCAGCACGTTGGCCGCCCCGGCCACCGGGCTCCCCGGCGACTTGCGCACCGCCACCGCGGCCACCAGCGCGGCGTCCCCTTGCAGTTCCCCATCCACCCGCAACTCCGGCTCGCGCGCGCGAATGAGCGACAGCGCCTCCCGCACCTTCGTCACCGACGGCGACTCGGCGCTCCCCTTGGTGCTGAAGGACAGCAGCGCCACGCACGGCTCGTCGCCGACGATGCGGCGGCGCGCCACCGCGGCCGCGATGGCAATGTCGGCCAGTTGCACGGCCGTCGGCTCGACGACCACCGCGCAGTCGGTGAACGTCAGCACCTGGCCGTTGGCGTCGCCCTCACCGAGCACCATGTAGAAGCTGCTGGAAACAGTCTGAACACCCTCGGCCGGGCCGATCAGCCACAGCGCGTACCGAACCACCTCGGCGGTGGTGCGCACCGCACCCGCTACGCACCCGTGCGCGGCGCGTTCGTGCAGCAGCCAAGTGGCGAAGACCAGCGGATCGCGGGCGAGGCGCTGTGCCCCTTCGAGGGTAAGTCCCTTGTGCGCACGGGCGAGGATCAGCGCCTCGACCAGCCGTTCGCCGTGCGCGTCGCTCAGGGGATCGACGCATTCGCAGCCGGTCTCGCGTGCCGCCTCGTGCGTCGCGGGCGACGCGGGATCCAGCACCAGCACCGGCGCAACAACGCCCGCGCGCCGCAGCCGTCGCACGGCCTCGAGTACCCGCGCGTCGGCCGACTCGGCGAAGACGATGCGGCGCAGGGACTCCGACGCGCGGGTGTGGAGATCTGTGAGAAAAGGCACGGGTGCGGGGTGGCGGGTTCTGGTGAGGGGATGGAGTGGAGGTGGAGCGGCGGGTTACCTGCACTGCGGGTTGAGTGCGGGGTGGCG
>JBBTFF010000117.1:0-10701 GCA_038041995.1 Gemmatimonadota bacterium | reverse complement strand
AACGACCAGGGTTCTGCCGCGTGGCACTCGCCGGACGCAGCACATTCAGGCTCGCACGCCGGACGCGAAGGCGCAACGTCATCTCGCGCGCCGCACGCCACGCCGGCAGCAACCCTTGGTTAGCCGGCATCATGGGGTCGCGGCCCTCGGGCTCAGAGACGCACGCTGTCAGAAAGGTCGCGGATCCACTGAGGGAATCTCCTTTGTGCCGCTTCGATGCCGAGGTGAACGGCATAGCTGAGGACGCTGATCCCGACGACACATACCACGGACGCGCCCACAGGTCGGCTGGCGACGATCCCGATGCCCGTGATGACAAGCGCCACACCAACAAGCGCGAAGAACACCGCAAACACGTTGGCAAAGAGTCGTAGGTTCATGGATCCCTCCGCAAATCTCCTGAGTGGGCCGGGCAAAGTCAGCGCCAGTCCGGCTAACTCTCTATTCACCTGCAGGAGATTCTACGCCCAACTCTGCCAACGCTGCAACCCACGCCGCAATATCTGCTACTCGCCAACCTGCCGGTATTTGGATCTCCGTAATCCGAAACTCCTCCAATTTCCTGCGTTGGTGCAAATCGCCCTCCGACCGACGTCGACACGCCCGCCCTGCCGCGCGCCGTGATATCAGATATGGCGGAGTATCCATTCCAGGTATGCTTGCTCTGCGCGCAGGCTCACGTGTCGCGTGTGCATGCGGCCTTTCACTCGGTCAGGCAATCCCGGCGCCTCTGCAGCCATATCTCGGCCTGTTCTGGATATCGCTGCAAGAATCGACAACCTGCCGCCTCAGCCGGTCTCGCCGAAACCCCTGCGACCTCGAGTCGCGCCGTCACCACTTCAGCGTGCCGTTACGCCAGGTCGCACATGGGCGTCGGTGGGTTCCAAAGGCGCCAGCCGCCTGAACTCCTCCCACCCCGCCGCCGGCGTACGCGCCTGTGTCGCGCGGTCCATCCGATACAGGCCAAACCGCGCACCAAACCCCTCGGTCCACTCGAAGTTGTCCATCAGCGACCAGTGGAAGAAACCGCGCACGTCGATCCCCTCCTCGATCGCCTTCTTCACGGCGTAGGCGTGCTGCCGAACGAACATCGGCCGGTGCACGCCCGCCGAATCGGCCACGCCATTCTCGGTGATCATGATCGGCAACGGATATCGCTTGCGGCTCTCCCGCAGCAGGGCGAGCAGCCCCTCCGGGTAGATCTCTATGCCGGCATCACTGAGCGTGCCGGGACCAGGGTGAATCTCCACCATGCCCGGCGCTCCCGGCGCGAAGGTCACCAGGTTCCGCCGGTAGTAGTTGATTCCCACCCAGTCGATCGTCCCCTTCAACTCCGGCGCCGGCTGATCGAGCGCCGGAAACCCGGGCATCCTGAAGAGCAACTGCCCCTTGTCGATCGATTCGTTGAACGACCAGTTGAATCCGTTCGATACCATGCCGGCCACGATGTGCTCGAGCAGGTTCCAGCGATTCGACGGCTCGAAGACGATCATGTTCGACGCAACGCCGATCTGCGCGTCCGCATCGCCCTGGCGCAGTGCGAGCGCCGCCCTGCCGTGGGCCCTCAGCAAGCCCTCGAAAGCCTTCACGGCCAGCGCGTTGTCCTTTACCCCCGGCGGCCAGATGCCGGCGACGTAGCCCTGGTACATCTGCACCTGCGGTTCGTTCACCGTGCACCACCAGCGCACCTGCGGCCCAAGTCGCCTGGCGGCTTCCACCGCGAAACGTCCGAAACGCTCGGGAAAATCGGGTGCGGTCGCTCCACCACGATCGGCCAGCCATGCGGGGAACGTGAAGTGCAGCAGCGTCACCACCGGCTCGACGCCGGCTGCCTTGAGCTGCGCCACCTCGTCCACGTAATGCTGCCACGCTGCCTCGTCCCACACGCCTTCCGCGGGCTCGAGGCGGCTCCACTCGATGGAGAAGCGATAGCTGTTGGCGCCGAGCGCGCGCATCAGCGCGATGTCTTCGGCGACCTTGTCCCAGTGGCCGGCCGCCGCGCCGCTCGTGTCACCGTGCGCGATCTTTCCCGGCTGCCGCTCGAACCGCGCCCAGTCGTTGTGCGCGTTGCCGCCTTCCACCTGATGCGCTGCGGTCGCCGTGCCCCACAGGAAGCCCTGCGGCCAGGCGGGCGCGAACGCCGTCCTCGATGCGGCTCCCAGCACCGGCTGCGGATGGCTCAGCTGGAACCAGGCGCAAGCGAGCGCGTAGAGCCCGGCCAGCACGAGAAAGCCACTGACCAGACGGCGAAACCAGTTCACGGCGTTGCTCGGCATGGGAACTCCTGCCTCCGGCGGATGCCCCGTCTGTGTCATTCTCCGTTCTTCTGTGGCGCAGTATGCGGTGCGGCCCGCCTCGGGCATCGCCGCCCTGCGAGCTGCGGAGTCAACGCGGAACGCGTTTCAATGGTGGCAATGATTCAAATGGAACGATCAGCTTGATGCTCCGCGCCTTCCCAGGCACGCGCTGTATGAAGCCCCGTCGTTCCAGTGTGAGCACCATCGAATGCACGCTCGGCGGTGTGATCCGAAAGAAACGCTGCATATCCGCTTCCGCCGGAGCGCAACCGTTCACGAGGCTGTACTGAAAGATGTAGGCCAGAAACTGGCCTTGTCGTGCGGTGGGCGCAGGGTTCATCGACGCCGTATGACCTGGCATAGTCCTGTGAAACCGACTCGGATGGCGGACGCACCCGAAAACTACCACAACCTGGCTCAGTGTGACTAAGAAAGGCATCACGGAAGCACCCACTGACTGAATGCCTCCGCAGTGCCCGGATGAACGCCCGGATGAACGCTCGCCGAACCATGGCCCCAGCCCGCATCTTCATTTGCCACTCACACCCCCACTCGCTCCGCCACTTGCACATTCCGTGACGCCCGCCCGCCTTACTTTCGCCCTCACCCCGCACGGTCGCCTCGTCCTCACGCCGTCCGAGGATGCGCCCGAGCTCGACCCGGCACTCGCCCAACGCCTGCTCGACGCTTTCGCACTCGGATCAGGGCACGGACTCCTCCAACTCGGCGGCGCCGAAGTGGGGCAGCCGCTGCCGCCCGTTTTCAGCTATTGGCGCGAGCTGGGCGGTCGCTACGTCACGACGCTCTGTACGCTACCCGGCGCCGACACGCACCACACGCCAACACCGCCGCCCGACACCGCCGATCTCCAGACGCTCGCCCTCGGCGCGCCGGCAATGCCCGGTGCCGAATATGTCAGTGCACACGTGCTCCAGGCACTCTGGCACGAGATCGATGCGGCGTTCGCCACGCGACAGGCACAGACTGGATGCACGACGGAAGAGTTGCTCAGGCAACTCAGCCCCGCTTGGCACGTGGTGGGGCGTGTGTACTTCAACCTCGCCGAGAACCGAAAGGATGACCTGGCGCCCTTCGCGTTCCTCGCCACGTACACCCACCAGCTCTCGGCGCACGGCAAGGCGCAGCACCTTCCCCTGGGCGATGCACTGCGCGAGTACGTCGGCGCGCGGAATCACGAGCGACTGCTCTCCCTGCTCCTACCGGTGCAGCGCGCCGCCGCGCAGTGCAACTGGTTGCGCGAGATGGTGGACGCCGGAGAGATATTTCATCCACTGCGCTGGTCGGCGTCCGATGCGTTTCGTTTCCTCTCCGACGTCCCCGAGCTCGAACGCGCCGGTGTCATCGTACGCATGCCCGCGAGCTGGCGCGCCAATCGCCCGGCGCGCCCACAGGTGTCGACCACCGTCGGGTCGCAAGCACCCGCCGGCTTGGGCACCAGTGCGCTCCTCGATTTCAGCATGGCCATCACGCTTGACGGCGCACAGCTGACTTCGGCCGAAGTCAACCAGATTCTTGCTGGCACGCGCGGACTCGCATTCATCCGCGGCCAGTGGATCGAGATCGACTCCGAGCAGCTTCAGCGAACGATGGAACGGTTCAAGGCCACGGAGCGCATCGCCGCCGAGCGCGGGCTCACGTTCGCCGAAGCCACGCGGTTGCTCTCTGGTGCAGACGTGACCGCCGCTGACGGTGACGGCGCACTATCTGCCGACCGTGGATGGTCCCACGTCAACGCCGGCGCCTGGCTCGCCCCGCTTTTGCAGGCGCTTCGCTCTCCGGACGGGCTCGCGTCCGTCGAACCAGGGAACGAGCTGCGCGGCACGCTGCGTCCGTATCAGGAAGTCGGCGTGCGCTGGCTCAGTCTGCTCTCGCGGCTCGGACTCGGGGCGTGCTTGGCCGACGACATGGGACTCGGCAAGACCATCCAGGTGCTCGCCTTGTTGTTGCTGCAACGGCGCGCAAACGAGCGCGCGGGCATGCCGAATCTCCTGGTCGCACCGGCATCACTCATCGCCAACTGGCAGTCGGAGATCGAGCGGTTTGCACCGGCGCTGCAGGTCATTGCCGCGCATCAGTCCACCATGACGGCCACGGAGCTCGCGGCGATCGACGCGCAGCGGCTTGCCGACGCCGATCTCGTGATCACGACGTATGGGTCGCTGCGGCGATTCCCGTGGCTCGCCGACACCAAGTGGCATCTCGTGATTCTCGATGAGGCGCAGGCCATCAAGAATCCGGGGGCCAAGCAGACGCGCTCGGCCAAGCGGCTCAGCGCCCGCGCCCGCATTGCGCTCACCGGCACGCCGGTGGAGAACCGTCTCTCCGATCTCTGGTCCATCTTTGATTTCATCAATCCCGGGCTACTCGGTTCGGCCAAGCAGTTCAGCGCATACTCGAAACGCCTGGCCACAACGCAGCACAATCCGTACGGTTCCTTGCGAGAACTCGTACGCCCGTACATTCTGAGGCGTCTGAAGACCGACCGGTCCGTGATCTCGGACCTGCCGGAGAAGACGGAGGTGAAGGCCTGGTGCCAGTTGACCCGCAAACAGGCCGCGCTGTATCAGGACTCGGTGCACGAACTGCGCGACCAGATTGCTGCAACGGATGGGGTTCGTCGCAAGGGACTGATCCTCACTTTCCTCATGCGCTTCAAGCAAATCTGCAATCATCCGTCACAGTGGCTGAAAGATGATGCGTGGGATGCGGCGGACAGCGGCAAGCTGGCTCGCCTTGGCGAACTCGCCGAAGTGATCGCGGCCAAGCAGGAAAAAGTGCTGGTGTTCACGCAATTTCGGGAAACGACGGACCCGCTCGCCGCCTTCCTTGGCCGTGCATTCGGCAGGTCGGGACTGACGTTGCACGGAGGGACCGACGTCAGGAAGCGCAAAGAGCTGGTGCGGCGGTTTCAGGACGATGAACTGGTCCCGTTCTTCGTGATCTCGCTGAAGGCGGGCGGTTCGGGTCTCAATCTCACCGCCGCGTCACACGTCATTCACTTCGATCGCTGGTGGAATCCCGCGGTGGAGAGCCAGGCCACCGATCGTGCCTTCCGGATCGGGCAGACAAAGAACGTGCTCGTGCACAAGTTCGTGTGCCGCGGTACAGTTGAGGAGAAGATCGATCAGCTCATCGAGTCGAAGACGCAGCTATCCCGTGAGTTGCTCGAAGGTGGTGCGGAACTCAACCTGACGGAACTGAATGACGACGAGTTGATGCGACTGGTGTCGCTTGACATCGGCGCCGCAATGAGGGAGTGATACATGTCCTGGGATTTTCAGTGGAAACCGTACGTATCCGTCGCCGCACGACGGCGGAAGGCAGAGCGCGAGACGGCGAAACTGCGAAAAAAAGGACGGACGGTCGCGCCGGTGGTGATCGAGGGTCGCAAGATCACCCGCACGTTCTGGGGCACGGCCTGGTGCAGGAATCTCGAGAGCTACAGCGACTACGAAAACCGGTTGCCACGCGGGCGGGCCTACGTGCGCAACGGTAGCGTGGTGCACCTGGAGATCGCGGCCGGTTCCGTCAAGGCGCTGGTTAGCGGATCGTCGCTCTACGAAGTGACGATCGGCATCTCACCCGTTCCGAAGACACGCTGGAGTTCCATCTGCAGCGATAGCGCGGGCGCCATCGATTCACTCGTCGAGTTGCTGCAGGGGCGCTTCTCCAAGGGTGTCATGGAACGCCTCTGTCGTCAGCACAGCGGGCTCTTTCCGGCCCCGAACGAGATCAAGCTCGCCTGCAGTTGTCCGGATCGGGCGTCGATGTGCAAGCACGTTGCGGCCGCACTGTATGGAGTCGGAACACGGCTGGACGAGCAGCCGGAGCTCCTCTTCCGGCTTCGGAAAGTAGACGAGAAGGAACTCATCGCGAAAGCCGATGGTGGCGCGCGGCTCGCGAAACGCGGCCCGTCGAAGGGCAAGGTCCTGTCAAACGCGAACCTCGCGGAGCTGTTCGGGTTGCCGATGGCTGTGGCTGACGCAAGTGATGCCGCCGATGCCACCGCTGCGGCAAAGAACAAACGCTTGCCCGGCGACAAGCGGAAGAATGCGAGGCCCAGGCGAGAGAAGGCGATCGCGGCCAAATCTCGTTCCGGCCACAAGAAGGCTGCGTCCAAGGGAGTCCCTCGCCGGGAGTCTATTGCGCCGAAAAGGAAGACGGCAAGGGCGGTCAGCAAACCGCGCAAGCGCCGTGGACCGGAGTAAGCCTTGCAACCCTCCATGGGTCAACGCTGGACGCGTTTCAAGGGTGGCAATGAGTCGGGCGCAACGATTCATCATGTGTTGTTCTGTGTTCATCTGTGACGCCGCTGTCAATCTCTCCCGGTACCATCCGGTCTTGGTAGGGCAGGGGCGGCGGCCGGCTGTCCAACTCCCGCCTTCAGTATGCGCTGTCGCGCCTGAAATGTCTCTCCATTCGCAATCCACTCGGCCGCCTGCTCGCCCTTGAGGTAGTGCGCAAACCACTCGATCTGCCGGGTGTGATAATCCCGCTGGCTCTCGGCGCGCGCCACATTGTGATTCTCGCCTTCGTACACCAGGTACACCACCTGCTTTCCGAGGCGCCGGCCGAAGTTGTACAGTTCCTGGCTCTGGAACGGATTCACGTTGCCGTCGGCGTCGCCCTCCTCGAGCAACAGCGGGATCTTCAGCGCATCCATCGCGAAGACCGTCGAGTTCCTGATGTATGCCTGGCGATCCTCCCACAGCGGCACTTCCATTCGCTCCTGGCTGGTCTCGAAATGCTGGGCCTCCGCCAGCCCGGAGTTGCCCGAGGTGTAGCCGTACATCGAAATCAGGTTTGTAAGAGGTGCGCCGGCGATGGCCGCAGCGAACGTCCCCGGCGCGTGGACGGCGTAGAACGCCGACTGGTAGCCGCCCCACGAATGTCCCATGGCGCCAACTCGGCTGGCGTCGATGTCCGCGACGCTCGAAAGCGCGGCCTTCACCGCCGACGTCACGCAGTCGAGCCCCGACCATCCGGGGTTCCTCTTCTGAAACACCACGTCCGGCCGAAGGACGAAGTACCCCTCCTGGTTGAACACCTGCGTGTTGTACACCGCGCGGTCGCTGAGCCCCACGTACTGATGGAAGCCCTGCGACAGCTTCTCGTAGTAGTACACGAGCATCGGGTACTTCTTGCCCGGTTTGTAGTTGGCCGGATACGCGAGCATCATCTGCAGCTTGTCGCCGCGCGCATTGCGGTAGTTCATCAATACCTGCCTGCCCCACGCGTGGTCGTCCTGCAACGCGTTCGTTCGTGACACCGCCTGCGCCGAGGCGAGGGCATCCGAGGTTGCCACGAAGTAGTCGGGCGAGTCCGCGAAGCTCTGTTCCATATAGAGGTAGCTCTCGGCGTTGCGTGCTTTCCGCAGGGCCGAAACCGCCTTGTCGCGCCAGACGAGCCGCTCGACCTTGCCGCCGGCCAGCCTGGCGAAGCCGCTCTTCTTGTTCCGGTCGCCGGTCGCCGAGAGGATCACCGGCTTGGCCAGGTCGATCGTGACTGCGCCACCGCCACCGCCGCCGAATCCGCCGAACCCGCCACCCCCCGCGCGATCGGGGTCGAGCGACACGTGCCGGTAGACGGTCGTGTCTTCCCGGCCGCGCGTCAGGCGCGCGGCGCCTGAGCCATCGAGGTTCAGCCGCCACAGGTCGTATTTGTCGTAGACGATTGCGGCGTCCTCATTGGACGTCCATCCGGCGAGACCGTACGGGCTGCGCTCTGGCGTCGGGTGATCATCCTCGAGGTCCACAAAGCTGACGCTGGACTTCTCGGTAAGGTTCGCGCGCTTTCCCGTGGTGGCGTCGTAGCTCCACCACTGTCCCTTCTGCGAGTAGAGCACGGTCCGACCGCTCGGGCTGATCGAGGCCACACCGATTGTCCGGGTGAGAATCGGGTCGCGCTTTCCCGTGATCGCATCGACGCGAACGAGGTCGCGATACGAACGACCCGACATCACTTCCCGGGCGTACGGGGACTGGTCGATGGCGAGTGCGGCTGTGCGCTGCTCGGCAAACTGCATCGTCTCGTAATAGTCGGTCGAGAGCTGCGTGACCTCGTTCGCCGTGAGGCGCCACGTCACCGGGAGCGTGCGTTGCCGGTCCTGCACGGCATTGACTTCCTGCTGGTGGAACTGGCGCAGGTCCTTCCAGTGCCACACCTGCACGCGGGCGGGAGTCTTTGCGCTCGGTGCGCCAGCGGGCGGCCTTGGCGGCTTCGGTTCGCGCGGCGCGACGCCGAAGATCAACGCGCCGCCATCACTGGTCCATTGCAGCGCGCGGTACGACGCCACACGCAGGCCAGAGGGGAACTTGGCGTCGGACGAAAAGTCATACGCCGAGCGCGCCGCAGTCGGCGTGCCCGCCTCCTTCCAGGCGAGCACGACCTGGCTGGTGTCGGCGAATGCCGTGTCGGTGCGGCTGCGATATACGGCCAGGTCGGCGCTCTTCGCCCGCCAGGCGATACCCGAGTACGCGTAGTCACCCGCGTCGAGCGAACGCAGGGTGCCCGTGGCGGCATCCAGCACCTGCAGGCCGTTTCCGGTACGCCCCTCGACGTCGACGGTCATCGCCAGCAGCGTGCCTTCGTCGCTCCACGAGAAGTCGGCGACGTTGCCGAAGGTCACCTGCGTGCCGCGCGCGAGGTCGCGCACCACCAGGTCTGCGCCGCGCGACGGGACGGCGCCCGGCGCCGCCGGAGCGCGATAGCGTCGCAGCGCCACGTACGCATCGCTCTTCGAGAGCGCAAACGACTGGATGTCCTCGAACGCGACGGTCGTGCCGCCGTTCAGGTCGACGATGCCGACCTTGTTGCGGGCCGCCGCGGCAGCGGCGCTCCCACCCGGGGCACCGCGACCGCTAGTGGCGGCGGTCGCACTGCCGGCGCCGGTGTCCGGCGTGATGGTGTAAACCAACCACCGGCTGTCGCGCGTGAACTGCGGCACGGTCGCCATCTTCACGCTCTGTTCCTGCGCCGCGCCGACCAGCCGGTAACGCATCTCGTTGCTGTTGTTCACGCGGCGCAGTTCGTACGCCACCCACTTTCCGTCGGGCGAAAGCTCGCCGGCGGTCACGGATTCCCACTTCGGGTAGTCCGCCTCGGGGACACGTCCCTTTGTGGCCTGGGCGGCCGGCGTCCCCTGCGCACCAGCGGTCGCCGCACCGGCACACGCCGCCACCATCACCGCGATGATCACCCGAATGCCACGCATCGATACCTCTGCCCTGGAGAATGTGAAGCTGCGGAACTATCAGTGCTGCACCACCGACTTCACGCGAATGGTGACGAGCGAATCGAGCGGAACAGTGAGCGGACTTGCACTGAGCACGATCTTCTCGCCGGAGTCGCCGGCACGCGGCACCACCAGCCGGCCACCCGGTGCAAGCCACACCTGCGTCAGCCGCAACAGCCGCTCCCGCACCGCGCGCGTGTCACCGCGCTCACCGATCGCGTTGATGCCGGTCATCCCGGCGTGCATGCCGGCCAGCGGAGCCCCGGGTTCGCCAAAGTAGTCCGAGCCTTCCACCAATAGCGCCCCCATGCGATCCAGCCGGTTCCACGCATACGCGCGCTCGGCGTTTGCCGCACCGAGCCGCTGACCCGCGAAGGTGGGCGACACGCCGCGGGGCGTGTTGAAGTTGGACTGCACCGACAGCGCGACGCCGAGGCGCACCGCCCGCGCGAAGTCGGCGTCGCGCGCATACGAGAAGTGCTCGATGCGCAATCGCGTCGGCACGATGCGCGGCCGCTCGCGCAGCACGGTCTCGTAGGCGTCGAGCGCCTCCTTCACGGCCTGGTCTCCAATGGCGTGCGTGGCCACGTCGAGGCCGGCGTCGAGCGCGCGGCGCGTCCAGTCGGCAATCTCGCGCGACGTCATGCGCAGCACGCCGTGGGTGTGCGGGTCGTCGGCGTACGGATGCGTGAGCGCCGCGCCGCGACTTCCCAGCGCCCCGTCGGCAAAGAGCTTGAGGTGCGTGATGCGGACGTTCGGCGACAGAAGCCGACCTGCCGCCGGCATCGTCAACACCGCCTCGGCGTACGGTGACGGTGCCGGTATCATCAAGTTCAGGGCAAGCGGCAGCGAACGATCGCGATCTGCCGCAGCAAGCAGTCGGACGTATCGCCCGAAATCGGTGTTCAACGCGGCCACGCCGGGAAGTGCCAGCACGCCTGCATCGTACGCGCGCAGGACGCCCCGTTCAGCCAGCGCCTCCGCGCCGAGTCGCCACGCGGCCACGATATCGCTGTCGGCGGGCGCCGGAATGCGCGCCACCACGGGCTCGACGTCGCGCTCGAGCAGCACGCCGGTGGACGATGACGCGAGACCCGCCGCATCGAGCGCGGCGCGGTTCACCCACAACGCGTGCCCGTCGGTGCGAGC
>JBBTFF010000116.1:11860-17227 GCA_038041995.1 Gemmatimonadota bacterium | reverse complement strand
CGCGGCTGCGCGCCGTCACGGCCGCAGCCGCACGCACGCACGTGCGCGCGGGAATGACCATCGCCGAGGCGAAGTCACGCTGCGCCACGCTCGACGTGCGCGCGTGGGATGATGTGTGCGTCTCGCGCGAACTGGCGCGCACGAGCGCGGCCTTCCTCGCCGCCAGTCCGCAGGTGGCACCGGCCACCGGCGCGCCGGGCACCTGGTGGATTGGCGCCACCGGCTTCGACGGACTCGGCGGCGAACGCTCGCTCGCCGACACGCTGCAACGCATGGCGCGGGTGTGGCACCCGCAGGCGCGGGTGGCCATCGCGGATTCGTGTGTGGTGGCGAGGGCGGCGACATGGAGGATCACAGATGACAGAAAACGGATGACGGATGACGGACGTGAGCGGACGGCGGACAGCGTAGAGCGTACAGCGTACAGCATCGTTTGTCCTGGCAGTGATGCGTCGTACCTCGCTCCGTTGCCACTCAGCCTTATCCCGATGGACGCCGAGATCCGCGATGCCCTCGTCGCGCTCGGCCTTGACACGTGCGGTGCGCTGGCCGCGCTGGCCTCCGGCGACGTGGAGCGGCGCTGGGGGGCGGCGGGGCTGCAGGCGTGGCGATTGGCGCAGGGCATCGACGCGCGGCGAGCGACGCTCGCGCGCAGCAACCAGCCACGACAGGCGCACGCCGAGCTGGCGATGAGCACCACCAGCACCGAGCCGGTGCTCTTTCTGGTGCGCGGCGCGCTCGAGGGACTCATTGCCGACCTCGTGCGCGACGCGCGCGCGGCGGCGGCAGTGGCCATCACGCTGACGCTCGACGACGGGCGCGGCTCACTCCCTTCGGGCGGGATGCCGCACACCATCACGCGCGAAGTGCGTGCGCCGCGCGCGCTGGCCCGCGTGGCGCCGTGGTTCGAGCGGTGCCGCGCGTTGCTCGACGACTGGACGCTCACCGCGCCGGTGAGCGCGGTGACGGTGGCCATCACGGTGACGGCGCCGATGGGCGCCGAGCAGGGCGACTTGCTGGCGCCGACGTGGCGCGACCCTGCGGCGGCCGAGGCGGCGTTCGAACGGCTGCGCACGACGCTCGGCGTGCAGGGCGTGGTGCGACCGGTGGCAGTCGACGCGTATTGTCCGGAGCGCGAAGGAGCGTGGGAGAGCGTGCTGATGACGGATGACGGAAGACGGATGACGGATACGGCAGCATATGCCGCCGCGTCCTCTGACCGGGCGTCATCGGTCATCCGTCTTCCGTCATCCGTCATCAGTCTTCGCCTGCTCGAGCAACCCGAGAGCGTGTCGGTGATTTCCGCCCCACGCGGTGATCCTCGAGCGCTCGATTGGCGTGGACGACGCATTCCGATCACGCGCGCCGAGGGGCCGCAGCGCTTGTCGGGAGCGTGGTGGACCGAGGCACCCTTTGCGCGCGACTACTGGCGTTGCGAGAGCGACGAGCTGGAGCAGGAGTTCCTGCTCTTCCGCGACCGGGCGGGGTGGAAGCTACAGGGGTGGTATGACTGAAACAGGTGGTGGTTGTGCCTCTTGTTTTCGGTGTTTATTCGGGTCATTATTAAGGTGATTTCCACCCCATCGCGCGACCGGGCGCACGGTGCGGCCCGCCCCTTCACACCCAGCGCCCGACTCTCGCGGTGTACGCCGAACTGCACTGCCACTCCACGTTCTCGCTGCTCGACGGCGCCTCCGACCCGGAGCGCCTCGTCGAGCGCGCGGTCGAACTCAGGCTCTCGGCGCTCGCCCTCACCGACCACGACGACCTGGGCGGGCAGTGCGCTTCGCCACAGCCGCGAAGGCCGCCAACCTCGCGGGGATCATCGGGGCGGAGCTGACGGTCGACGCCGATGACGGAAGACAGATGACGGATGACAGAGCGCACCATCCGTCCTCCGTCATCCGTCCTCCGTCATCGGTCGTCCATCACCTCGTGCTTCTCGCGGAATCCCGCGATGGCTACGCCAACCTGTCGTCGCTCATCACGCGAGCGCGGATGGACCATCCACGCGGAACGCCGCGCGTGTCACTCGACACGCTGGCCGCTCACACCGATGGCCTGTACGCACTCACCGGCTGTGCACGCGGTGCCGTACCGCGCTCGCTGCGGCGCGGCGACCGCGACGGCGCGTGCGACGCGCTGGCCACCTTGCTCGACCTCTTCGGTCGCCGCGTGTCGGTGGAAGTGTGGGACCACGCGATCCCCGAGGAACGCGAGCTTGCGCGCGAGCTCATCACGCTCGCGCGCGCCATGGACGTGCCGTGGGTGGTGACGAACAACGTGCACTACGCGCGCCCCACCGGGCGCCTGGCGCACGACGTGCTGTGCGCGCTGCGCCACGGCAAGACGCTCGACGGCATGGGTACGCACCTGCGCCCGAACGGCGAGTTCTACCTGAAGGGACACACGCAGCTGCGCCGCCGCTGGCAGGAGGACGAGTCGGGACTGGCACAAACATTGGTGATCGCCGAGCGCTGCGCGTTCCGGCTGCAGGATCTCCAGCCGCGCCTGCCGCGCTTCGCGCTGCCGAGCGGCGTCACCGAGGACGAGTACCTCGCCAGGCTCGTTGAGGCAGGGGCAGAGGAGCGGTGGGGATGGCGGCGCACGGCGCGACACGACAAGCAACTCGAGCACGAACTCGCGCTCATCGGCAAGCTCGGGCTGGCCGGCTACTTCCTGGTGGTGTGGGACATCGTGCGCTTCGCCCGGCGCGAGGGGATCCTGTGCCAGGGGCGCGGCTCGGCGGCCAACAGCGCCGTCTGTTACTGCCTGGGGATCACGGCGGTCGATCCCATCAAGCTCGAGCTGCTGTTCGAGCGCTTCCTCAGCGAAGAGCGCACCGAGCCGCCCGACATCGACATCGACTTTGCGCACCGTGAGCGCGAGCGCGTGCTGCAGTACGTGTACGACCGGTACGGACGCGAGCATGCGGCGATGGTGTGCGAGCACATCACGTGGCGCGGGCGCAGCGCGGTGCGCGACGCCGCGCGCGTGCTCGGCTTCTCGCCGCAGCAGGGGGACGAGCTGGCGCTGGTGGCCGACCGGTTTTCGGCGAAGCGAACGGCGGAGGCGATTCGCGCGACAGCGACAGACACCGATGTCGCGCCGCGCGATGCTCTCGGACCGCTGCGCGGTCCTGCGGCCGCATCGCGCAACGCGACATCGGTGTCCGTCACTCCGGGCCGTCGTTCGCCGTCGCCGGCCGATCCCTTCGCCCCCGAGATCGTGGACGTGATGGGCCCGGCCAACTACTCCAAGCGCGCCGACGCCGCGAGCGTCGCCGATCGACTGGGCATGCAGTTCATGCCGGGCACGCAGGCGTACCAGCGGATGCGGGAAGGGCGCGAAGCGCACCGGACCGTGGCGGTGGAAGCGGCGGGGACCGATGTCTCGTCACGCGATGCGGCCGCAGGACCGCGCAGCGGTCCGAGAGCATCGCGCGACGAGACATCGGTCCCCGCCGTACCGACAAACGCCGTACCAGCCCACGCCGTGCGCAATCCGCGCTCCATTCTCGCCGACATCGTCGAGCAGCTTGCCGAGGCGCCGCGGCACCGCGGCATCCACGTGGGGGGCTTCGTGATCACCGAGCAGCCGCTACGCACCATCGTCCCCATCGAACCGGCGGCGATGGATGGGCGCACGGTGATCCAGTGGGAGAAGGACGACCTCGACCCCGTGGGGCTCGTGAAGATCGACCTGCTCGGGCTCGGCATGCTGACGCTGCTGCAGGACTGCATCAAGTACGTGCGCGCCACGCGCGGCGTGACGATCGACCTCGCCCAGCTCGACACCGGCGACCAGGCGGTATACGACGACCTCTGCCGCGCCGACACGGTGGGCGTCTTCCAGGTGGAGAGCCGCGCGCAGATGAACACGCTGCCGCGCCTGAAGCCGCGCTGCTTCTACGACCTCGTGGTGGAGGTCGCGCTGATTCGCCCCGGCCCGATCCAGGGCCAGATGGTGCATCCGTACCTGCGGCGTCGCGCCGGCGAGGAGGCGGTCACGTATCCACACCCGTCGCTCGAGCCGGCACTCAAGCGCACGCTCGGCATCCCGCTGTTCCAGGAGCAGGGGATGCAGGTGGCCATCGTCGCCGCCGGGTTCACCCCCGGCGAGGCCGACGTGCTGCGCAAGGCGATGGGGCACAAGCGCAGCCACGAGCGCATGGCCGCCATCTGCCAGAAGATGATCGAGGGGATGAAGACCAACGGCATTCCCGACGACGTTGCCCACCGCATTTACAACCAGATCAACGCCTTCGCCGACTACGGCTTTCCCGAGAGTCATGCGGCGAGCTTTGCCCTCATCGTCTACGCCAGTGCGTACCTGCGGCACTACTACGCGGCCGAGTACCTGTGCGCGATCCTCAACGCGCAGCCGATGGGGTTCTACAGCGAGGGGACGCTGGTGGAGGACGCCAAGCGCCACGGCGTGCGCGTGCTCGCGGTGGACGTGCTGCGCAGCGGGTGGGATCACCAGCTGGTCTGTGCGGACGGAAAGATCGTGCGGCCGAAGGACGGAGTCGTGTTTACGCAGCAGAGTACGACAGAGTGTGACAGAGTGCGACAGAGTACGACAGAGGGTAGTGGTCGGACGGCGTACGGCGTACGGCGTACAGCCCACGGCTGCAGTACAGAAACACCAATCGTTCGTCTGGGACTGAGGTCAATCCGCGGACTGGGCCCCGACGCCCGCGAGCGCCTCGGGCGTGCGCGCGCCGGCGGCGCCTTCACGTCGATCGGCGACTTCGTGCACCGCACGCGGCTTGATCGTCGTGTGCTGCGATTGCTCGCCGAGTCGGGGGCGCTCGACGCCTTCGTGCGCGACGAACCGCCCGACCGGCGACGGCGCGTGGCGCTGTGGAAGGTGCTCGAGGCCCAGCGCGGCAGCGGCGGGCCGCTGGCGCTCTTTCCCGAGGTGGAGGTGCCCATATCGCTCCCCGCCTACACCGCGCCCGAACTCACCGAGGCCGATTACCGGCTCACCGGTGTGTCGCTGCACGGGCACCCCATGCGGCACCTGCGTGTGCTGCTGAAGCTCAACGACGTGGCCACGGCCAGGGCGCTGCTCGAGCAGGGGCGCGACGGCGAGCCGGCGGGAATGGCCGGGCTCGTCATCTGCCGCCAGCGCCCGGGGACGGCCAGGGGATTCGTCTTCCTGACGCTGGAGGACGAGACCGGGCTGGTGAATGTCGTCGTCACGCCGCAGGCGTTCGAGCGGCAGGCGCTGCTGATCTCGCGCACACCGCTGCTGCTGGTGCGAGGCACGCTGCAGGTGGAACAGCGCGTCGTGAACATCCGCGCGCGCGAGTTTTACCCGCTCGAAGGGACGATCGAGGCGAGGTCGCATGATTACCACTGA
>JBBTFF010000116.1:0-11760 GCA_038041995.1 Gemmatimonadota bacterium | reverse complement strand
CGAGTTTTACCCGCTCGAAGGGACGATCGAGGCGAGGTCGCATGATTACCACTGAACCGGAATTCGGATGACGGAATTGGAATGCGAACCCGGAATTCGAAACGGAAGGCGGAAGCCTTCCAAGTCCCGATCCGCTCCCGCGTTCGCATTCCGCGTCCCCGTTCTGCTGTCCGAGTTCCGTATTTCGGAGTACAATTCAGGTCAGCGACGCTCCCCTCTTATTTCCCTCCCATGACAACGCCCCCCGTTGGACTGGCCCAGGCCACCCTCGCCGGTGGCTGCTTCTGGTGCCTCGAGGCGACCTTTGAACGGGTGCGCGGCGTTTCCGCGGTGAAGAGCGGATACGCCGGCGGCGCCCGGCCGAACCCCACGTACGACCAAGTCTGCAGCGGCGTCAGCGGTCACGCCGAGGTCGTGCAGGTCACGTATGACCCCAGGCAGGTCAGCTATCGCGACCTGCTCGAGATCTTCTTCACCATCCACGACCCCACGCAACTCAACCGCCAGGGACCCGACGTCGGCACGCAGTACCGATCCGCGATCTTTCCGCACACGCCCGAACAGGAAGCCGAAGCACGTACGCTGATCGGGGAACTCGTGGAACAGCAGGTCCACGACCTGCCGGTCGTGACGACCGTCGAGACAGGCGCTACGTTCTGGCCGGCGGAATCGAACCACGATCGCTACTTCAAGCGGCACCCGTTCCAGCCGTACTGCCTGGCCGTCATCGCGCCGAAGGTCGCAAAATTGCGCGCCAAGCACGCGGACAAACTCAAGGACTGACTTTTTCCACGGAAACTCCTCCATGTTCCAAACCATCGACGACTTTGCCAACACGTGGGCGCAGGAATCCGAGGGGATGCTGAAGGTCCTGCGAAACGTCACCGACGAGTCGCTCGCCCAGCCGGTCGTGCCCGGCGGACGCACGCTCGGTTTTCTGGCGTGGCACATCACCTGCACGCTCGGCGAGATGGGTGGCGGACAGGCAGGACTTGCCGTGATCGGCCCCACCGAAAAGACGCACCCCGCTGCGCCGTCGAAGGCGGCGGACATCGCGATCGCATACGAAGCGGCGGCCGCGTCGCTGCTGGCGGCAGTAAGAGCGCAGTGGACCGATGCCCAGACCGGCGACCTCATTCCGATGTACGGCGAACAGTGGCCCAAGGGCGTCGTGCTCTCGGCCCTGGTTGCCCATCAGACGCACCATCGCGGCCAGATGACGGTGCTCATGCGGCAGGCCGGCGTGCCGGTGCCGGGCATGTATGGTCCGTCGAAGGAAGAGTGGGCGGCGATGGGCATGCCGCCCATGCCCTGAGCCGCCGATGTACGAACATCGCTCGACTCCGCTGCTCGCCCGCCACCTGTTCTGGCGGCGAATGGCCGGCCACGTTGGCGCCGCTCTCATCATCATGACGCTCTCGCTGGTCGTGGGCACCCTGGGGTACCACGTGCTCGGCCAGCTCGAGTGGGTGGACGCCTTCGAGAATGCGTCGATGATCCTCGGCGGCATGGGGCCGGTTGGCGAAATCGCCAGTACGCCGGGCAAGCTGTTCGCGTCACTCTACGCCCTCTACTCCGGCGTTGTCTTCCTGATCGCCGCCGGCCTGCTGGTGGCGCCGGTCTTCCATCGCATGCTCCACCACTTTCATCTCGAGAGCGGCGGGCGCAAGTGACGACACCCGCGGCGCGCCCTGCGGCGCGAGGTGCGCCGCTGCGGGTGCTCGCCGGCGCGGCGTTCCTGATGGCGACATCCGCCATCGGCCCCGGCTTCCTCACGCAGACCGCCACCTTCACCGAGCAGCTCGGCGCGAGCTTCGGCTTCGCCATCCTGATCTCGGTGCTCTTCGACCTCGGCGCGCAGCTGAACATCTGGCGAGTGCTCACGGTGAGCGGGCGCCGTGCGCAGGACGTGGCCAACCTCGTGGTGCCGGGGCTGGGACACCTGCTCGCCTTCCTCGTGGTGCTCGGCGGACTCGCCTTCAACGTCGGCAACGTCGCGGGAGCGGGCCTCGGCCTCAACGTGCTCTTCGGACTCGACGTACGCGCCGGCGCCGTGCTGAGCGCCCTGATCGCCGTCGCGCTCTTTCTGGTGAAGGAAGCGGGTCGCGCGATGGATCGTTTCGCCGTGGCACTCGGCTTCGTGATGATCGCGCTCGCCCTGTATGTCGCCATCGCGTCGGCGCCGCCGATGGGCGAGGCCCTGCTGCGCAGCGTGGCGCCCGAGCGCGTCGACCCGCTGAGCATCATCACGATCGTCGGCGGCACGGTGGGCGGGTACATCACCTTCGCCGGCGCGCACCGGCTGCTCGACGCCGGGCTCAGCGGCGTCGAGTCGGTGGGCGCCGTCACACGCTCGGCCACCAGCGCAGTCATCATCGCGTCGACCATGCGCGTCGTCCTGTTCCTGGCGGCGCTCGGTGTTGTCTCGCACGGACACGCGCTCGATCCGCAGAATCCTCCGGCGTCGGTCTTCCGGCTGGCCACGGGGGAGGCGGGGTACAGGGTCTTTGGCGTGGTGATGTGGTCGGCAGCCATCACCTCGGTCGTGGGTTCGGCCTACACCTCGGTGTCGTTCCTGCGCGGCCTGCTGCCGCGCGCCGAGGAACGATGGTCGCGGCTGGTCATCGGCTTCATCGTGCTGTCCACGATCATCTTCGTGACGATTGGCCGGCCGGTGAAGGTGCTGATCCTCGTCGGCGCGCTGAATGGCCTCATCCTGCCGTTGTCGCTGGGAGTCATGCTCGTAGCCGCCAACCGGCGCACCGTCGTGGGCGTCTACCGCCACCCGATGGCGCTCACCGCGCTCGGCGCGGTGGTCGCACTGGCCATGGCCTGGCTGAGCGTGCTGACGCTGGTCCGCGAAGTTCCCGCGCTGGTGCGCTGAGGGCGACCGCCGGATAAGTTGCACGAATGACCGATACGGAGCAGCCGATGACAGCACCCGCCTTCGTTGACCAGCTGCGCGCGATCCTGTTGCGCGACCTGCGCGCCCTGCGCCGCGAGGTCGAGGCGTATCCGGATGACGAGTCGGTGTGGGCGGTGCCGGACGGCATCTCGAACTCGGCCGGCACGCTGGTGCTGCACCTCGCGGGCAACCTGCGCTCCTTCGTGGGACGCGTGATCGGCAACGACGGCTATGAGCGCGACCGGCCCCGCGAGTTCGGCGCTCGCGGCCTGCCGCGCTCCGAGCTGCTGCGCGACATCGACGTCACCATCGCCGCGGTGGATCGCGCGATGCCGATGCTCACCGCGGATGCACTGGCCGCCGAATACCCGATGGCCATCGGATCGGTGACGGTGAGCACGCAGGATTTCCTCGTGCACCTGGCCGTTCACCTCGGTTACCATCTGGGGCAGGTCGACTATCACCGGCGCATCGTCACCGGGTCTCCCGCGACCGTGGCAACCGTGGCGCCGGCGGAGCTGAGCAGCGCAAAGCCGGTACCCTCCGCGTGAAGCAGAAGAAAGGTCCGCGCGAGTGGATACTCCTCGGCCGCCCCTGGGGCGAGTGGATCTTCCTGACGATGATGGCCCTGCTGGGTCTCAACGCCATCCGCAACGGCCTCACCGAGGAGTTCAGCGGCTCGCGCCAGTGGTCGGTGCAGGCGGGTAACATCATTTATGGCATTGCGGCGCTCGGCGTCGTGCTGGCGACCGTGACTGGTCGTGCGATCGGCATTTCCCTGCTCTGGCTGTTCGCGCTGACCGTGTGCGTCACCGGACCGATGGCCGCGTGGAGTTACGGCGACGCGACG
Organism: Gemmatimonadota bacterium; assembly: GCA_038041995.1. Taxonomy (GTDB): domain Bacteria; phylum Gemmatimonadota; class Gemmatimonadetes; order Gemmatimonadales; family Gemmatimonadaceae; genus PNKL01. The sequence continues at coordinate 8,005 of JBBTFF010000116.1, read as the reverse complement.
ATCTCCGGCGCGCTCCTGGCCCTGCTTGGCACATTCCTCGTGAGCATGGGCGTGATCTGGTACGGCACGCGCCGGCTGCACGCCTCCATCACGCTGAAACGGTGGCCGGCAGTAATGGCCGAGCATGCGGCGGCGTCTGACGAGTTCGTGGCGGCCATCAGCGGCATGTCGCTGGAGGAATGGACATCGCGTCCATCACCGGAAGCGTGGTCGCCCGCCGAGATCACCGACCATCTTGCACGAACGTATTCGCAGTTCGCCGGCGAGGCGCGTGGCAAGAACTCGCTGCGCATCCGGCTTGGCCCGGTGCCGCGCACGCTGGCACGGATCTTCGTGAAGCCGTTCCTGCTGGCCGGCAAGCCGTTTCCGAAGGCGAGGTCGCCACGCGAGCTGCGCCCGAGCAGCGGCCCGGCCACGCCGGCCGACGGCATTGCCCTGTTTCGCGCCACCGGCGACGCCTGCCTGCGCGACCTGAAGGTCCTGCACCTTCGCCGGCCGTACCGCCGGATGGTGCATCCATACCTGGGCGCGCTGCCGCTCTACGAGCTCGTCCAGTTCGCCGCGCAGCACGTTCGCCATCATCGCCGCCAGCTGCCGTCGTAGACGGCCGGGAGTATTCGTGAGTTCGCGTGGTCGCAACGTTTTCGCGCTGGCGCTGCTGAGCGCCGGTGTTGGCAGCCTGCTCGTCGCGCAAGAAGGAAGCAGTGCCCCGGCGCGCCTGGGGCGTGATGTCCTGCGCGAGATGATCGAAGTCAACACCACCGATGCGCACGGCAGCACGACGGTGCTGGCCAACAAGCTCGCCGCGCGATTTACCGCCGCCGGTTTTCCCGCCACCGACGTGCAGGTGGTGGGGCCGGCCGACTCGACGCGGCATCACAGCCTCGTGGTGCGGTGGCGCGGCACCGGCACCGCACGCCCGTTCCTGTTGCTGGCGCATCTCGACGTGGTGGAGGCGCGCCGCGAGGACTGGTCGTTCGACCCGTTCACGCTGGTGGAACGCGACGGCTTCTTCTACGGCCGCGGCACGACGGACGTGAAGGGTCCCGCCGCCACGTTGGTGGCATCGCTGCTGCAGCTGAAGAGTGAAGGCTTCACGCCGTCACGCGACATCATCCTCGCCCTCACGTCGGGCGAGGAGAGCGGCAACTCCAACGGGGTGGAGTGGTTGCTGGCCAACAGGCGCGACCTCATCGATGCGGCCTTCGTGGTGAACGTGGACGGCGGCGGCGGTGCGTTGCGCGGCGGGCGCCGGACGGCGTTCCACGTGCAGGCCGCGGAAAAGGTGTACCAAAGCTTCGCGTTCACCGTGCGTGACCGCGGGGGACACAGCTCGTTGCCGACGCGCGGGAATCCCATCTACCGACTGGCGCGCGCGTTGGGACGCCTGGACGGGTATGCGTTTCCGGCGACCCTCAACTCCGTCACGCGCGCCTACTTCACGAACAGCGCGGATCTCGTCGACGGTCCGTCGGGCGAGGCCATGCGGCGGTTCGTCGCCAATACCGGCGATGCCGCGGCGGTGGCGACGCTCTCGGCTGACCTCGTCTACAACGCGCTCATCCGCACGACGTGCGTGGCGACGATGCTCGTGGGAGGCCACGCCGAGAACGCGCTCCCGCAACTCGCCCGCGCCACGGTGAACTGCCGGATGATGCCCGGGTCGGACCCTGACTCCGTGCGCGCGACGCTCGCGCGCGTCATCGCCAACACCGGGGTGGCAGTGGAATTCATGGGAAAGGCCACGCCCAGCGCTCCCACCGCGCTCTCGAGCGAAGTCGCGGCGACGCTGGATCGCGTCATCACGGGACTGTGGGGGCGCGTGCCCGTGCTACAGATGATGGAGACCGGCGCGACCGACGGGCTCTACCTGCGCAACCGGGGCATTCCCGTGTTCGGGCTGAGCGGGATCTTCTTCGACGTCGAGGACGACCGGGCGCACGGCCGCGACGAGCGCATCGGCGTGGCGTCGTTCGACGAGGGGCTCGAGTTCATGCGGCGCCTCCTTCGCGAACTGGCTGGCCCGTAGCGTCCGGCGGCGCGCGGCGTGATATTCGCCGGCAAGCGAGCACCGATTGCGGCCGCCGCTCCCCGGAGGATCGATGACCACGCGACGTGATGTGCTGAAGCGGCTGGCCGCGCTGGCGGTCGCCGGAGCGCTGCCGCGCGCAGTGCGCGCCCTGCCGTGGAGCGCCGCGTCCATCAAGCGGGTTGGCGTGCAGCTCTACACCGTGCGGACGGCCATGAACAAGGACGTGCCCGCTACGCTGCAGGCGGTGGCGAAGATCGGGTACCGCGAGGTCGAGTTCGCCGGCTACTTCAAGCACTCGCCGGCCGACATTCGCCGGATGCTCGACGACAACGGCCTCAGGTCACCCTCGACGCATCTCGGGCTCGAGGAGGTCCGAGCGCGATTCGACACCGTCGCCGAAGCGGCAAACGTGATGGGGCACAAGTACCTGACGGTCCCGTCGCTCGACATGCGCAGTCTCAAGACGCCCGACGACTGGAAAAAGGTCGCCGACGTCTTCAACGACCTCGGGCGCAAGGCGCAGGGGGCCGGGCTGCGGTTCGCCTACCATAATCACGCCGCGGAGTTTGCGGCGGTGCAGGGTCAGGTGCCTATGGACATCCTGCTCGGCGGTACCGATCCGTTGCTCGTGGCCTTCGAGATGGATCTCTACTGGATCACGCAGGCCGGCGCCGACCCACGCACGTACTTTGCGCGCTTTCCCGGCCGCTTCGAGCTGGTGCACGTCAAGGACTCAGAGGGCGCCCCCGGACACAAGATGACCGAGGTCGGCGCCGGCACGATGGACTGGAAGGGGATACTCGCGCAGCACAAAAAGGCGGGGATCCGGCACTACTTCGTGGAGCACGACCAGCCCGCCGACCCGATGGCCAGCATCCGCGTGAGTTACGACTATCTGAAAGCGCTGAGATTTTGAGCTGCCAACTGCCAACTGCCAGCTGCCAACTGCTATCCGAGCGCCTTCTCCAGGCTGCCAACCAGCGTCTTCAGCACCTTGATGCGCGCGTGATACTTGTCGTTGGCTTCCACCAAGGTCCACGGCGCGCGCGCCGTCGAGGTGCGGGCCACCATGTCGCAGACCGCGTCACTGTAGGGCGCCCACTTCTTGCGGTTGCGCCAGTCCTCCTCGGTGATCTTGAACGACTTGAAGCTCACCTGTTCGCGCTCCTTGAAGCGCCGCAGCTGCTCGGTCTTGGAGACGGCCAGCCAGAACTTGGCGACCACCGTGCCGTGCGCGGTCATCTCCTCCTCGAAGTCGCAGATCTCGGAGTAGGCGCGCTCCCAGTCGTACGGTGAGCAGTAGCCCTCCACGCGCTCCACCAACACGCGCCCGTACCACGACCGGTCGAAGATCGTGATGTTCCCCTGCCGTGGCAGGTTCCGCCAGAAGCGCCAGAGGTACGGATGCGCCTTCTCCTCGTCGGTCGGCGCGGCAATCGGCACCACGCGCACCGTGCGCGCGTCGACTGCACCGGTGACACGTCGGATCGTCCCACCCTTGCCAGCGGCGTCGTTTCCCTCGAAGACCACCACCACCGACCGCTCGCGGAAGCGCTTGTGGCGAGTGAGCAGCGCCAGCTTGCCCTGCCATTTCTCGAGCTCGTTCTCGTATTTCTTCTTGGTGAGCTTCTTCGTGAGGTCGAGCTGGCTCAGCAGCGTCCGCTTGGCATCCACTTCAGGGGCATTTGACGGGCGCGCCGGCGTGGGGTCCGACCCCGGTGGCGCCTCGAGCCGTGCATGCAGCGCGCGCAGCAACTCCTCGGCGACATAGAGTTCGCGGTAACGCCGGTCCACGCCCTCGACCACCAGCCACGGAGCCAGCGCGCTGGACGTGAGGCGCAGCGTGCGCTCCGAGACTTCGCGGAAGCGGTCGTACCGCGCGAAGTAGTCCTCGTCAATGCCGGTCACGCGCCAGCGCGTGTGCGGGTCCTTCTTGAGTTCCTTGATGCGCCTGCGCTGCGCGTCCTTTGTCAGGTGGAACCAGAACTTGAGGACGAGCGCGCCCTCTTGGGACAGCATGTGCTCAAACCGCACGATCTCGTCAATGCGCTTGTCGAGCTTGGCCCATCGCACCTTCCCCTTGGCCAGCGCCGCCTGGAGGATGGGATACGTGTACCAGGAGCCGAAGAAGACGCCGATCTTCCCCTTTGGTGGCAGCGCGCGCCAGAAGCGCCACATCCGCGGGCGCTCGAGTTCCTCGTCCGAGGGATCGCCGAGGCCGTTCACCTCGACGTGGCGCGGGTCGAGCCACGACGTGAGCGCATTGACGGTCTCGCCACGCCCGCCCCCTTCCACACCGCCGACCAGCAGGATCACCGGGAACTTCCTTTGGTCCTTCAGCGCGAACTGCGCCTCCAGCAGGGCGGACCGCAGGTCCGGCACCCGTGCGTCGTACGTCGCCTTGTCTATGGCATGCCCCAGCTCGGCATCTTCGAACATCGTCCCTCCTGTGTCGCCCTGAACATGCGACATTTTGGCGCGATGCGCCAAGGAGCCGTAGATTCACCGAAATTCCCTTCAGGAGCGCTCCGGGTGATCCAGGGCAGTCCCAAGTCGCAGACGAAGTACGACGTGATCGTCGTCGGATCGGGCGCGGGCGGCGGCATGGCCGCATACCAGCTGGCGGTGGCCGGGCTCAAGGTGCTCGTGCTCGAGGCCGGACGCTCGTATGACCCGGTGCGCGAAACGCCGATGTTCAAGCTCCCGCGCGAGGCCCCGCTCCGTGGCGCCGGTTCACGCGAGAAGCCCTTCGGCTTCTACGACGCCACGGTGGACGGCGGCTGGGAAGTCCCCGGCGAGCCCTACACCAAGGCGCCGGGCTCCGACTTCATGTGGTGGCGCGCACGCATGCTCGGCGGGCGCACCAACCACTGGGGGCGCATCTCGCTGCGCATGGGCGAGTACGACTTCAAGCCGAAGACGCGCGACGGACTCGGCGCCGACTGGCCGCTGACCTATGCCGAGCTTGCACCGTACTACGACAAGACCGAGATGCTGATCGGCGTCTACGGCGGCGACGACGACCTCGAGAACACCCCGCGTTCATCGCCGGGCGTGCTGCAACCGGCCCCGGCGCCGCGCGCGGTCGAGCTGCTCGCCAGGAAGCACGCCGCGCCCATGGGCATTCCGGTGATCCCGGCGCACCTGGCCATCATGACCCAGCGCCAGGACGCCGATCGCCTGCCCAGGAAGCTGCATCCCGACAACCCGTTCGCCCAGCGCGTCCTGCGCGACTCCATGCGGTCGCGCATGGCGTGCTTCTACGCGACGCCCTGCGGATCGGGGTGTTCCATCAAGGCGAACTTTCAGTCGACCACGGTGCTCCTGCCGCCGGCGCTGGCCACCGGCAACGTCGACATCGTCCCCGACGCGATGGTGCGCGATGTGACGGTCGACGCCAAGGGGCGCGCCACCGGCGTGCACTACATCGACAAGCGCACGCGCACGGACCGCCACGTCTCGGCCCGCATCGTCGTGCTGGCGGCCAGCGCCGCGGAGACCGCGCGCATCCTGCTGAACAGCAAGAGCGCGCAATTCCCGGCTGGGCTCTCCAACAGCAGCGGTCTCGTGGGCAAGTACCTGATGGACACTGTAGGTGCGGGCATTGGTGGGCAGATTCCGGCGCTCGAGAACCTGCCACCGCACAACAATGACGGCGCCTCGGGGATGCACATGTACATCCCGTGGTGGCTCTACAAGGACCAGCGCGCCGGCAAGCTCGGCTTTGCGCGCGGCTATCACGTGGAGTTCGGCGGCGGTCGTGGCATGCCCGGCAACGGCTCCTTCAACTTCCTCGAGGGAGTCACGCAGGGCGCGTACGGCAAGAGCTACAAGGAGGCGGCACGCCGCTACTACGGCTCGCACGTCTGGTTCGACGGCCGCGGCGAGATGATCCCCAACGAGGACAGCTACTGCGAGATCGACCCCGAGGTGGTGGACCAGTGGGGCATCCCGGTGCTCCGCTTCCACTGGAAGTGGTCGGACCACGAGCTCAAGCAGGCCGTGCACATGCAGAAGACCTTCGCCGAGATCATCGAGGCGATGGGAGGCAAGGTGGGCGGCACGCCCGAGACCGACGGCAACAAGGCCATCGCCAAGGGCGGGCAGATCATCCACGAGGTCGGCACCTGCCGCATGGGCGACGACGCGCGCTCCTCGGTGCTGAACGCCCACTGCCAGTCGTGGGACGTCAAGAACCTGTTCGTCACCGACGGCGCGCCGTTCGTTTCGAACGCCGACAAGAATCCCACGCTGTCCATTCTCGCCCTGGCGTGGCGCACCACCGACTACATCCTCGACCAGCTGAACAAGCGGGAGATCGGCTGATGCGCGATTCCGACGATCAGCGCCCCGGCGGCGTGAAGCGCCGGCAGGCCCTCAAGGTGATCGCGGCTGCCGCCACGCTTCCCGTGCTTTCGGGCATTCCGGATGACGTCGAGGCGCAGCAGAAGCCGACGCCGGCGGCCACGCCCCCGACCTCCCCCGTTCCAGACGTTCGCACGGGACCGCGCGGCGACGCCTGGGATCCCGACCTGATGAACCCGAAGAAGGACTGGCCGCGCCGGCTCAACACCGCCGAGTTGGCGACGCTCGCCGCGCTCTGCGACATGATAATTCCCGCCGACGCCAAGTCGCCGAGCGCGTCGGCCGTCGGGACGCACCATTACATCAACGAGCACGTGAGCGCGCCGGGCGAGGGTTACGCGCGCGACCTCGTGCGCGTGCGCGGCGGCGTGAGCTGGCTGAACCTCGAGAGCCAGCGCCGCTTCGGCCGCCGCTTCGTGAAGCTGACGACGACCGAGAAGACGCAGATCTGCGACGACATCTGCTACCTGCCGAAGGCCAGGCCCGGCTTTGCCGCCGGCGCCAGGTTTTTCTCGCTGGTGCGCAACCTGACGGCGACGGCGTTTTACACCACCGACGCCGGGATGAAGGACATCGGCTACGTCGGCAACATGGCGTTGCCCAAGTGGGAGTTGCCGCCGGCAGCGGTGCTCAAGAAGCTCGGCCTCGACTAAGGCGGCGCCATGACAGATATCCGCACCCGTGGCATCGCACTGGTGGGTGCACTTGCGCTCGTGGTCGCGCCGATTGCCGCGCAGGGGCAGCGAACCTTCCCCGGCACCACGCGCGACACCGCCAACGTCACGCGGCTGATCATCCTCGGCAGCGGCACGCCCTTGCCCGACCCGGAGCGTTCCGGTCCGGCGTTCGCCATCACGTACGGCGCGCGCACGTTCCTGTTCGATGCCGGCGCCGGTGTAATGCGCCGCGTAGCCGGCGCGGGACTGCCGATCGACGGAATGACCGCCGTCTTCCTGACGCACCTGCACAGCGATCACACGCTCGGGCTTCCGGACGTCATCCACACCACGTGGGTGATGGGGCGCGCCGCACCCATGCCGGTCATCGGTCCGCCCGGCACCCGCGCCATGGTTGGCAACATCCAGGCCGCGTGGGTCGAGGACATTGTGGTGCGCACCGAAGGGCTCGAGCGCGGCCGCAAGGGCGGGCACCGCGTCACCGTGGAGGAGACCACCGGCGGCGTGGTCTACGACTCGGCTGGCATTCGCATTCGCGCCATTCCCGTGCCGCATGGTTCGTGGAACCACGCGTTCGCGTTTCGCGTCGACACGCCCGACCGGTCGATCGTGCTCGGTGGCGACACCGCGCCCAGTCGCGCCCTCGAAGAGGCCGCGCGCGGCGTCGACCTGCTGGTGCACGAGGTCTACGCCAGCAAGCGCGTGGCCACCGAGAACCGCCCGGGCGGCGAATTGTGGCCGCAGTACCTGCGCGAGTTCCACACGTCGGACGAAGAACTCGGCGCCATGGCCTCGCGCGCCAAACCCAGGCAGCTGATCCTGGCGCATGTGCTGCGGATGGGTGGCACGATGGAGGAAGTCGTCGCGGGCATCCGGCGCGGCGGGTTCGGCGGCACGGTGGTGGTCGCGAAGGACTTCGAGCGCTACTAGT
>JBBTFF010000115.1:11120-17101 GCA_038041995.1 Gemmatimonadota bacterium | reverse complement strand
TCGGGTGGAAGGACCGGTACTTCGTCACGGCGGGCCTGCGGATCGACGGCAACAGCGCGTTCGGCAAGGACTTCGGCCTGCAGAAGTACCCCAAGGTCAGCGGCAGCTGGGTGGCAAGCGACGAGAAGTTCTGGCGCTGGCCGTCGGCGTCCGCCAAGTTTCGCGCCGCCTACGGTGAAGCGGGACGTGCGCCAGGCGCATTCGACGCCGTGCAGACCTGGAGCCCGGTGGGCTGGGGCGGCCTCCCTGCCTTCCGTCCCAACAACGTCGGCAACCCGAACCTCGGTCCGGAACGCACCAAGGAAATCGAACTCGGCACCGACCTCACCCTGCTCGACGGACGCGCCAGCGTGACGTTCACGTACTTCGACGCCAAGACCAACGACGCGCTCTTCCCCGTGCGTCAGATCCCGTCGGAGGGCTTTGGCGGCTCGCAGCTCGAGAACGTCGGCAAGCTCGCCAAGCATGGCGTCGAACTTTCCATCTCGGGCACGCCACTCGACCACAAGTATGCCACGGTCCAGACGTCGCTCGCGCTGAGCACCAACAAGAGCAAGCTGGTGAGCCTCGGCGGCGCGCCGGCCTTCTCGCTGGGCAGCTTCGGCTGGGCCATCGAGGGACAGCAGGTGCCGATCATGCGCGGCAAGCTGATCCGGAACGCCAACGAGATGGGCGCGACGCCCGATACCGTGCCGAACCACCTGTTCGGCCCCAGCCAGCCCACGCGCATCATCAACGGTTCGGTGAGCGTGCGTACGTGGCGGAACATCACGCTGTCGCTGCGCGGCGAGTACCAGGGCGGCGCCTTCATGGACGAAGACGCGTCGTTCCAGGCACTCCAGCGCTCGGTCAAGTGGCCTACCTGCTTCCGCGCCTACGACGCACTGGCCGCCAGCCAGCCCATCACGGCCTGGGAACAAGCCACCTGCGTCCCGAAGAACGTGAAGCAGGACATGTTCATCTTCCCGGCCGACTTCTTCAAGCTGCGCGACTTCACCGCGACGGTTCCGCTCGGCAAGCTGATCCCGCGCACGAGCAGCAGCATGTTCGTCTTCACGGCGCAGAACTTCTACCGCCGCAACTTCGGCATGCCGATGTTCGACCCGGAGCAGTCCGGCAACAACGGCTTCAACGCCGCCGTCCGCTACATCTCCGAACACATACCTGCGCCCGCGACGTTCTCAGCGTCCGTGCGCGTCTCGTTCTAAGGGGGAGACGACCATGCATACGACGACTTCCCTGCGCCCGCGCCGGCGTGCCATCACCTGGTCCATCGCGGTGCTCCTCCTTTCGGCGTGCAATCTCGAGGTGACGAACCCCGGGCCTGTCAACGCCACGTTCCTGGATGACAAGGCGGCATTCCCCGCCCTCGTCAACGGCGCCGGCCGTGACCTGGCCGAGGCGTTGAACTGGGTGTCCTACACGGGCGCGGCGGTGGCCCGCGAACTCCATCCCGCAGGGTCCACCGGGAGTTTCGGCATCACGCCGGCCCAGCAGGGCGGCCTGCTCGTCGATGACGAGACCGGCACGCACTGGCAGCTCGCCCAGCGCGCGCGCTGGACCTCCGAGTCGTCGGTGGCCCGGATGAAGACCGTGCTCGGCACGGCCTACGCGAGCAACGCGCAGTACCTGCAGGGCCTCGTCTGGGTCGGCTACTCCAATCGCCTGCTCGCCGAGAACTTCTGCGACGGCGTGATCGACGGCGGCGCCAAGCAGGACTACACCGTGTACATCACGCGCGCGGAGGCGGCCTTCACCGAGGCCATCACCGTCGCGACGAGCCAGAACAACACGACCCTGCTGAACGCAGCCAAGGGGGGGCGCGCCGCGATCCGGCTGCTGAAGAAGGACCTCACGGGCGCTGCGGCCGATGCCGCCGGCCTCGCGAACACCTTTGCGTACAAGATGCCGTACAACGCCATCGACGCCGACCAGTACAACCGCATCTACTGGGCGATTGCCAACGCGCCGTACCGCGCGCACACGGTGTGGGGCACGTACTACGAGACGTATTACACGAGCACCAACGACCCGCGCGTCGCGTGGGGGTCCGACCCGAAGAACCCGGTGGGTGACGCCGCGGTCGGCAACCTGGGCAAGGTGCCGTGGTACTTCGAGCTCAAGTTCGCGGCGAAAAACTCGCCGATCAACTTGTCGTCCGGCTGGGAGATGCGCCTCCTCGAGGCCGAGGCGAAGCTCACCGGCGGTGATGTGGCCGGCGCGCTGACCCTGCTGAACGGGCGTCGCGTGTCGCTCAACCTCGCCCCGTGGACGGCCGCGAACGCCACGGAGGCCTGGACGGCCCTCAAGCGTGAACGTGGCATCGAGTTGTGGCTGGAAGGGCGCCGCCTTGCCGATTTCCGCCGCTGGACGGCCAACGGCACGCCGGGCGTGACCGACGACATGGCGGGACGCGACGTCTGTTTCGCGACGTCGCGCGCAGAGAAGGAGTCGAACCCGAACTTCACGCCGTAGGAGCACTGCGGCGAACAGCTGGAGATGTTGAAGCAGCGAAGGGTAACCGCAAGGTTACCCTTCGTTGTTTTCGTACGTTGTCGCGTGTAGTGGAAGGCAGCCTCGAGCCGCTGCTGGGCGGACAAGTCCCTTACCCGGGTCGTTTGGTCGCTGCCTATGGACGGCCGGAGCCAGAATCCCCACATTGGAAGCTCGTGTCCCCGGTGGGCTGCCGGGCAGGCCACTGGCGGAGTTGGTCGTTCGTGCTGCCTCCCCTTGACCAGAGGACCACCATCATGAAGAAGTACCTCGCCGCGTCCGTGGCAGTGTTCGTGTGGTTGTTACTGTGGGACAACTTTCTGAGTGGCATGATTATCGGTTCCACGATTTCGACGCTCCCGGGAATCAACGCCAGCTACTCCAAGCTGTGGGAAGCCGTGGGCGACCTGTGCATCGCGCTCGTACTCACCGGCCTCTACGCGCGTACGCGCAGCATCTTCGGCGAGAACGCGGCGGGCGGTGCCACGTACGGCTGCTATGCCGGTCTGGTCGCCAACTTCCCGATCTGGCTCAACATGGTCGTGTATTTCAGCTGGCCCTATCGGTCGGCCTGGATACTGACCATTACCTTCGTCGCACTGAGCGTAGTGTCCGGCGCGATCATGGGCTCCGTCTACAAGGCGATGGGTGGCGCGAAGGCCGCCTGAGCGCATCCCCCGTCCGGCGGAGCGTTCGCCGACGGACATTCCACGAATGTGAAGGCCGCCCAAACGGGCGGCCTTCGTCGTTCCCATTTCGCATTCCGTTTCGAATTCCGGAATCGAATTGCCGCATTCCGTCATCCGAATTCCGATTCGTCGCCATGCCCAGAGTGGGGATCGAACCCACATGAGGTTGCCCTCGCGGGATTTTGAGTCCCGTGCGTCTGCCAGTTCCGCCATCCGGGCGTACGGCCGGCACCCGTGAACGAGTACCGCCGCCGAGAGCAGGAAGCTAGCGGCGGCGGCACACTGGAACCAGTCAAGCGACGTTACGGAATGATGTCTCCGTCAGGTGGAACGGTACCCGCCGGCGGCGCGTTGGGTGGGCGAACCTGCCCCTGAAGCGGACGCTGCGGATTGCGGAGGCGCCCGGCCATCGGCGCCTGCCCCATGCCCGGCTGCATGCCGGGGCCCATGCCCTGTCCCATGCCCTGACCCATGCCCGGTCCCATACCCTGGCCCATTCCCGGCCCCATGCCGGCGCCCTGGGGTCCGCCGCGCTGCTGCCCGCGATTCATGCCCTGCTGACGCAGCGCTTCCACGCGACGGAACATCTGCTCCTGCATGCCGAGGTACTTGGCGCGCTGCATCGGCGCCAGGTATCCGGCCAACTCCTTCTGCTCCTGCTCCACGAGCTCGAAGCGCTGACGCTGCACCTGCAGCATGCGGTCGAGCGCCGCCGAAACCTTGGCCTGATTCGTGGTATCGCCGGCGATCATGAGATCGCGCATGCCCATCCGCGCGTCGCGCTCCTGCTCGACGAGCAGGTGCCGGCGCTCCTCAAAGCGCTTGTTCGTGGCCTGCAGCTTGGCAAACTGGTCATCGGTGAGGTTCAGGTTCTTCTTCAACGCCGTGCCAATGCGATCGCGGATCTGCTGCTCGAGCTGGGCGCGGTCGGGCATGCGGCGCTGAGGAGCCATCTGCCCCATCTGCCCCATCTGCCCCATCTGCCCCTGCGCGCCCGCCGCAGGCTGTTTGGGGCGCGGCTGGGCGCCTCCGGTGGCCGGTGGATTCTGTGCAACGGCGACGCCGGCAACCAGGCTGAGCGCGGCGCCAATACGGTACATGGTCTTCATAGCGACTTGCCTCCTTCATTCACGGTGAGAACCGGAGTCATCGACGAGGGATCGGAACTGGGCAGCGTCCTGACGGAATCCATCTGCCCCAAGAGGGACTGCAGGTCGTTCAGCGACAGGTCCGACAGGCCGCCACCGAACGTCATTCCATTCTCCGACTGCGCCACCACGGCGGCGTTCATCGGCAACGCGGCCGCCGTGCCGGGCACGGTCGCCGTGCTCGACGAATCGGCGACGCGCTGCGCCGAGCGCTCGGGAGCACTCAGCCACAAGGCGCTGCTGCCGACCGCCAGCACCAGCGCCGCCGCGGCCGCATACTGCCAGACGCCCGACACGGCGAACCGGCGCGGCGCGCGACGTGCCGCGACACGGGGTGCCGCAACACGGGGTGCCGCAACACGGGGTGCCGCAACACGGGGTGCCGCAACGCGGGGTGCCGGCAGCGCGGCCGCGATGGAGGCCACGTCCATCTTCGGCGTGAACAACGCCATCGCCGCACGGGCCTTTCCGAGCAACGCGACTTCGGCGCGGCAATCCTCGCATCCATCGAGGTGCGCGTCGATGCGCGCCGCAGCATCCGCCGCGAGCACGCCGTGCACGTACTCGGGAAGCTGGTCGCGAATCAATCCGTTGGGGCAATCAGTCATCGCTCAGGTACTCCTTGATGGCGCGCATCGCGTTGTGATAGTGCACCCGGCACGCACCTTCGGTACTCTCGACAATCCGTGCAATCTCCACGTACGGCAGACCCTCGGTGACGCGCAGCGTGAAGACCTCACGCTGCAGGGGGGACAACCGCTCCACCGCCTGCCGCACGCGGGTCAACGCCTCATCGGCCACCATGCCGTCCAGCGCGTTGAACTCCTGCACCGCGTGGTCCTCTTCGAGCTCCACCTTGTTGCGCCCGCGCCGCTCGGCACGCTGCCGGTCGAGCATCAGGCGCTTCAGGATGGTGAACAGCCAGGTGCGCAGCGACGAGTCGGCCCGGAAGCTCTCCAGCGAACCGAACGCCCGCACGAACGTGTCCTGCACCAGTTCATCGACGGCGTCACGTACTCCGTGGCTGGCGGCGAACCGGGCGAGTGCCTGGGCGTGCCGTTCCACGATTTCGCTCGCGGCCCGCTGATCGCCCCCCTGCCAGCGGGCTATCAGCGCCAGATCCACGGTCGCGTCGGCTTCGCGATGCGGTACACCCATGTGCTCACCATCTTGGACGCCGGCCGTGGCCGCGTGTTAAGGAGGGGCTCCGGCTTGACGGGAACGGGGCGCCTGACCAGCGTCCCCCTACCCACCCGACCGCCCTATCGAATGATCCAGATCATCGCGCACCGCGGAGCCTCCCGCGAGCGCCTCCAGAATACCCTGCCGGCCTTCCAGCGCGCCATCGACCTGGGCGCCGACGCTGTCGAACTCGATGTCCACGTCACCGCGGACGGCACCGTTGTCGTTCACCACGACCCGCTCATCCACGGAACCAGCACGAAGCCGGCCCTGGCCGGACGGCCGATTGCGGAAATGACGACGGCGGAGGTGGCCTCGTTTCAGTTGAGCGACGGAAGCGCCATCCCGACGCTTGCCGAAGTTGCCGCGCTGCTGGCGAACCGACTGACTCTCTATTGCGAACTCAAGGGTGCGGGCACCGCGCGAGCGGCGATCGACGTGCTGCGCCGCAGTGCGGTCTCGAGCGCGG
>JBBTFF010000115.1:0-11110 GCA_038041995.1 Gemmatimonadota bacterium | reverse complement strand
CCGAGGCGGCAGCGTACGCCCCGGAGATCGCGCGCGGGGTGCTCGAGGTCAGCCGCCACGTGGACGCGGCCAGCACGCCGCGCGCCGTCGGCGCCCGCGACTTGTGGCAGCTCGTGGACTACATCGACGAATCACTGGTGCGCGAGGTGCACGCCGGCGGCGGTCGGGTGATCGCCTGGACCGCCAACGACCCCGACGTCGTGGAGCGGCTTGCGTCGTGGGGCGTCGACGGGCTCTGCTCCGACGACGTGGCAATGGTGCGGCGCGTGCTCGGACGATAGTTTTCCACCCCTTCCCCGACAGGAGAACGCCCCTCATGCGCTCCGCGATCCTCGCGGTCACTGCGCTCGCGCTGTGCACCCAGGCCGGCGCGGCGGTTTCGCCGCTGCTCGCCCAGGCCCCGGCCGCCAAGCCGGCCACCGATACGGCCAAGAAGGCAACCGTGGCGCCCCCGGGCGCCGGTGCCCTCTCGGTGCCGAACGCCGACCCGTTTCCCAGCACCTACGCGGCGCGTCCAACTCGCGCCACGGTCATCCGCAACGTCAGCATCTTCACCGCGGCGGGTCCGATGATCCGCAACGGCGCCGTGCTGTTGCGCGACGGGAAGATCGTGGCCGTTGGCGCGACGGTCGACGCCCCCGCAGGCGCGGTGGTGATCGACGGCACGGGCAAGTATGTGACGCCGGGCCTCATCGACACGCATTCGCATCTCGGTGTGTACCCCGCCCCGGGAACGGCCGCGCACTCTGATGGCAACGAAGCGACGGCCCCGGTGACGGCGCACGTCTGGGCCGAACACTCGGTGTGGCCGCAGGACCCGCAATTCCCGCGCGATCTCATGGGTGGCGTCACGACCCTGCAGGTGCTCCCCGGCTCGGCCAACCTCATCGGCGGCCGCTCCGTGGTGCTCAAGGTGGTGCCGTCGCGCTCCGTACAGGGAATGAAGTTCCCGGGTGCGAAGTACGGCCTGAAGATGGCGTGCGGCGAGAATCCCAAGCGCGTGTACGCGCAGCGCGGCCCGTCGACCCGCATGGGCAACGTCGCAGGGTATCGGGCGGCGTGGATTCAGGCGGAGCAGTACCGCCGGAAATGGGACAAGTGGCTCGTCGACAAGCAGGGCGAAGCACCCTCACGCGACCTGGGCATGGAAACGCTGGCCGAGGTGCTGCGCGGCAACATCCTGGTGCACAACCACTGCTATCAGGCCGACGAGATGATGCAGATGATCGACATCGCCCGGGAGTTCGGCTACCAGAT
Organism: Gemmatimonadota bacterium; assembly: GCA_038041995.1. Lineage (GTDB taxonomy): Bacteria > Gemmatimonadota > Gemmatimonadetes > Gemmatimonadales > Gemmatimonadaceae > PNKL01. The sequence continues at coordinate 9,853 of JBBTFF010000115.1, read as the reverse complement.
CCGCTCCTTTCACCACGGAGTGGAAGCGTACAAGGTGGCTGACGTGCTGGCGAAGGAAGGCATTTCGGGCTCGCTGTGGGCCGACTGGGGCGGTTTCAAGATGGAGGCCCTCGATGGCGTCCGCGCGAACATCGGGCTGGTACATGTGGCCGGCGCGCGCGCGATCGTGCACTCGGACGACCCTTCGGGGTCGCAGCGCCTCAATCAGGAGGCCGCCAAGGCGCTCGCCGCCGCTCGGGAAGCGGGACTGCGCATTTCCGACGAGGACGCCATCACCTGGATCACCCGGAACCCGGCGTGGGCGCTGGGACTCGACGATCGCATAGGCACCATCGAACCTGGCAAGAATGCCGACGTGGTGCTCTGGTCGGGGAACCCACTCTCGGTGTACACGCGCGCCGAGAAGGTGTGGATCGACGGCGCCGTCTACTTTGACCGAGCCGACGCCACGCAGCGCTGGCGCACCGACTTCGAACTCGGCTACGTGCCGGCCAATGACGGGAGGATCCGCTGATGACACACCGACTCTTGTTGCCGGCGCTGGTGCTGTGCCTTGGCGCAGAGGCACAGGCACAGACGGGCGGCGCTCCAGCACGGCCAACCTCGCAGGTCATCGCCATCACCGGCGGAACGGTCTTTCCGGTCAGCGGCCCGAGGATCGAGCGCGGCACGGTGCTCATTCGCGACGGCCGCATCGTCGAGGTGGGTGCGTCGGTGGCCGTGCCGGCCGGCGCGCAGGTGATCAACGCCGCCGGCAAGTGGGTGACGCCCGGCCTGTTCAACGCCTCCACGCAGCTCGGCCTGTCCGAGGCGGGAAGCCCGCAGTTCAGCGGCGGCTACAACGACACGCGCGCCAAGGGGACCAATGGCGTGGCGGCCGCATTCAAGGCGTGGGAAGGCATCAACCCCGCGTCGACGTTCATCGTCCCGGCACGCCAGGGCGGCGTGACCACGGTGCTCGTGCATCCGAGCGGCGGGCTCGTCTCGGGACAGGCTGCGGTGATCAACCTCACCGGCGACAACGTGGACTCGATGCTCGTGCGACGGGGCGCCGGCAGGGGCACCGCACCGGTGGCCATGATCGCTTCGTTCAGCAACGATGCGGCGCAGGCCGGCGCGCGCGGCGAGCTGCTGGGGAAGCTCCGCGACCTGCTGCTGGATGCGAAGCTCTACGGGCAGAATCGCGCGGCCTACGACCGCAACGCTTCACGCGCGTTGGCCGCCCCGCGTGCCGATCTCGAGGCGTTGCAGGCGGTGGTGGACACCACGCTTCCGCTCGCCATCGAGGTGAATCGCGCCAGCGACATTCGCGCAGTGCTCGCCCTCACACAGCGCGACCGACTGCCATTGAAGCTGATCATCGTCGGGGCCGCCGAGGGCTGGCAGGTGGCCAGGGAACTGGCGGCGGCCAAGGTGTCGGTGATGGTGGGCGCCATGAGCAATATCCCCAGCAGCTTCGAGGCCCTGGGCACGCGCCAGGAGAACGCGGCGCTGCTGCGGGCCGCCGGTGTGTCAGTGGTGCTCATCGGCAACGGCCCCGGAGACTCCGAGAACTTCAACGTCATGAACATCCGGCAGGAGGCCGGGAACGCCGTGGCTTACGGGATGTCGTGGGATGATGCTCTGCGCGCCATCACCCTGTCCCCGGCCGAGGCATTCGGACTGGCCGACAAGGTTGGGTCATTGCGTGCCGGGCGCGAAGCCAACGTGGTGATCTGGGACGGCGATCCCTTCGAGTTCTCGACTCGGGCCGAACAGGTGTTCATTCGCGGCGTGAAGCAGGGTGGCAAGTCGCGACAGGACGAGTTGACGGAACGGTACAAGCCGTAGGCAGAGGACGACAGAAAGCCACAGACGACGACAGAGTACGACAGACGAGGGCCGGAACATCCATGATGTTCCGGCCCTCGTTGCGTCGATCCGCACGCGCTACCTAGCGGTGACCAGCTGCACCATTCCCACTTCGGTGTGCGAGCGTCCGTCGGCCGCCGCAATGAAGCACGCCAGCACGTAGCGTCCCGGCTTCAACCGCGCGGTGACGAACGCCTCGTCGCCCGGCTTGATGGTTCCGGTCTCTCCAAGCGCCGGGGCCCACGCCGGCGTCTTGCCGGAAGCCTTGAACACATCGAGGAACTGCTTCATCGTACGCCCGGACGGCAACGCCAGCACCGTCATGGCATGCACGTCACGCCCGACGTTGACGAGGTTGAATACGGTGAGGCCGGCCTTGATGTTCGCCGGCACGATGAAGGAATAGTCCGCGCCCTCCACGCGCACGACCTGCGCACCGGTCGCGGGAACCTGGGCAGCTGGAGCCTTGGCGACGGGAGCCTGGGTGGCGGGAGCCTGGGCCGAGACGGTGAGAGCGCCAAGGCTTGCACACGACACAACGGCCAGCGCGAACGACAGCAAACGTCGCATCTCTGCACCTCCACAATGATCGGCGCCCTGACCTGGACGCGTCGGACGCTCCATAAACTTGCCGTCGGCGATGGCCCGGACGTAAGAGGGAATCGACTGACACTCCGTCGTCAGGTGCCGGATTACGGTGCGCCCGGCGGATTCGACGTCGCCGCGCCGGGGTCGCCGCCGCCGGCGCCGCCTGCAGGAGGTTCCGGCGACGCGGCTTCGGCGGGACTCCCGTGCTGGGCGAGCTGTTCCTCGAGTCGCGTCGCCTCGGCTTCGTGCTCCTTCAGGTTGGCGGCGAGGCGGTCCCAGGCGGCGGCATCCAGCTCCTCACCCTTGGCCCGCGCCCGGTAGACGGCATAGCCAAGCGCCTGCGCAGACTTGTCGGCGAGTTGGCGCACCCGAAAGATCTCGATGCGGAGGCGTCCCTCGTCGAAAGCGCCCTGCGCCGCGCGTCCGGCGCGGTTCAGCTCGGTATTCAGCTTGTCCCACAGGCTCATATCCTCTCCCGTCAGGTGATGTCTTCCCCATATCGTACGTTGGCGGCCCGCAGTCTGTTTCCGTTTCGCGTGGCGTCGGCGCGGATGCCCCAATAGGTTTCCGCCGTGCACTCGGACTTCGATCGCGGCCTTCGCTCCGTGCAGTGGAGCCTCTTCTCCAACGCGTCGCTGGCGCTGGTCAAGCTGGTCGCCGGCCTGGTCGGCCACTCGTATGCGCTGGTCGCCGACGCGGTGGAGTCTTCCGCCGACATCTTCGCCTCACTCATCGTGTGGGGCGGCCTGCGCATCGCGCGCCGGGACCCCGACAACGACTACCCGTTCGGGTACGGCAAGGCGGAGACGGTCGCCAGCGCCACCGTGTCCCTGATGCTCCTCGGGGCGGCGGCCGGCATCGCCGTGCAGGCTGTCCGCGAAATCCGTATGCCGCATCACGCGCCGGCGCCATGGACGCTGGCCGTGCTCATCGCCGTAGTCCTCATCAAGACGACGCTCTTCCGCCGCATCGGGGCCGTGGGCACCGATGTCGGAAGCACGGCGGTGCAGGCGGACGCGTGGCACCACCTGTCCGACGCGCTGACCAGCGCGGCGGCCTTCGTCGGGATCGGGATCTCGGTATTGATGGGACCAGGATGGGAATCGGCCGACGATTGGGCGGCGCTCGCCGCTTCGGTCGTCATCGCGTATACCGGCACGCGCATGTTGCGCAACGCGCTGCGCGACCTGATGGACCGGAATCCCGGCGCCGCGATCGCCGCCCCCGTGCGACGCATCGCCGAGGGAGTGCCCGGGGTGCTGGCGATCGAGAAGCTGCTCGTGCGGCGCGCGGGGATCGCGTTCCACGTGGAAATCCACGTGCAGGCCGATCCGCGGCTTTCGCTGCGCGCCGCGCACGCGCTCGGCGGCGCGGTGAAGAGCGCCATACGCACCGCGCAGCCGCGGGTGCGAGGGGTGCTGATCCACATGGAGCCGTACGAAGGCACTGATGGCGGAGAGAGTTCGGTGCCGAACATACAGCAGCTGTAGGCCGTACGCCGTACGCCTTCCGAAAAAACAAATGCCCGCCAGATGCTGGCGGGCATTCCTGCATTCGGTACCTCAACTACGCGGCGGGGTACACCGACACCTTGTAGCGGGTCTTGCTCTTGTGCTCGAACTGCACCACGCCGTCGATGAGGGCGTAGATGGTGTAGTCCGTGCCGAGGCCGACGTTGTTGCCGGGATGCCAGCGAGTGCCGCACTGGCGGACGATGATGTTGCCCGGCTTCACGACCTCGCCGCCGTACTTCTTGATGCCGCGGCGCTGACTGTTGGAGTCGCGACCGTTGCGGGATGAGCCAACGCCTTTCTTATGAGCCATGATATCCTCTCGAGAAGCGGCTCACCCGAGGGTGATGTCGCGAACCTTGATTTCGGTGAAGCCCTGCCGATGTCCCTGCTTGCGGGCGTAGTTCTTGCGGCGGCGGAACTTGAACACGATGATCTTGTCACCGCGCCCCTGCTTGGTGATCTCGGCCGTGACCATGGCGCCGGTCAGGGTGGGCACACCGGCGCGCACGGACGTCCCGTCGGAACCGAGGAGCACCTCGTTGAACTCAACCTGCGTTCCGAGATCGCCCGGAAGCGACGGAATGCGCAGCGACTTGCCCGGCTCAACACGATACTGCTTGCCGCCGGTGCGGATGATGGCGTAGGACATTGACTGGCTCGGAATAGCAGGAGATGTGATCGAGCCTAAAATGATACTCTGTCAGAGGTTGGAGGTCAAGGGCCCGCGGCAAATCGGAGGGCGACACTTGAAGGTTGGCAGTCGGTGGTCAGGGGTTGGTGGTTTCCGGAGTCCTGTGCCCGCCAGCCACCAGCCGCCAGCCACCAGCCACCAGCCACCCAATTCGTCTTCCTACCTCGCTCTTGCCTGCCGCAGCACGAAGCTCGTGACGTTGGCCACCTGCTGGTCCGTGAGCGCGCTGCGCCGACCATCAGCCGACATGTGACCACGCAGGAAGCCGGCAAAGGTCTCCCAGCTCGCGAGCTCCGACGTCGCCGTGAAGCTGCGGCGCCCCCACACGGGTCCCCCGCGCGCCGTGCCCTGCCCCTGCGGGCCGTGACACGACGCACATTCCGTCTTCCAGACGATGCGCCCGGCGGCCGCGTCGCCGGCGCGCACGGAGAGCGTGTCATCGCCCTGGCCCTCGACCATCGATCCCAGGCGCACCCCCCGCGAGAGAAACGCGATGTAGGCAACCAGCGCCTCCATGCGCGGATCGTCCGGGCGCAGCGCCGGCGCCCGCAGGTTTCGGCGCAGGCAGATGTTCACGCGCTCGTGCACGGTGAGCACGCGGCCCCTGGCATCGAGACGCGGGTACCGTGCGTACGTCCCCACCCAGGGCAGTGCACCACGCTTGGTTCCGGCCTCCAGATGGCAACTTGCGCACCGCATCGCACTGCCGCGGTCGAGCCGCAGCGAGTCCCTGGTGGCGAGCGCGATGGCGCGCCCGCGGCGGATGGCGCGTCCCAGCGCGTCGGCCGGAATCAGGGAGTCCGTCGGAACGATGAAGACCGCCGTGTCGCCCTCGGGACGCGGCGAGGGAGCGGCCGGCACGAGCGTGATCATGCCGCCGAGCACCCGGCGCGGAGGTTCGGCGCGCTCGGCGCGGCATCCCACGACAAGTACCGCCAGCAACGCCAACGATGACAGATGACGGAAGACAGATGACCGATGCGACTCCTCGGACATCCGTCCTCTGTCATCCGTCATCGGTGGTCGCACGTTATGCCACCGCGTACTGCTGCGTGACGTCGCGGCCGGCCCCCTTCACCACCAGCTTGAATTCGTCGGCGCGGAGCAGCGGATCGTCACGCATCTCGACGCCGAAACCGACCCCCTTCTCGAGCTTCTTCATCAGGTCGGCTTCCTGCTCCAGCACGTACATCGCCGTGTCCGGGTGCAGGCGCACCACCAGGTGGTCGCGGCGTCCCTCGGCCGCCATGCGGCGCACGGAGCGTTCCATGCGGCGCACGATCGTCTCGGCCGTGAACACGCGCCCCGTGCCGTGGCAGGCCGGACAGGCCTCGGTCATCGATTGCAGGTGGCTCTGCCGCACGCGCTGGCGCGTCATCTCGATGAGGCCGAGGTCGCTGACGGCGAAGGCCTTGGTGCGGGCACGGTCGCGCCCGAGGTGCATGCGCAGGTCCTGCAGCACCTTGTCGCGGTTCTGCTTCGTCTCCATGTCGATGAAGTCGGCGACGATGATGCCGCCGAGGTCGCGCAGGCGCATCTGGCGCGCCACCTCGCGCGCCGCCTCCATGTTGGTGCGCAGGATCGTCTTCTCCGGGTCCTTCTTGCCGGTGTAGCGCCCCGAGTTCACGTCGATGGAAACGAGCGCCTCGGTGGGCTCGATGATCAGGTAACCGCCCGACGGCAGGTCACAGCGCCGCTTGAAGAGGTCGCGGATTTCCTGCTCGATGCCCGCGTGGTCGAACAGCCCCTTCTTGTCCTCGTACAGGTGCACGCGATCGGCGAGTTCCGGCGCGATGCCCGTGAGGTACTCGAGGATCTCGTTGTGCAGCTGGCGGGAATCGACGGTGAGGCTGTCGATCTTGGTGGAGAAGAGGTCGCGGATAATGCCGCGGGTGAGCGACGTCTCGCGATGCAGCAGCTTGGGCGGCTTGCCCACGAACCGCGTCTTCTTGTTGATGCGGCTCCACTGGCTGATCAGCGTGCTCAGTTCGCGCTGGAAGGTCTCCTGCGTGACGTCCTCCCCGACCGTGCGCACGATGACGCCGCCGGAGTTCCTGGGCATCACGCTCTCCACCTGGCCGCGCAGGCGCTGGCGTTCTGCGCGGTCGCCGATCTTGCGGGAGACGCCGACGCGCGACGCGAAGGGCATGTACACCAGGAAGCGCCCGGCCATGGAGACCTGCGCGGTGACCCGCGGCCCCTTGGTGGAGATGGGCTCCTTGGACACCTGGACGACGATCTCCTGCCCTTTCTTCAGGGCATCCTGAATCTGCGGCGGATCCTTGCGCCGGCGGCGCCCGCCTCCGCCACCCTTCTTCGGGGCTGCGGAGGGCTCGACGGTCGCCAGATCGGCGCTGTCGGGCTGGTCGACGTCCACCGGCTCGTCGCCGTCGTCCTCGGCATCGTCATCGTCGCCCTCGTCGTAGACGAGGTCGGAGTTGTGCAGGAAGGCGCTCTTGTCGGTGCCGATATCGACGAATGCCGCCTGCAACCCAGGCAGCACCGACTCGACCTTGCCCCAGTAGATGTCGCCGACCATCCGCCGTGTTTCCGGACGTTCGACCTGCAGCTCAACGAGCTGGTCGTCCTCGAGGATGGCCACGCGCACTTCGCGCTGGGTTGCCGAGATGAGGATTTCGCGTTTCATGAATTACCGCGCCGCACGCACGCGAGGGCGACCGCACTCGCGCCGCACGGCGGCGTGGCCAAAGGGTGGCGTGGCCCAGGGCGGAGTCCGTCACGAGGACGTCCTCACCCTGATGCACAACAGTCGGGATCATTCCCCTCGCGCGCACGATCGTCCATGCGAAAACCGCCAGAACCTCGTCACCTGTCGCCAACGCTGCAGCGAGCAGCGTCAGGAAGGCACGGGTCGGGACAGTACGGCCTCGCCTGCGATCGGGCACCATCGTTCTCCGCCAGACGCGAGAAGGGATTCGTACCCCGGGGCACGCGGTCGCCAGCTCCGGGGGGCCTGCCTGCGGTCAGAAACCCGCCTTGGATGGGTAACGGCTGGCAAGCCGCAACGCAATGGGGGCGCAGGGGTTAGGCGTTCAGCGATTTCAGGAGATGACGGGCGATCACCACGCGCTGGATTTCGCTGGTCCCCTCGCCAATTTCGCAGACCTTGGCATCGCGCATCATCCGCTCGACGGGGTAGTCCTTGGTGTAGCCGTAGCCGCCGTGCACCTGCACGGCCTTGAGGGTCGCCCGCATGGCCAGCTCGGAGCAGAAGAGCTTGGCCATCGCCGCCTCCTTGCCGTACGGCCTCCCCTGCTGGGCAAGCCACGCGGCGTGATACATGAGGTGCTTGCCGGCCTCGATCTCCGTGGCCATGTCGGCCAGCTGGAACGAGATCCCCTGGAAGTGCGCGATGGGCTGCCCAAACTGCCGGCGCTCCGCGCTGTACTTCAGCGCCTCGCCCAGCGCACCCTCGGCGAGGCCCAGCGAAAGGGCGGCGATGCCGACGCGACCGGCATCGAGCGTCTTCATGAAGTTGACGAAGCCCATCCCCTCTTCCCCGAGCAGGTTCTCGGCCGGAACCTCGACGTCCTCGAAGATCAGTTCGCGCGTGTCGGATGCGCGCCAGCCCAGCTTGTCTTCCTTCTTGCCCGAGCGGAATCCCTTCATGGACGGCAGCGTGGCGCTGTGCCCGACACCCGCCTGGCGCGCCGCCTCGAGATCGCAGGTTTCCTTGGTCAGGATGAACGAACTGATGCCCTTCGTGCCGCGCGACGGATCGGTGACGGCCGTCACCACGAAGATCTCCCCGACCCCGCCGTGCGTGATGAAGCGCTTGGTGCCGTTGAGCAGGTAACATCCGCCCTTGCGCACGGCGGTCGTCCGCGTGGCGCCGGAATCGCTGCCGGCTCCCGGCTCGGTCAGGCCGAAACCGCCGAGCACCGTGCCCGAGGCCAGCAGCGGGACGTACTTCTCCTTCTGCGCCGGCGTCCCGAAGTGCACGATGGGCGACGTTCCCAGCGTGGTGTGCGCCGAGATGGTGATGGCGTGCGACGCGCAGACCTTGGCCATCTCCTGAATGGCGCTCACGTAGGCGAGGGTGTCGAACCCGCTGCCGCCGAGCGATTCGTCCCACGGAATGCCGAGCAGCCCCAGTTCGCCCATGCGCTTGACGGTTGCCCAGGGAAAGTCCTGCGACTCGTCGAACCGGGCGGCAATCGGCGCGACTTCATCGCGGGCGAACGCCCGGACCATCTCGCGCACCGCGAGATGTTGTTCGTTGAAGTAGAGACTGTCGTCCATGAACTCCTCAGACGGCGCGGGCGAAATGTCCGCGCGTGTATTGGTCACCAAGAACCGTGCGCACCGCGTCGACCGCCGGCAAGTCGCCCGCCACCAGCGCATCGAGCATCTGCCGATACGAGCGCATGATGGCCGACACCTCGTCACCGCGCACGTTGAAGACGGCCCGATAGCCGCGCACACCGCCGCGCCACAGCCGCGCCAGGTACTGCGCACCGTCGATGGGGCGTGAGTGCAACAGGCGATTGCGGCAGGCGCTGTCGGTGGCCACCGGGAACTGGTAGCCCGTGGGATCGGTGAGCGCAACGTTCGGGTGCTTCTGCACGCACAGGTCACGACAGGCCGTCACCTCGCGGTCGAACGCCGCGGAAAGCACGCAGTGTTCGAGGGTCATTCCTTCGGGGCGCCCGTAGAGCAGGACGTCGAACCTCTCGCCGTTCCACGGGGACACCAACTGCGCGATCTCGTCGGCGGTCAACTCGATGGACGCCGTGATGCGCCGCGCACCGAGGCTGAAGTACTCGCGCGCGGTATGCGCGTTGAAGCAGTTCACGGCGTAGTCGGCGGTGACGTCTCGTCCGTCGGCGCCGAGTTCGGCGATGAGCCCCAGGTGCCCGCTGAGGATTGGCAGGCCCAGGTCGAGCCACTTCTGCAGCGCGCGCCGATCTTCGGGCCGAACGATGCTCGGCGTGCGCAGTCGCAGCGAGATGCCCTGCCCCTCCAGTTCGGCGGCCAGCGTCCTGATGCGCGCAAGCGGGGGCGCCGGGTGACGCAGGAAGGGGTCGAAGACAATCTCGGTGGCGCCCGCCGCGGCAGCTGCGCTGGCATCGTCGAGATTGAAGACTTCGGCGGCAAGCGTGAACGGCGGGCTCGTCGTCGCCGAAGCGGCGCTCGCCGCCGCCGCGGGTGCCGTGCGCGACGCGGGAGTCGTGACCGCCGCGGGCAG
>JBBTFF010000114.1:0-9596 GCA_038041995.1 Gemmatimonadota bacterium | reverse complement strand
AAGCTGGCGCAGCTGCAGGTGAACCTCGTGCGCAGCCACTCGGCCGGCGTCGGCCCGGAACTTCCCGAGCGCGAAGTGCGGGCGATGATGCTCCTGCGCGCCAACGTGATCTCGAAGGGCTTCAGCGGCGCGCGTCCGGACCTTCCGGAACTCATCTGCGGCATGCTCAACGCCGGGTTGTGGCCGGTGGTTCGCGAGCAGGGTTCCGTGGGCGCCAGCGGCGACCTCGCGCCGCTCGCCGCGCTCGCGCTCACGCTCATCGGAGAGGAAGAACTCAACACCGCCGCCGGCCGCCGTCTGCCGGCTGCCGACGCGCTGATGGCCTCCGGACTCCGGCCCGTCACTCTTGGTCCGAAGGAGGGGATCACGCTGATCAACGGCACGCAGGCGCACACCGCCATTGCCGCGCTCGCCGTGGTCGATGCCCGCGCGCTGTGGGAGACGGCCCACACGGCCGGCGCGATGACGCTCGAGGCGCTGCTCGGCACGCCGGTGGCGTTCGACGAGCGCATTCACGAGGCGCGTGGGCAGGAGGGCCAGTCGGTGAGCGCGGCGCGCCTGCGGGCCCTGCTTTCCGACAGCCCGCTCCGCGACTCGCACCGGGACAACGACCCCCGCGTGCAGGACGCCTACGCGCTGCGCTGCATGCCACAGGTGCACGGTCCGGTGCTCGATGCCATCCGGTTCGCCGAGGGCGTGATCGAACGCGAACTCAATGCCGCCACCGACAACCCGCTCGTCTTCGACAATGGCGAGATGCTGAGCGGCGGCAACTTCCACGGGCAGGCCGTGGCCATGGCGCTCGACTTCCTGGCCATCGCCATGACCAACCTTGCCACCATCGCCGAGCGGCGCATCGACCGGCTGGTGCACCCCGACCTCAACGAGGGGCTGCCGCCCTTTCTCACGACGACCGCGGGCCTCAGCAGCGGCTTCATGATGGCGCAGGTGACCGCCGCGTCGCTGGCCAGCGAGTGCAAGGTGCTCTCGCACCCGGCCAGCGTCGACACGATTCCCACCGACGGGAGCAAGGAAGACGTGGTGCCGATGGCCATGGGCGCGGCGTGGAAGCTGCGCCGCATCATCGGCAACGTGCAGAACATCCTCGCCATCGAGCTGATGTGCGCCGCGCAGGGCCTCGACTGCCGCCGTCCGCTGCAGAGCAGCGCCGGCGTGGAGCGGGCCCATGCCGCCGTGCGCCGCCACGTCGCTCCGCTCGGGGAGGATCGCGTGCTCACCCGTGATATTCTCGCGCTCGCTGCCGCCGTCTCGCGTGGCGAGTTTGTCATTCCGTAAGGAAGGCCCGGCATGACCGCCACCGCTCACGAGGTCCGCGCGCCGCGCGGCACCACGCTCTCCTGCAAGGGATGGCAGCAGGAAGCCGCCCTGCGCATGCTCATGAACAACCTCGACCCCGACGTCGCCGAACGCCCCGACGACCTCGTGGTCTACGGCGGCACGGGAAAGGCCGCGCGCAACTGGGATTGCTTCGAAGCCATCGTGAGGGCGCTGCGCGCCCTCGAGAACGATGAGACGCTCCTCGTGCAGAGTGGCAAGCCGGTGGCCGTGTTCCGCACCCACGCGCACGCGCCTCGCGTGCTGATCGCCAACAGCAACCTCGTGGGGCGCTTCGCCAACTGGGAGTACTTCCGGGAGCTCGAACGGCAGGGCCTGATGATGTTCGGCCAGATGACGGCGGGCTCGTGGATCTACATCGGGTCGCAGGGCATCGTGCAGGGGACGTACGAGACCTTCGGCGCGCTCGCTCGCAAGCACTTCGACGGATCGCTGGCCGGCAAGTTCGTGCTCACCGCCGGGCTTGGCGGTATGGGCGGCGCCCAGCCCCTCGCCGCGACCATGCACCACGCGGCGTTCCTCGGCGTCGAGGTCGACCCGTCGCGCATCGAGAAGCGCATCGCCACGGGATATTGCGACCGAATGACCGCCGACCTCGACGAGGCGCTGGCGTGGGTGCGGAGCGCGCAGGCGGCGCGGCAGGGTCTCTCGGTGGGGCTGGTCGGCAACGCCGCCGAAGTGCTGCCGGAGCTCGTGCGGCGCGGCGAGATTCCCGACGTCGTCACCGACCAGACGAGCGCGCATGACATGCTGACTGGCTATGTACCCGCCCGCCACACATTGGCGGAGTGCTCCGCACTCCGCACCCAGGACCCCGTCGAATACGTGAAGCGTTCCACCGCCAGCGTGGTGGAGCACGTGCGGGCCATGCGCGCCATGCAGGACCGTGGGGCCATCGCGTTCGACTACGGCAACAACATCCGCACCGTCGCGCTCGATGCGGGCCTCGCCGATGCGTTCACCATTCCGGGATTCGTCCCCGAGTATATCCGGCCCCTGTTCTGCGAGGGGAAGGGGCCGTTCCGGTGGGCCGCGCTGTCGGGTGATCCCGCCGACATCGCCCGCACCGACGAGCTGGTGCTCGCGATGTTCCCGCACGACACGCACCTGAAGCGCTGGATCACGCTGGCGCGCGAACGGATTCACTTCCAGGGGCTGCCGGCGCGCATCTGCTGGCTGGGGCAGGGCGACCGCGCGAAATTCGGCGTGGCCATCAACGACCTGGTGGCGAACGGCGAGATTTCGGCGCCCATCGTGATCGGCCGCGACCACCTGGACACCGGCTCGGTGGCGTCGCCGTTCCGGGAGACCGAGGGGATGAAGGACGGCTCCGATGCCGTGGCCGACTGGGCCATCCTGAATGCGCTCGTGAACGTGGCCAGCGGGGCAAGCTGGGTCTCGTTTCATCACGGCGGTGGCGTGGGCATCGGCAACTCGCTCCACGCCGGGCAGGTCATCGTCGCCGACGGCACCGACGAAATGCGCCTGCGCCTCGAGCGGGTGCTCACCAATGACCCCGGCATCGGCGTCGCGCGGCATGCCGACGCCGGGTACGAGATTGCGGTCGAGACGGCGAGGGCCAAGGGAATCACGCTGCCGATGATCGGGTGAGATCCGGACTGCACACCACGGAGTCACGGGGAACACGGAGGGGGCACGGAGGCGGCAACAATTCTCAGGGGGGTTCGGCGGACGGACCTGTCCGCCAGGTTCCCCTGAGACTTGTCTCCGTGAAGCCTCCGTGTGCTCCGTGCCTCCGTGGTGCGCAGTAGGTGCCAGCCCGCGACTAGATTCCACGGATACATGCTCAGCCCCCGCTACAAGCCCTGGCACCTCCTTCCATTCGCCTGGAAGTACGCGCGCCTCCGCCTCGCCCGCCGCCCCGTCCTCGTCCATTTCGAGGTCACCATGCGGTGCAACGCGTCGTGCGGATTCTGCGACTACTGGAAGACGCCGGCCGAAGATAGGGCGCGCGAACTCAAGTCGTTCGCCGACGCCGCCCGCGCCTTCGATCCGATGATGATCACCTTCACCGGCGGCGAACCCACGTTGCGCCGCGACCTCGAGGACATCATCGCCGAGGTCGCCAGGGCCACGCCGATCTGCTACCTGACGATGATCACCCACGGTGGGATGCTCTCCATCGAGCGGGCCCAGTCGCTGTGGGATGCCGGCCTCGACCAGGTCAGCATCTCGCTCGATTATCTCGACGACCGGCACGACGCGGCGCGCCAGATTCCCGGCCTCGCCGCGAAGATACTGCGCACCGCGCCGCAAATGCGCACGCGCGGCATGAACGTGCGCTTCAACACGGTGATCAAGGATGACAACCTCGAGGACATCCTCCCCATCGTGCGTCACGCCCAGTCGATCGGCGCCGGCGTCAACCTGTCGGTCTACACCGACTTCAAGAATGGCAGCAAGGACCACCTCATTCGCGCCGACCAGTTCGCGAGGGTGGAGGGCCTCGTCACCGAGCTGCTGGCCTTCAAGCGCCGGCACCGCGGCGTCATCACCAACTCCGACTGGTACCTGCAGCAGCTTCCGCGCTACCTGCGCAACGAGATGCGCGAACCGTGCCGTTCGGGCGAGACGACCATCCACATCGATCCGGCGGGCATGGTGCGGCGGTGTCCCGATTTTCCCGTGGACACGCACTGGAGCAAGTACGCCGGCTATGCCCCCATCAAGTGCAACGCCTGTTACTATGCCTGCCGTGGCGAGGCGCAGGCGCCCCTGACACTCTCGCGGTTTCAGGACTTGTTGGCGTAGTTTCCGCCAGCCGCCAGCCGCCAGCCGTCATCCGTCACCGGTCATCCGTTATCCGGAATGAAGCTCCTCTTTGAGAACGCATCGCAGGTGATCACCTGCGCCGGCCCCGCCCGCGCGAGGCGAGGCGCCGAGTTCCAGTCGCTCGGGATCCTCGCCGATGCGGCCGTCGTCATCGAGGGCGCGCGCATCGTCGCCGTTGGCGCTCGCGAGGCGCTGACCGCCGCCCACCCGGATGCCGACGTCGTCGACTGCGGCGGGCGAATCCTCATGCCGGGGCTCGTCGACTCGCACACCCACGGCATCTTCGGCAAGGCGCGCTTCGAGGAGCAGGAACTGCGCGCGGCCGGACTCGGCTACATGGAGATCGCCCGCCGCGGTGGTGGCATTCACAGCTCGGTGCGCGACCTGCGAGCGCGCAGCGAGGACGACCTCTTCGCGCTGGCGCTGCCGCGCCTCGCGCGGCTGGCCGCGCACGGCACCACGACCATCGAGGTGAAATCGGGGTACGGGCTGTCCGTTGATGATGAGCTCAAGTCCTTGCGCGTCATCCGCCGCCTGCAGCAGGCGCTTTCGCTGCGCCTCGTTCCCACCTTCCTTGGCGCGCACGAGATTCCGCTCGAGTATCGCGCGGCGCCGCGCACGCGCGAGGAGTACATCGCCCTCGTCGTCGACGAAATGCTGCCGCGGGTTGCGGCCGAGGGACTGGCGGAATTCGCCGACATCTTCTGCGAGCCGGGCGTCTACACCCCCGATGAGGCGCGGCTGATCCTGACGGCCGCCCGGCGCCACGGGCTGCAGATCAAGCTCCACGCCGACGAACTGGAGACCTCGGGGGCCGCCGAACTCGCCGTCGAACTCCGTGCCACCAGCGCCGATCACCTGGCGGCGATCTCCGACGGCGGCATCAAGGCACTCGCCGGCGCCGACACGGTCGCCACGCTCCTCCCTGGCACCATGTTCTTCCTCGGCCGGGCACGTCAGGCGCCCGCCCGCGCCCTGATCGAGGCCGGCGCCGCCGTGGCCCTTGCCTCCGACTTCAATCCCGGCACCTCACCCACGGTGAACTTCCCCCTCATCCTCACCCTGGCCGTCAGCCAGCTCCACATGAGCGTCAGCGAGGCCGTGCTGGCCGCCACCGTGAATGGCGCGGCCGCACTGGGGCTGGCCGCCGAGACGGGGCAGCTGGCCGCCGGGTATTCCGCCGATCTGGCCCTCTTCGACGTCGCCGACGTTCGGGAACTGCCCTATTGGTACGGGGACCAGCGTTGTCACGCCTCGTGGGTGCGGGGCGTGCCGGCTCACCGAGCAGGGTAGGGGCGGCCCGGTTCATCGACGCAACAGGTGATGCTCCCCGGTTGTCATCCTCCCCTCCCGGGGCGTACTTTTCCAGTTCGGGCGGCTCCGCCGTCTTCTAAGGTTGTAACCCGGTCCGGCGTCCCTCCTATCCCATGGCTGATCTCGCCAAGCTGAAGAAAAAGGCCGCCGAATTCGAGGCGGCGAAAAAGATCGACAAGGCGATCGCCACCTATCGCGAGATCCTCGACATCTACGATCAGGGCGAGGAGGGCGACATCGATGTCGCGCTCTACAACCGCGTCGGCGACCTGCTCATGCGACAGGGCAACACCGCTGATGCCGTGACGATGTACGAACGCGCCGTCGACCTGTATGCCGAGGGTGGTTTCTTCAACAACGCCATCGCGCTCTGCAACAAGGTGCTGCGCACCTCGCCGGGGCGCGCCTCGGTGTACTACAAGCTCGGCAAGATCTCCGCGGCCAAGGGCTTCAAGGGCGACGCCAAGCAGAATTTTCTCGAGTACGCCGACCGCATGCAGAAGGCCGGCAAGAAGGACGAGGCGTTCCGGGCACTCAAGGAGTTTGCCGACCTCTGTCCCGACCAGGACGACATTCGCCTGATGCTGGCCGACCAGTTGCTGAAGGCCGAGCGAAAGGACGAGGCCCTCGAGCAGCTCGCCAGCCTGTACGAGCGATTGCTGGCGGCCGGGCAAACCGCCGAAGCCGAGTCGACGATGGAGCGGATGCGCGCCATCGATCCTGCGGTAAAGCCGAAGACCGGGCGCAAGTCGCGTGAGGCCAAGGCCGCTGACGACCTCATCTTCATCGACCTCGATGCGCCAACGCCGCGCAAGTCGCGCCTCTCCGTGGTTCTGCCCAGCACCGAACCGCCGGCCAAGGCCCCGAGGCCGACCGCCGCAACCGCCGCCGAGTCGGGACCAGAGCTGGAGATCGAGGCGCCGCCGCTTGCGGACATCGAGACGACGCACTTCGAGACGGCGACTCCGTCCGGCGCACGCGGTTCGGTGCTCGGCCTCGAGACCACGTCCCTCGTGCCCGACGCCGAGGACGAAGTGGCGCCGATGACGGCGAGCGAGTTCGCCGTGCTCGACCTGTCGATGGTGGCCGAGGTGCCCGCTCCCACGCGCGTCTCGGTGAATCGCGACCTCGCGCTCCCCGGCGACCTGCCGCTCATCGACACCGCGCCCGCTTCGGCGGCCGACGAGCTGGCGGTCGACATTCCGATGCTCGACCTCTCCGGCCCGCTCGAAGTCACCGAGGAAGAGCCGACGCCAATGCACGATATCGAGCTTCCCATGCTCGACGTGTCGCCGGGCGCGCCCGCCCCGGAGTTCGGCGAACTTGAGTTCGTCGATCTCGATGCGGCGCCGGTCGAGGCACCGGCGCCCGAGGTGGACGCGGCCACGGAGTTCGGGGAGCTCGATGTCGAGATCGTCGAGGCGCCGCCGCCCCCGGTGCGCCGCACGACCTCGATGGCCATTCCGATACTGGCCGCCAGCATCGACGACTTGCGCGCGCAGGTGGCCCACGAGCCGGAGAACTGGACGCTGCGTCGCCAGCTCGCCGAGACCATGCTCGATGAGGGCCATCGTGAGGAAGGGCTAACGATGCTCGAAGAGTCGATGGTCGGCTTCGAGCGCGCCGAGCAGATTCACGAGGCGCGCTCGGTGGCCGACGAAATCGTCCGCCTGAACCCTGCCTCCGTGCGCCATCACCAGAAGCGCGTCGAGTTCGCGTTCCGCGATGACGACCGCGCCGGATTGGCGCAGGCGTATCTGGATCTTGCGGACGCGCTGTTCCGCGACGGACACGCCGACAAGTCCAGGACCGTCTATCAACGCGTCCTGGAGATCTCTCCCGATGATGCGCGCGCCCTTGCCGCACTCGAGGCGCTGGCTGCGTCCGGGCCCGCGACGCCAGCCGCACCCGTGTCGACCCACGTCCCGTCCGCCGCCGGTCGCCGCTACACCGGGATGATCGCGGCCGTGACCGATGAGCCGCCCGCCGCACCCGCCGCCACGCCGGCCGCGGCGAGCGAGGGCGACTACGTGTCGCTTGGCGACTGGCTGCGCGACGAAGAAGCGCCCAAGTCGACGCGCATGGTGGTCGACGAGCAGGAACCCAGCGGCGACGAGAACGCCGACTTTCAGGACATGTTGCGCAAGTTCAAGCAGGGCGTGGCCGACAACGTGGAGGAAGAGGACCACGAGTCGCACTACGACCTCGGCGTGGCGTACAAGGAGATGGGGCTGCTGGATGAGGCCATCGCCGAGTTCCAGAAGGCGCTGCGCGGCACGCAGCGGCGCGTGCGCACCTACGAGGCGCTCGGACAGTGCTTTCTGGAAAAGGGGCAGCTTCCGGTGGCGCGGACCATCCTGCAGCGCGCCCTCGTCGAGCCCGGTGCGGGCGACGAACAGCTCGTCGGCGTGCTCTACCTGCTCGGGTATGCCTCGGAAGGCCTCAAGAAGCCGGACGAGGCCAAGGGTTTCTACGAGCGGGTCTTCGCCGTCGACATCCAGTTCCGTGACGTCGGCGAGCGCCTGAACGCCATCGAGGCCACCCGCGCGTGAGCACCCTCCCCCCCCAGAGTCCCATGCTGCTCGCGCCGGCACTGCTGGAAATCCAGGGACCGGTGCGCGTCCGCCTGGACCGCGTCCCCGACGAGATGTGGCGCATCGTGCGCGCCGATGCCCCCATCGTGGAGTCGGTGAACGCGCACCTCACGCACATGAAGGGCAAGATGTTCCGCCCCACGGTGCTGCTGCTCGCGTCGTCGCTGGAAGAGGCGCCGCAGGAGCGCGCCGTCACCATGGGCGCCATCGCCGAGCTCATCCACCTGGCGAGCGTTGTGCACGACGACTCCGTCGATCATTCGCCGTTGCGCCGCGGCATGCCGACCATCAACGCGCTCTTCTCGCACCAGGTGGCCGTGATCGCCGGCGACTACCTGTATTCGCGCGCCCTCGCCGAACTCGTCAACCAGGGCGACCTGGAGCCGCTGCGGGTCTTCACCGGCGCGTCCAACGCGATGACGCTTGGCGAGCTGCGCCAGCTCGCCTCGTATGACGCCCTCGAGTTCACCGAGGCCGACTACTGGCTGCTGGTGCAGGCAAAGACCGCCTCGCTGATCAGCGCCTCCTGCGAGGTGGGCGCGCTCTGCGGCGCGCCGCGGTTCCGCAGGGAAATGGCGCGCTTCGGCACCCTGCTCGGCATGTCCTTCCAGGTGGCCGACGACCTGCTCGACTACACCGAGACCGAGTCGGTGACCGGCAAGCCGAGCGGCAACGACCTCAAGGAGCACAAGGTCACGCTGCCGTTGATCGCGTCCATGCGGCAGATGTCGCGCGCACAGCGCGAGCGCGTCGAGACCTTGTTCGCGGCGCCGCAGCCCTCTGACGCCGAGATCGCCGACGTGGTCGCCATCGTGCACGAATGCGGGGGCATCGACTTCGCCCGGCGGAAGGGCGAGGAATTCGCCGGGGAAGCCGACGCCGTGCTGGACTCGCTGCCCGCGTCCGACGCGCGGCACGCGCTCAGCGAGACGCTCGGCTATGTCATGGACCGGCGGTCCTGATGGCACTCAAGGGATCCGCCAAGCATCGACCGGGGTTTCACGCCCTGGTGCTCGCCATCGGCTTCATCGTGGGCGGGTTCCTGACGCAGTTCGCGCGCATGTGGCTTCCCAGCGGGGCGGTGAAGGAGTTCCTCACCACGGGTGTCACGCCGGCGATCGGGCCGTTGAACCTGAACCTCATCATCCTGAACATCGGACTTGGACCCATCGCGCTCGACGTCTCGCTGCTGAGCCTCGTCGGGGTCCTCGTCGCCTATCTCATCGCGCGCTCGTTGTTCTAGGAGGTTTCTATGTTTGGACTCGGCCCGGGCGAAATGCTGATGGCCTTGGTGGCAATCCTGCTCCTCTTCGGCGCCAAGCGCATTCCCGAGATCGCCGGCTCGTTCGGCAAGGGCATCAGGGAATTCAAGAAGAACATGAGCGACGTGCAGAAGGAGATCGAGGCGCCCGAGGCGCGGCCCATCGATCGCCTGTCGTCGCCCTCTGATCGCGTCTCGGTCGATGACGACCGGCCGGCCCCGAAGAAGTTGATCTGAGGGGAGAGAACGACAGAGTACGACAGAGTGCGACAGACAGA
>JBBTFF010000113.1:1979-11871 GCA_038041995.1 Gemmatimonadota bacterium | reverse complement strand
ACGCGATGGTCAACATGATGCGCGAGCACGTGCCGCAGGCGTCGCGCATTCATTACGTGATCACCAACGGTGGCAAGGCGCCCAACGTGGTGCCCGACTTCGCCGAGGTGTATTACGTGGTGCGTCACCCCGACATCAAGGTGGTGGACGACCTCTGGGAGCGCGTGCTCAATGCGGCGAAGGGCGCCGCGCTGGGCACCGGCACCACGAGCGAGGTGGTCGTCACCGGCGCCGTGTACAACCTGCTGATCAACCAGACGCTGGCACGGCTGCAGCAGAAGGCGCTGGAGCGCGTGGGCGGCTACACGTACACGGCGGAAGAGCGCGCCTGGGCGGAGACGCTGAAGAAGACGCTGCCGCCATCGGCGATCCCGCTTGAGGCGACGGCGCAGGTGCAGCCGCTCGACTTTGCGCCACCGGCCGGCGGTGGTTCGACGGACGTTGGTGATGTGAGCTGGCGCGTGCCGACCGTGCAGATGAGCGCGGCCACGTGGGTGCCCGGCACGCCGGCGCATTCATGGCAGGCGGTGGCGGCCGGCGGGATGTCGATTGGCAGCAAGGGGATGATCGTCGGCGCCAAGACGATGGCGCTCACCGCGGCCGAGCTGTTCACGAGTCCGGCGACGATCGCGGCGGCGCGCGCCGAGTTCGAGAAGGCGCGGGGGCCGAACTTCGTGTACTCGACGCGGCTTGGAACGCAGAAGCCGGCGCTGGATTACCGGAGGTAGCCTTGCGCTCGGCCGCAGCGGCGCTCCGCCACGGTGCTGCGGTCAGCGCCTTGGCGCGGCGTTCCCAGGAGTGGCATTTCGCCGCACATTTCGCCGCCCCACATCTTCACGGCGTGGCGACGCCGCATACTAACGTGCCTGCGACTCTCGCTACCCGGCCCCCAACTCCCGCCGCCATGATGAAGCACGCCCTTCGCGCGCTCGCGCTGCCCGTTGCGTTCCTGCTGCTGATTCCCGCCGCTTCCACGCGTGAAGATCCTCCCCTGCGCGGCTTCACCACGGCCAGCGCGAAGATCCAGCGCGAGTGGGAAGCGAAGTTCCGCGCCATGCCGGACCCGGCGCGCATGCGCGAGGCGATGCGACGGCTCTCGTTGCGGCCGCATCACCTTGGGTCGCCGTACGGCAAGGACAACGCCGAGTGGCTGCGCGCGCAGTTTGCGTCGTATGGCTTCGACGCGACGATCGAGCGATTCGACGTGCTCTTTCCCACGCCGGTCACGCGCGTGCTCGAGCTGGTGGCGCCCACGAAGTTCACGGCCAGGCTCGACGAGCCGGTGCTCAAGGAGGACCCCACCAGCAACCAGAAGGGCGAGCAGCTTCCGACCTACAACGCCTATTCGGCCGACGGCGACGTGACGGCACCGCTGGTCTACGTGAACTACGGCGTGCCAGCCGACTACGATCTGCTCGAACGGCAGGGGGTGTCGGTGAAGGGCGCGATCGTCATTGCGCGCTACGGCGGCTCGTGGCGGGGCATCAAACCGAAGGTCGCGTATGAACATGGCGCCGTGGGCGCGCTCATCTACTCGGACCCCAAGGACGATGGCTTCGTCGCCGGCGAAACGTATCCGGCCGGCCCGTTCCGGCCCAAGGACGGCGTGCAGCGCGGCAGCGTGCTGGACATGCCGACCTACCCGGGCGATCCGCTCACGCCCGATATCGGCGCCGTGCCGGGCGCCACGCGGCTGGATCGCAAGGATGCCGTCACCATCATGAAGATTCCGGTGATGCCCATTTCGTGGGCGGATGCGCAGCCGCTGCTGGCCGCTCTCACCGGGCCGGTGGCCCCGCCCGCCTGGCGTGGAGGCTTGCCGATCACCTACCGCGTCGGGCCGGGTGCCGCTCGCGTGCACCTGAAGCTGGCATTCGACTGGACGCTCAAGCCGATGTACAACGTCATCGCGAAGCTCCCGGGGTCCACTCACCCGGACGAGTGGGTGCTGCGCGGCAACCATCACGACGGCTGGGTGAATGGCGCCGAAGACCCCATCTCGGGGCTGGTGGCCGAACTGGAGGAAGCGCGCGCGCTGGGCGAACTCGTGAAGCAGGGATGGAGGCCCAAGCGCACCATCATCTATGCAGCGTGGGACGGCGAGGAGCCGGCGCTGCTCGGTTCGACCGAGTGGGTGGAGCAACACCAGGTGGAGCTGCGGCAGAAAGGCGTGTTCTACCTGAACACCGACAGCAACGGGCGCGGCATGTTCGGCGTGGATGGCTCGCATTCGCTGGAGCGGTTTGCCAACGAGGTGTCTCGCGACATCATCGACCCGGAAACGGGCGCACCGGTGGGAACCCGCGAACGGGCCTCGCGCATCAGCGGCGGCAACAAGGAGGCGCGCACACGCAGTGAGTTGCGCATCGGCGCGCTGGGTTCCGGGTCCGACTTTACGCCGTTCCTGCAGCATGTCGGCATTCCGACACTAAATGTCGGTTTTGGCGGCGAAGATGACGGCGGCATCTATCACTCCATCTACGACAGCTTCGCCTGGTACACGCGCTTCAGCGACACGTCGTTCGTCTACGGCAGGGCGTTGGCCCAGGCGGCGGGCACGATGATCATGCGGGTGGCCAGCGCCGACGTGCTGCCGGCTGAGTTCGGCAACCTGTCGGAGACGGCGCGTGGCTACATCACCGAGCTCAAGACGTTGCGCGAGAATACCGCGAAGGACATCGAGGAACTTAACCGGCAGATCGCCGATGGCGTATTCGCCCTGGTGAACGACCCGCGGCGTCCGATGACGGCGCCCAGGGCCCAGGCAAGCGCGCCGGTGCTCAACTTCGCCCCCCTGGAGAACGCCTCCGTCAGCCTGGACAGCGCCGCGGCGAAGTTCGAACGGGCGTACGGCGCCCTGCCGGCCAGCAACGCCGCGGCGGCGTCGCTCGCGCAGGTCAATGCGCTGCTCCGGCAGGGCGACCAGGTGTTGCTGTTGCCGGACGGCCTGCCCAGGCGCCCCTGGTATCGGCATTCCCTGTACGCGCCGGGTTACTACACCGGCTACGGGGTGAAGACGATGCCGGGCGTGCGCGAAGCCATCGAACAGAAGGACTGGAAGCTGGCCGACGCGGAGATCCTGCGCATCGCAGCGGCGCTGCTGCGGGAGAGTGATCTCGTCACGCGCTCGGCGGCGCTGCTCGAACAGGCGGTAGGCGCCCGGCCGCTGCCGTAGCCGGGGCGAGGGAACCGCCCTTGCCAACGGCGGGTAAAAGGTGAGTAGTCTATGAGGTGGCCTGCTGGTGGACGATCCTCGCTTCATGAGGGCTGACGACATGGATGCCCGTCGTACCGCAGTCTGCGCCGCACTTTGGGCCTGCGCGTTCATGGCTCCTCTCGGAGTCGGCGCGCAGCGCTTGGCCGGCGATGGGTTCCTGTTTGGTGCACCCGGCGCGAGCCTCACGCTGCGGCTCGGCTATGCCCAGCCCCTGGCGGGAAGCGAGGTGTTTGCGTTCTCGAACGAGCACCTCACCCTGGGGCGCAGCGACTATGCCGGGGGCTCCGTCTCGGGTGACTTCGCGTTTCTCGTTGCCGAACGCCTCGCCGTGCAGTTCAGCGCCGGCTACTCCAAGCGCACGATGGGCAGCGAGTTCCGGGACTGGGTGGACAACAACGATCTTCCCATAGAGCAGACGACCGAATTCAGCCGCGTACCGGTCATGGTCGGCCTCCGGTACTATCTCGTGTCGCCCGGCCGATCCCTTGGGCGGCTGGCGTGGGTTCCGGCGCGCTTCGCGCCCTACGTCTCTGCGGGCGTGGGACGCGTCAGGTACAGGTTCCACCAGTCCGGCGACTTCGTGGATTACCAGACGCTCGACGTGTTCAGCTCTACGCTCGAGTCAAGCGGGTGGACGACCGCTGGCTATGGCGCCGTTGGTCTGGACTATGCGATGAGTGCCGGCGTAGGCCTCGTCAGCGAGGCCCGGTACGATCGTGCCCACGCCCGCATGAGCAGCGATTTTGAGAAATTCGATCGCATCGACCTGTCAGGGCTCTCCGCCACCATTGGTCTGTCGTTTCGCTTCTAGGAGGCGAACTATGCATACGATTCTGTCGGTTCTTCCGCGCGCTGCCGCAGCGGGGTCGCTGCTGCTCGCCAGCCTGGTGGTCGCGGACACGACCCACGCGCAGGCAGTTGATCTCCGCTGGCAGCCTTGGCTGGGATGCTGGGTGCCGGGCGAAACGCCCCGGGTCGGCGCGCCGGACCAGAACGCTGCCGGTGGCCTGGTTTGCGTCGTACCGGCGGCCAATGGCGCCGGGGTGGACCTGGCGACGATCGCCAACGGCGTCGTGGTCCATCGCGAACGCATGAATCCAACCGGTGCGCGCACGGCGAAGACGGTGGACCACTGCCCCGGGTGGGAGTCTGCCGCATGGTCTGCGGATGGACGGCGCCTGTTCGTGCGCTCCGAGCTCGTGTGCGGAAATGGCGTCACGGTCCGGGGCAGCAGCGTGTTCGCCATCTCGTCAGTGGGCGAGTGGATTCTCGTGCAGGGGAGCGCGGTTGGCGCCAGCGCGACCGCCCGCGTTGTTCGGTATCAGGCGGCGGGGCTCGAACTGGCGCCGGCGTCTGGGGTTGTCATCGACGAGTCCACGCCCGTGCACCTCGTCGCGGCGACACCAGGCCTGCTTATGCGTTCCGTCCGGAGCGCGGCCGGCGAAACCGTGCGGCCCGAGGACGTGCTTGAAGTCGCCCTGTCGGTGGACGCTCCGGTGGCCGAGGCGTGGCTGAACGAAATCGAGCAACGCTTCACCGTGAATGCCGCTCAGCTGGTCCGGCTGGCCGATGCCGGCATGCCGCCGAAGATGATCGACCTGATGGTCGCGCTTTCGTACCCTCAGCGGTTCGCGCTGAAGCGCACGGAGCTCGCCCGTTCGGATCTCGGCCGTCGCGAACCCCTGTACGGATCCGGCGGTGGATACGGACGCCTGAGTGCGTATGACCGTCGGTGGGATTGCGGCTACGGCAGCCGGATGCTCTCGTACGGCTACTATGGCGACAGCTGCTACCCGGGGTACGGATTCGGCTACGGCTACGGCTACGGCTACGGCTACGGGTATTCGGGGTACGGTGCGTACGGCTACGGCGGGTACACCAACGGCTACTACTGGGGTCAACAGCCCATCGTCATCATTCAGCGCGACCCCAAGAATCCGTCGCAGCCGCAAGGCCGCGCCGTGAACGGCAGCGGCTACACGCGCGGTTCGAGCGAGTCGGCGTCGAGGGGCGGCAGCAGCGCGTCGGACCGCGGCTACAGCCCTCCTCGATCCAGCAGTGGGAGCAGCAGCGGCAGCAGCAGCGGCAGCAGCGCCGGCTCGTCGTCCTCGACTCAGGGGTCCTCGAGCAGTGGCAGTAGTGGCAGTAGTGGCAGCAGCGGCGGCGGTGATCGCACGGCCAAGCCGCGCGTACCTCCGGGCTGATCGCCAGCAAAGTGCGTCAGGCGCCCCGCCGTCCTCCGGGACCGGCGGGGCGCTTGGCATTTCGGTGTGAGGGTCGCCGGCAACCTGCCCGGACGGGTCGCACGGCGCGCCGCGGCTGAGGTGCGCGCTCCCGTGCAAATCGACATCTTAAGTTGCCCTCGCGGCCGAACCTCGGCGTTCGGCCAGCCATCCTGCGTCCGGAGTGTGTGCGTGGCCGAAGACCCGGGTCTCCAGCGCCAGTTGCTCAAGCACGTGTTGCGCAACTCCGGTGGCATGAATGCGGACGAGTTGCTCTTCGACCCGGTCACCGCGCTTCCGGGACTGCCGCTGTTCGTGCGCCAGGTCGCCGACGCGCTGGTGAGCCGCAAGGCAGTCGGCATTCTCACGGTCAACATCGCCCGGTTCTCGAAGCTCGAGGACATCTACGGCTGGGAGCTGTTCGACGACATCGTGCGCGGCGTCGCCGAATGCCTGAAGGAGATCAAGAACGAGTCGCTGCGAAGGGAGGACGCCCTGGCGGAACTGACCGTCAACGGCAATGTCTTCGTCCTGATGCTCTCGCCGGCCAGGACGGGGCGGCGCTTCAGGTTCAACGATGTGCTCCTCATCAAGGCGCGCATCGCCGAGCGGCTCGACGCGCATATCGCGAAGGCGTTGCACCCGGACCTGACCTTCCGGTTCAACTACTTCATCGGCTCGGCGATGATGAAGAACGACCCCGCCGTCCGGCTCGAGCGGCTGGTGTATCGCACCATCGACGAGGCGCTCGCCGATGCGACGGCGGAGCAGGAACAGCTCGTGCGCCAGCGGGCGCGAAAGCTGCGCACGATCCTCACCGCCCACCGCATTACCACGCTGTACCAGCCCATCGTGGACCTGCGCACCAGCCGCACCATCGGCTACGAGGCGCTCAGCCGCGGGCCGAGGGGGGAATTCGAGTCGCCCGACGTCCTGTTCCGGATCGCCTACGAAGCGGACCTGGTGCTGAAGCTCGACGCGGTCTGTCGCGAGCACGCCGCGCGCGCGCTCCGCAGGCTGGAGAAGGACCAGCTGCTGTTCATCAACATGGAACCCGCGTCGATCTTCCATCCCAAGCTGATGGACTCCATTCCGGCCCGCAGCGCGTCGCAGGTGGTGTTCGAAGTCACCGAGCATGCCGCGATCTCCGACTTCCAGACGTTCCGGCAGGCCGCCCAGATCGTCAAGCAGTCCGGCTTCAAGCTGGCCATCGACGACGTAGGCTCGGCGTATTCGGGCCTGCGCATCATCTCGATGATCGAGCCGGACTTCATCAAGCTCGACATGGAACTCACGCGCGAGGCGCAGCACAACCGGGTCAAGATGGAACTCCTCAAGGCGATTGCCGGCTTCTGCACCGACGCCGGGATTCCCATGATCGTCGAGGGCATCGAGACGCAGGAGGAGCTCGACACGGTGACCCGGCTCGGAGTGATCCTGGTGCAGGGATACATGATGGGACGCCCGGCGGCGCTGCCGGCGAGGGGGAAGCGAACGGCGGGTTCCATGAGCGGCCCGTCGATGGTGCCGCGACCGCGCGCCGCGAGGATTGCGCTCCTGCCCTGAAGCCGAGGGCGTCAGCAGACGCGCCCCGCCAGGAACCAGCACGACGCCTGCGGCGACGACTTCATGAAGCTGAGCAGCATCGCGCCCACCTTCTGCCGGGCACTCGTGTTGGGGTGCGTGAAGTCGGACTGAAAATCCCCGGGCAGCCAGACCAGGCCGTCCGAGCGCGGCGTGGCGCCGTTCGCCCACAGGTACGGACCCCACGCCAGCCACGGCGCCACGATGCCCGCGCGCAGGTCGCCGGCGCGCACGTCGGGGGGACCGCTCGTCCCCTGCGTGATCTGTGCCTCGATCAGCCACTTCACGGCGAAGCCCGTCTCGTAGGCGAACGGCTCCGGATTCAGCGTGCCGGGCTGGGCGTAGCCCGCGTAGATACGGCTCGAGAGAAAGACGAGCTGCAGGTTGGGATACCGCAGCCTGAGCGTGCGCACGACGGCGCCGAGTCCCGAGACGATCGTGTAGGCATCGGCGTTTGCCGCGGGAAGGGGCGTCGTCGGCCCCGGCGTGGCCTGCTTGAGCCAGACGGCCTGCACCTGCGCCTCGGTGACACCGAGCGCAGAGAGCCGCGTGTCGCGCACCGTGGTGTACGTGGCGTCGGTGACGTTGTCCCAGTCCACGATGACGCGGCCCCCCTGCGCTCCGTCGACGATGACGAGGTGCGAGCGGTCGACGGCGGGGTCGGCGAGCGCCTGGCCCACGAAGGAGAACGACTGGCAAGAGGTCGGAGCGCCGCCGCAGAACTCCTGCGTCACGTTGGACATCCCGACGGACAGCAGCACGATCTTGCCGTTGGCGTCGGCTTGTCCTGCGGAATTGAGTGGACGGATGCTGCGGGCGAAGGTCGCTCCCAGCGCGGCGTGCACCGCCGGTATGGCGTTCGATCCGCCGGAATACAAGCCTCCCTGGAATCCCCGATACGTCGACGTGCCAAGCTGGGTGAGCGGTACGCGCGCCGTGTCCGGCAGCTGTCCGTTGGGACCCGATGGAGCGTCGCGCGTCGCGCACGCTCCGAGCGCGACCAGCGAGACGAGTATCAGTGCGTTGGGCATGGTGCGTTGATTCCTCATTCCTTTCCGCCAGCGCCGTAAGAGCCTATCTTGCATGGATCATGCCCACGAATCGTCCTGCCCAGCAAGATGCCCGCTAAGCCCTCCGGCGGCTCCCGCCGCCGTTCGCGCCGGAGCAAGGGCGGGGCATACGCCGCCACCCCCAGGGTGACGCTGACGTCGGTTCCGACCGGCCGTGCCGCCTACACCGACACCCGCGAGTGGCTGCTCGAACAGCACGGGCCCGTCTGTGCCTATTGCGAGGGCGTCATCCCCATTCGCTCGGTGACGCTCGACCACGTGACGCCGCGGCGCGGGCAGACAGCGTACGACCGGCGCGACAACCTGGTGCTTTGCTGCAAGGCATGCAATGCCGTCAAGAAGGACAAGCCGCTCCTCGTCTTCCTGCTCGGCAGCCGCAAGCGCGTGATCGCGATGTACAAGTACGGCCAGCATCTCAGTCACCAGCTGGTCGAGATGGTGAAGGACCTGCTGCCACCCGAGGAGCGTCCCGAGCTCCCGACCATACCGCATGCCAGGCGCGTCAGGCGCAAGACGTCGGCGGAAGTCTTCGGCGACCACGGGCGCGGTGCTTCGCCTTACCTCGATGATCCGTACGCGGCCCACGAAGCCCACGCGGCCCACCCGGCGACGAGAGCGAAGGCGGTGCCGGCGGGCGCTGCGCCCAGGAAGAAGCGCAGCCGCGGCGGCCGTGGCCGACGACCGAAGGCCTGAGCCTCGGACGCGACGACGGGCCGGGCGCGGCGGGATGCCCTACATTCCAGCACTCACACAACCTCACCCCGGAGCCCCCATGCGCCGCGCCGCCCTGATGCTCGCCTTCGCGCTCGTGAGCGCTGCGCTGAGTGCGCAGGTCACTCCGCTCACCGTTGGGCCGGTCACCGCACGGGCCGGAGAAAGGGCGTCGGGCTATCTCCTGGTTACGGAGGGAAAGGACGCCGCCACGCGCGTGCCGATCACGGTGATTCGCGGCGCGCTGCCAGGACCGACGCTCGCGCTCATCGGCGGTACGCACGGATCCGAGCCGGCTCCTATCGTTGCGCTGCAGCAGTTGCGCGACCTGATCGACCCGAAACAACTGAAGGGCACGCTGCTCATCGTTCACGTCGCCAACCTGCCGTCGTTTCTCGGGCGCACCATCTACTACAGTCCCGTGGACGGCAAGAACCTGAACCGCGTCTATCCGGGCGACGCCAATGGCACGGTGTCGCAGCGCATCGCGCGGGTGATCACCACCGAGATCATCGACCGGTGCGACTACCTGGTGGACATGCACGCCGGCGACGGCAACGAATCACTGCGCCCCTATCTCTACTGGAACAAGCTGGGCATCGATCCCTCGGTCGACGAGCGCGCGCGCCAGATGGCGCTGGCGTGGGGCGCCGACCACATCATCATCGACACGACGCGCACCAGGGACGTCGCCAACTCGATCTACACCCAGAACACCGCGCACCTGCGCGGCAAGCCGGCCATTACGACCGAGACGGGGTACCTGGGCCTGGCCGAGCGCGAGATGGTGCAGCGCAACGTCGACGGCGCGCAGCGTGTCATGCGATACCTGGGGATGATCGCCGGGCCGGTTGAACTCTCGGCGGCGCCGGTGTGGCTGGGCAAGTACGAGGTCCTCGCCAGCCCGGAGACGGGCGTCTGGCATCCGCTGGTCGAGCGGGCGCATACCGTCGCCAAGGGCGCGGTGATTGGCCGCGTCACCGATTTCTTCGGGAACGTCATTGGCGAAGTGAAGGCGCCGTTCGACGGCGAAGTGATGTACGTGGTCGGCACGCCGGCCATGAGCAAGGGTGAGCCCGTGGCGATGA
>JBBTFF010000113.1:0-1879 GCA_038041995.1 Gemmatimonadota bacterium | reverse complement strand
GTGATGTACGTGGTCGGCACGCCGGCCATGAGCAAGGGTGAGCCCGTGGCGATGATCGCCACGAAATAGCCGTTTATCCGGATAAGCAGATGAAACGACGAGATTTCGCACGATCCCTCGCGGCGGCTGCCGCTGCCGCGATGCCCGGCGCCCGGCTGGGCGCGACGGCGCCGCGCCGCGCACCCAGCGTGAACGGCGCGCGTCTCAATGGCTGGATGACGGCCATTGGTGAGTTCGGCAAGAACCCGCAGGGGGGCGTGACGCGACTGGCGTACAGCGAAGCCGACCTCGCCGCGCGCGCGTACACCGTGCAGTTGATGCGCGATGCCCGGCTCGAGGTTTCGGTTGATGCGGCAGGCAACATCTATGGCAAGCGCGCGGGCACCGACCCCATCGCGAAGCCGCTCATCTTCGGCTCCCACGTGGACTCGGTGCCCGAGGGCGGCAACTACGACGGCAACGTGGGGACGCTCGCCGCCATCGAGGTGGCGCGCACGTTCGCCGAACAGGGCGTATCGACGAGGCACCCCCTGTGGGTGGCCTGCTGGCAGAACGAGGAAGGCGGCACGTGGGGCAGCCACCTGGTGACGACGGAACCGACGACCGCCGAACTGGCCACCGTGGCACGCAGCGGCAAGAGCATCAGCGACGGCATTCGATACATCGGCGGCGACCCCGCGAGGCTGGCCAGCGCGCGCCTGCGCAAGGGTGACGCGCACGGCTACCTGGAGCTGCACATCGAGCAGGGGGGAAACCTCGATCGCGACAAGCTCGACATCGGCGTCGTCGAGGGCATCGTCGGCCTGCGCGAGTGGGACGTGACTATCATGGGCGTTGCCAACCACGCCGGCACCACGCCGATGGCCGAGCGACACGACGCCATGCTCGCTGCCGCCCGCTTCACCGAAATGGTGAACCGGGTCGCCACGTCCGAACCGGGACGACAGGTGGGGACGGTGGGGCGCATCCAGGCCTTTCCGGGGGCGCCGAACGTGGTGCCTGGCAAGGTGGTGTGCACGCTCGAACTGCGCGACCTCGACGACGCGAAGATCCAGCGCCTGTACGACGTCATTGTCGCCGAGTCGCACAAGATCGGGGCGCGGAACGGCACGACGTTCGACTATCACGAGTTCGTCACCCACGAGTCGGCGTTGTGCGACGAACGGGTGCGCAGCCTCATCGGCGCGTCGGCCAGGACGCTCGGCTTCACCACCATGAGCCTGCCCAGCGGCGCTGGGCACGACGCGCAGAACCTGGCGCGGGTCTGCCCGATGGGAATGATCTTCATCCCGTCCGTGGGCGGCATCAGTCACGCGCCAAGGGAATTCTCGAGGCCGCAGGACATCACCAACGGCGCCAACGTGCTGCTGGGCGCGGTGCTGGCGATGGATGCGACGATGTTCGCGTAAGGTGCGTCACTCCGACGCGGTGACGAACCGACTGGCCGCCACGCGCCACGCGTGTTACCATCGCTGAATGACCAGCCGGCCGTGCCGATGCATCGTGTTCCTGCTGCTCACTGCGGCGGGTGCTTTGTCGTGCAGCGGCGGCCAGGGCAGCGACGGCGTGACTTCGCCACCCTCCTCATCATTCAAGCCGGTGCTGTCGTGGGTGAAGGTGTCGGTCTCGCCGCTCAGCGTGGAAGTCGGGCAGACGGCATCGGCGACGGCCGAAGCGTTCGACCAGAATGGCGGGGCCTACAGCGCTCCGCCATTCAGCTTCACCAGTTCCTCGCCGACGGTGGCGACGGTCGATCCCACGGGCACGATCAAGGCGGTGGCGCCGGGAGCAGTGACGATCACGGCGGCAGTGGGAGGGAAGGAGGCGTCGCGTGACATCACGGTCGTTCCGGTGGTCGTGGCCCGCGTCGAAGTGTCGC
>JBBTFF010000112.1:0-5861 GCA_038041995.1 Gemmatimonadota bacterium | reverse complement strand
CGAGCGACGCGTGCTCGCTTCGGCGCGCGCCACGGTGGGGTTTCCCAGCTGGACGGCCGCCGATCGCGCTATCCAGTTTGCCGTGAACAACAGCGGCGCGTCGGCCATCTGGAAAGCGGACGTCGAGAGCGGCCGATTGACGCCGGGGGTCGTGGCGTCCACATCGCTCGACGCGCCGGAAGCGACGGCCGATGGCTACGTGGCCGTGGAGACGCGTGGCGGCGGCGAACGGCTGGTGGCGTCGTCGCTGTTCGGCGCACCCGGCTCGGTCACCACCGTTCCCGGCATCGACGACGCCTCGCCGCCGTCACCTCCCGCCGTCGTCGATGGCGAGGTGAAGCCCTATCGCGCCCTGCGCCAGCTGGTGCCGCGGTACTGGCTGCCGAGCATCGAGACCACCGATGAGGACGAGACGCGCTTCGGCGCGCTCATCTCGGGGAGCGACATCGTGGGCCGGCATTTCTACGCCGCGTCACTGACGCACGAGCCCACGCGCGGCGAAAACACCGGGAGCATCATCTATCGG
The DNA here is from genome assembly GCA_038041995.1 of Gemmatimonadota bacterium. Taxonomy (GTDB): domain Bacteria; phylum Gemmatimonadota; class Gemmatimonadetes; order Gemmatimonadales; family Gemmatimonadaceae; genus PNKL01. The sequence goes on along the minus strand of JBBTFF010000112.1, from coordinate 5,335 downwards.
TTCTCCGGTCTGGGCCTTCCGTTCATGGACGTCGCGGCGCGACAGCAGTGGGACCACACGCCGTTGGTGGACAGCACGCGCGCGCCGGTGGGATCGTTGCTGCGGCGCCGCCGCTTCATCGGCACATCGCTGACGCTGGTGCGCGCGCGGGTGCGCAACTCGGCGCTGGTCAGCGGCAGTGCGGAGCTCGAACTGCGCGACTTCAGCACCGACCCCGCGCCGCTCGTCAACGACCTGGGGAGCCCGCTGTTCCTGCAGACGCTCAAGTACCCCACGTTCACCGTACTGGCGGGGTGGGAAAACACACGCGCGCCAATCCTGGCGCTCGGTCCCGAGGACGGCATCGGCGTGTCGGGGAGCGCGCGGCTGCGCTGGCGCACCGACGACGCGGTCAACACGCGGTCGGTCACGTATATCGGCGCGTTGAACACGTACAAGTCGCTCGGGTTCATTCGGGGGCCGGCGCACCACGTTCTGGCGCTGCGCGGCGTGATTGGCGTGGCCGACGACAAGACCAACACCGAGCTGCAGGCCGGCGGCGTGAGCGGCAGTACCGTGGAACTTGCCCCCGGCCTGCAACTGGGCGACGTGCGCCGCAACTTCTTCGTGCGCGGCTTTGCGCCGGGAGCGCAGCGCGGCATTCGCGCGCTGGGTGGTTCGTTCGAGTATCGGGCGCCGGTTTCGGTGCCGAGCTGGGGCTCGCGGTTCATTCCGTTCTTTGCGCAGCGCGTGAGTGCGACGTTCTTTGGCGATGCCGGCGCGGCCTGGTGCCCCGCGGGTGCGCAGGCAGGGACCATCGGGTGCCCATCAGGCGAAACGGTGCGCGAGTGGATGACGTCGGTGGGTGGCGAGCTGACGCTGGACGCGGCGGTGCTTTCATATGATGTGCCGTACCGGTTGCGGCTCGGGTTTGCGCGGCCGGTGATGGGGCGGGCGTATGCTGACCATCGGAGCGGGGCCGTCTACTTCAGTCTGGGAGCGACGTTCTAGTTCTACGGCACACCACGGAGCCGCGGAGCACACGGAGAATCACGGAGACGACATGGGGGGACTTTGGCGGCGAGATCCGTTCGCCGAGCCTTCTTATTGTTCTCCGTGCAACCTCCGTGTAGTCAGTGCCTCCGTGGTGTGCAGTTCCCGCCAACCTATGCCCTACATCCATCCCTCCGCCGTCATCATCGGCAACGTCACCCTCGGCCGCGACAGTTCCGTCTGGCCCATGGCGGTGCTGCGCGGTGACATCGACGCCATCGTCATCGGTGACGAGACCAATGTGCAGGACGGCGTGGTCATTCACGTGGACTACGGCGTGCCCGTGCACGTCGGCCATCGCGTGACCATCGGGCACCGGGCCGTCATTCACGGGTGCACCATCGAGGATGACTGCCTGATCGGCATCGGCGCGATCATCCTCAACCGCGCGATCATCGGTGCCGGGTCGGTGATCGGCGCCGGCGCCGTGGTGCGCGAGGACATGCACGTGCCCCCGGGATCGCTGGTGCTCGGCGTGCCGGCCAGGGTGGTGCGGCCGGTGGACGCCGAGTTGCGCAAGCGCATCCGTCACGGGGCGCGGACGTACGTGCAGCGGGCGCGGGAGCTGACGACCGATGACGGATGACGGATGACGGATGACGGATGACGGATGACCGATGACCGATGACCGATGACCGATGGGGGAGTCGTACGGCTTAGGGCGTACGGCGTACAGCTTACAGGTGCCTCAGAAAGCGATGCCGGAGTTCATCCCGATCTGTAACCCGCAATGGTCTCATTCGTCGATAATACAGCTTGTGCTTGCGGGCAAGGTCTGGCGTTCCGCTCTCAGAAACGGTACTATGCTCCCCCTCGGTCGAGCGCCGTGAATTCGGGTTTTTCATGCTCCCGACGGCTGTACGTATCTGATTGAAGTGTCTGAACTTAGGACACCTGTTGCATATGCGGTATTCGGTGTCGTTCTGCTGGCCTATGCTGTCCCTATCGCTGTCGCTGTGGGAAAGGCGTTTATCCACAGCGGATTAATAGGAAAGTGACCAGGCAGCGCGAAGTGTTGATCTCACATGGGGTTGTCTTGTTCTTGCGCGGAATCACGAACCGCGTAGCTTGACGCCCCTATCCCCTGAGTGGTGCGAACGGCCCTGACCGGCTGTTCAACTCCACCGCAATTCAGGTTTGGAACCATACAGCGGAGAAGTAGCATGCCATTGCCGGTGAACCCCCCTGCCTCCCCCGACACGCTGTCCGCGAACGCGCGGACCGTCCTCGAGAAGCGGTATCTCGTCAAGGACAAGTCCGGGAAGCCGGTCGAGACTCCAGAAGACATGTTCTGGCGCGTCGCGACCGTCGTCGCCGAAGCGGATCGTCGCTACGGCGCCACCGAGCAGGAGGTCTACGGCACCGCCGTCGCCTTCTATGAATTGATGACGCAGCGCCGGTTCGAGCCCAACTCGCCGACGCTGATGAACGCCGGCCGTCCCCTGGGGCAGCTCTCGGCGTGCTTCGTGCTTCCGGTGGCTGACGCGCTCAGCAACGGGCACGATGGCATCTACGACACGCTGCGCTCCATGGCGCTCATCCACCAGAGCGGCGGCGGCACGGGCTTCTCGTTCTCGCGCCTGCGGCCCGGCGGCTCGATGGTGCGCAGCACCACCGGCGTGGCCAGCGGCCCGGTGTCGTTCATGAAGTTGTACGACGCTTCCACCGAAGCGGTGAAGCAGGGCGGCACGCGCCGCGGCGCCAACATGGGCATCCTGCGCGTCGATCACCCCGACGTGCTCGACTTCATTGCCTGCAAGGAAGACCTCACGCAGGTGGTGAACTTCAACATCTCGGTGGGCATCACGCGCAAGTTCATGGATGCGCTGCACGCCGACGGCGAGTACGAACTCATCGACCCGGCCACCAGGAAGGTCGTCACCTCGCTGCGCGCCCGCGACGTGTGGGACAAGATGATCCTCGGCGCGTGGCGCACGGGCGAGCCGGGCGTGTTCTTCATCGACGAAGCCAACAAGTACAACCCGGTGCCGCACCTGGGCGAGTACGAGGCCACCAACCCGTGCGGCGAGCAGCCGCTGCTGTCGTACGACGTGTGCAACCTCGGCTCGGTGAACATCGGCATCTATGCCGACAATGGCTCGATGGACTGGGAGTCGTTCCGCACCGACATCCGCCTGAGCACGCACTTTCTCGACAACATCATCGACGTCAACAAGTACCCGCTGCCCGAGATCGACCAGCTCAGCAAGCGAATTCGCCGCATCGGCCTGGGCGTGATGGGTTTTGCCGACGCGCTGGTGCGCCTCGGCATCCGCTACGACTCGAGCGAGGGCGTGGAGTTCGGTCGTCGCGTGATGGAGTTCCTCGACGTCGAGAGCAAGGTACAGAGCGAGGCGATGGCCAAGTCGCGCGGCGCGTTCCCCGAGTGGTCGCAGAGCATCTGGGGCCCCGACGAAACGTGCGCGCGCGACGCCGAGGGCAATCGCGTGCGCGCCATGCAGATGCTGCGCAATTGCAACGTGACGACGGTGGCGCCCACCGGCACCATCTCGATCATCGCCGGCTGCTCGAGCGGTCTGGAGCCGCTGTTTGCCGTGGCGTTCATGCGCAACCAGGCCGGCGTGATGATGCCCGACGTCAACGAAGATTTCGTGGCGATGGCAAAGGCTGGCGGCTGGTACAGCGACGAGCTGATGGAGCGCATCGCCAAGACCGGCACGATCAACCATCCCGAAGTGCCCGCCAAGATGAAGGAGATCTTCCGCACGGCCAACGAGATCCCGGCCGAGTGGCACATCCAGATGCAGGCCGCGTTCCAGAAGCATTGCGACTCGGCGATCAGCAAGACCACCAACTTCTCGCACACCGCGACGGTTGAGGACGTGCAAACCATCTATGAGATGGCGTACGAGCTCAACTGCAAGGGTGTGACCGTGTACCGCGACGGTTCGCGTGACGGCCAGGTGCTGAGCACCGGCGCCACGGCGGGCGCGGCGGCCACGCGCAAGGGCGAGGGCGCGACGGTGGGCGAGAAGGCCGACTTCCTGGAGCGGGTCGCCGAGCTGGAGCACGAGAACGAGCGCCTGAAGAAGATCCTGTTCGACGTGGAGGCCGAGAACCTCAACCGTCGCCAGAAGCGGAGCCGGCCCGACAAGCTGCGCGGCACGACGATCCGTCGCGAGACGCCGCTGGGCGTGATGTTCGTGAACGTCACTGAAGACGAGAAGGGGCAGCCGTTCGAGGTGTTCATCAACCTGGGCAAGGCCGGCGGCAGCGCGATGGCCGACGCCGAGGCGCTTGGCCGCATGATTTCGCTGGCGCTGCGCTCGGGCATTCCGCTGATGGAGATCCACAAGCAGCTGCGCGGCATCTCGTCTGATCGCGCCGTGGGCCTGGGTCCCAACAAGGTGCTGTCGATGCCGGATGCCGTGGGTCAGGCACTGTACTTGTGGTGGCAGGACAAGCAGGGGGTGCAGCAGGAGCTGCTGGCCACGCCGACCGTCGAGTCCTCCATGCCGACTCCGTTGTTTACCGTCTCCGTGCCGGTGGCGAGCGGTGCCGATCAGGGGCAGCTGGAGCGAAATTCGCGCGACACTGGCGAGTTCATCGGGTCGTGCCCGGACTGTGGGTCACAGCTCGAGTTCGCCGAGGGGTGCGTGAAGTGTCATGTGTGTGGGTTTAGTGAGTGTGGGTAGCACTCACTAACTTCTGAAGTGACCGCGCCCCTCTCGATCTGGTGATCGGGAGGGGCGTTGTGGCTGACATTATTAGTCACGGACGAAGCGTTCTTGCGGGCGGCGTGCGCGGCTAGATCGTGGCCCGTTGCGTGCGAACTGTATGGCTTCAAGCGAGCAGAACTCTCGGTCTATACCCCCGACGAACTCCTGGCCACGCTGCGCCACCGGCGCTGAAGGAGGCAGAGATGAGCTACGAAACGGAGTTTTGGTTCACGTTCACCGTCACGCCGACGCTCCAGCCGGAGCACCAGGCCATTCTGCAGGCCTTCGCTGACGGTGATCGGAGCAAGGTGGACGACGTCGGTGTGTCGCCGGAACGACCGAGCGGGTCGTGCGCTTGGGAGCCGACGCCGGATGGGGGCGGGATCCAGTGGACCGAAGACACGAAAGTCTACGACTACGACGAGTGGCTGCGCTACCTCATTGCGCACTTTCTCGAGCCGTGGGGCTACGTCGTGAACGGCGAGGTCCGATACTCGGGGGAGAGCGACAGCGACGCAGGTGTCATCACCGTCGCACTGAACGTCGTTGCGATACGCAACACGGTGACGCACTATTAAGGTATGACCGCCCGCCGCACTGACGTTGCTGAAACGGGAAGTCCG
>JBBTFF010000111.1:0-31537 GCA_038041995.1 Gemmatimonadota bacterium | reverse complement strand
TCAAGCTCGACGAATTTCCCGAGAAGATCCTGCGCTACACGCGGATCGACCGCACCGAAATCGAGGTTGGCGAAAAGCACTGCTTCGTGCGCGACCTGCGCGAGACCGACAGCTAGCTACGGTCGCGGCCGCCTGAGCAGCGGCCAGAGGACGTAGGCGACCGCTGCCGCGCCCAGCGCAATGCCGATGGCGAGCGGCGCGTTCATGCGGTCTCCTCACCGATTACCGCGGCGAGGGCCGGCTCGGAAGCCGGTTCTGAGTCGGGTCCGGGTGCACCTGTCGGCGCCGACGCGACGGCCATCACCAGCGCGGCAAGGATCGCGAGCGTCCCCGCAATCCAGATCCACGACGCGGCGGGGATGAAGCGCACCGTCGCCAGGACGTCGGCCGTGTTCGCTTCTCGCACGTCGACGCGCAGGTCCTGCGACAGCCCCGGAGCGATGCCGGCAACTCCCAGTTCCTCGACCGGGCGACCCGAGCCCCGGTCATACAGGTCGCGGAGTTCGGGCACGACGAACGCGCGCGCACGGCCATTCACGGTGGCGCGCAGGGCCACCAGGCTTGAAACGATTTCTCCGCGCCCCACAGTGGAGACCCCCTCGAGCGAGATCACCCACTCCGTGCCGAACCGGTCGCGCACCTTGACGCGTGCCCCTTCGCCCAGCGCAACCTCGCTGGCCCGCGGAAAGCTGGACACCGCCAGCGCCACCGCGACCAGCAGCACCGCCAGCTGCGCGGCGATGGCGGCGCGCGCTTCGACACCGTGCCGTGCATCGCGCCGCGCTCGGCGCATTCCAGCGGCAACGGCCAGCATCGTCGCGGCCAACAGCACCCAGCCCGTGGCGCGTCCCGGCGCGGAGAGGGCGTACGAGTGCACACCGTCCCAGCCGCCCGCGCGGCGCATCGACAGCCCGGCCAGCCCGAGCGCGAACGCCACGAATCCGGCGGTGACGGTTGCGGCGACGCGCAACCGCCATCTCGTTGCCACGACCAGCAGCGTCGCCCCGGCCCAACCGAACGCGGTGCCCGCGTGGGCCGGCGCCCATCGCCAGTCCTCGACCCACGCGCCGATCCCGTAACTGCGGCGCCAGTCGAGCAGCATCGCAGCGCCGAGCAGCGCCCAGCAGACGAGCGCCCACCGCTGCGACACGGCACGCCACGCCTCCGTACCGAGCGCGCCCATCACGGTCATGACCGACGGCACCGCCAGCATCGAGAGCGCGACGTACCCCAGCGGCATCTGGGCCAGCGCGATCGGCCGCATCCACTCCATCGAGATGCCGCGCCCGTCGTCGGGCGCGAATGGCAGGCGCGCGAACGGGTTGGTGTCGAGGCAGGCGAGGGCGAGCAGGGCGACGACCAGCAGCGCAAGCAGGGCCGCGGTCCAGGCGCGCAGGCTGCCGCGGCGGGGCAGTGAGGCCGCGGCGACGGAGGTGCCGAGGCCAAGCACCAGTGCCCACACCAGCAGCGACCCGGACGGAGCGGCCCAGACGGCGCCGAGGCGATACGGCAGCGGCGTGAAAGACGACGTCCAGCTGGCGACGTTGCGATACGTCAGGTCCCCGACAGCCAGCGCGTACCCGAGCCCCGTGATCGCCAGCGCCGCAAAGCACGACGCGGCATGAACGCCGCGCTCGCCGCTTTCGGAAAGCTCGGCACGGCCGGTGACCGCTCCCGCCACGCCAATCACCGCGCCCCACGCCGCAAGCAGGAGCGCAAGCCACAGGGCCAACTCGCCGAGCAGGATCAGGCGGCGGGGCCCTTCAGGGCCGCGCGACGCACGCGGGCCATCAGTTGGTCGAGGGTCTGCTCGGCAGTCGATCGTTCCTCGGGCGACATGGTGGCCGACGTGCGGTCGAGGTCGCGCACTTGCTCGAGCATCTCGTCGACCAATGCGCGCAGGACGAAGTTGCTGCGTCGCTTGTCGAAGTTCTGGGGCTGGGTCTCGGTCATTTGCAGTGGTAAGATGGTCTCGATATCGCCCTTTCTCGGGTGGACTGCCAGCCCCGGTGCTTCATCGGGCCGTCTGACGCAACACGATCGTAGCCGCCCCGCCTCCAACCCCGTCCCAAGCAAGGTCGCGCCAGCTGGCGTCGTGCCGCGCCGGATGGCGCCAGTCATACAGTTCCTTGCTGACGCCGACGCCCAAGGTCACCAGCGATGCGCGCTGGATGGCCACGGCGTAGCGGGCGTCACGCTGGAACAGCGAGTAGGCTGCACTCTGGACGACGGCTGAAGCGGCGAAGTGCAACATCTTGTCGCGTCCGAACCAGGCGTCTCCGGCGGGGCGCGGGGCGCCGCCGGTGAACAGCACGAAGGCGAGGGTGAGGTTCACGCGTCCTCCAGGCCACTGGTGCCACGGTCGCCCGGGATGAAGCGATAGGGACTCCGGTGTGTTCCGCGGTCCGTCACGATCGCCGTCACCAACTCGGCCGGCGTCACGTCGAATGCCGGATTGTGAACCGCCACGCCGTCGGGCGCCAGCGGGTGCGCGCCGAGCCGGCGCACCTCGTCGCCGTCGCGCTGTTCAATGGGAATCGCGCCGCCGTCGGGCGTCGCCGCATCGATGGTGGACGAGGGTGCCGCCACGTAGCACGGGAGGCCGTGGTGCCGCGCGGCCACCGCCAGCGCGTAGGTACCGATCTTGTTGGCCACGTCGCCATTGGCCGCGATGCGGTCGGCGCCGACCATCACGAGGTCCACGAGCCCGGCGCGCATCAGCGAGGCGGCCATGCCGTCGGTGCACACCGTCACCGGCACCCCGGCACGTGTAAGTTCCCACGCGGTGATGCGACTCCCCTGCAACAGCGGCCGCGTCTCGCAGGCGATCACCGACACCCGACGGCCAGCGTCCACCGCGGTGTACACCGGCGAGAGCGCGGTGCCAATGCCGGCCGTGGCCATCGCACCGGCGTTGCAGTGCGTCAGCACGCGCGCGCCGTCGGCCAGCAGCGTCGCCCCGTGTGCGCCGATCGCCGCGCACATGGTAACGTCCTCGGCGAGAATGCGCTCGGCTTCCGCAGCGAGCGCATCCACCAGGGGTGCACCCTCGAGCGCGCACGCATCCACGATGCGGCGCAGCTGCGCCATCGCCCGCGGCAGGTTGACCGCTGTCGGCCGCGACCGGGCGAGCCGATCGATGCCGGCGAGCAGGACATCGCGTGACGGCGGCCCCTCGTGACTGAACGCGGCGACGAGGCCCAGCGCCGCCGCCACGCCGATGGCTGGCGCGCCACGCACGGCCAGGGTGCGAATGGCCTCGTCAACGGCGTCGAGCGACCGCAGCTCGATCTCGATCACCTCGCCGGGAAGGCGGCGCTGGTCGATGATCGTGAGGGTCCGCGTCGCTGCGTCCCACGACAGGGCGCGGGGGATGCTCGCCGACAGGTGCAGGGGAAGAGGCACAGTGAAGTGCAGGGGAAGAGGCAGAGTGAAGTGCAGCGGAAGAGGCAGAGTGAGGTGCAGGGGAACAGGCAGAAGTATGGTGCGCAGAAGGGGTACGGGGGAACCAAAGCGATTCCCACCGCCCCGCACGAGCCGTAACTTTCCTCATCCTTCCGCACAGCCGCCGATGCCCTACGAATTCCTGATCGTTGAAGTCGCCGACCGGATTGCCACGGTCACGGTCAACCGCCCCGACAAGCTGAACGCCCTCAACGCGCGCGTCCTCGAGGAACTGGACGGCGTTTTCGGCGCCCTCGCCACCGACCGACACGTGAACGCCGTCATCGTGACGGGAGCCGGTCGCAGCTTCGTGGCCGGCGCCGATATCGCCGAGATTGCCGGCCACGACGCCGCTGGCCTCGAGCGGATGTCCGCCGCGGGACAGGCAATCTTCAACCGGATCGAGCGGCTGCCGAAGCCCGTGATCGCCGCGGTCAACGGTTTTGCGCTCGGCGGCGGCTGCGAACTCGCGCTCGCCTGCCACATTCGCGTCGCGTCGGAGCATGCGAAGTTCGGGCTTCCCGAGGTGAAGCTCGGGCTCATTCCCGGTTACGGCGGGACGCAGCGCCTGGCGCGCCTCATCGGCAAGGGACGCGCCATGCAGCTGATCCTCTCCGGCGAGCAAATCGACGCCGCCGAGGCCTACCGCATTGGATTGGTGAACGCGCTGGCCACCGGCCCGACGCTCCACGAAGTCGCGCAGTCCGTGGCCCTTCAGGTGGCGAGGAACGGACCGCTGGCACTGGCCCGCGCCATCGAAGCCATCAACGATGGCTTCGACCGCCTGCCCGATGACGCCATGGCGATCGAGGCGCGGCTCTTCGGCTCGCTCGGCGGCACGAAGGACATGGCCGAGGGAACGGCGGCGTTCCTCGCCAAGCGGCCCGCGCAATTCACGGGGGAGTAGCGTGACCGCGGTGTCGGTGCCCGACGCGCCGCACCGGTCGGACTTCCGCACGTGCGCCTCGGAACTCGCCATTCGCGACTTCCGCAACCTCGAGCGCGTCGACGTCACGGTGCCGAGCGACGGCATGGCCATCGTCGGCGAGAACGGCCAGGGAAAGACGAGCTTCCTCGAAGCCATCGCCTACGTGGAGCAACTGCGCTCGGTGCGCGGCGCGCGCGACCGCGACCTCGTGCGCTTCGACGCGCCGGCGTTCCACGTGAGCGCCACCGTGCATGGCCCCCAGGGGGTCGCGCACCTGGGGGTCGGCGCCGACCGCGCGGGACGCAAGAAGGTGACGCGTGACGGCGTGGAAGTGCCGCGTCTCACCGACGCACTTGGCGCGCTCCCATCGGTGCTCCTCGCGCCGCGCGACGTGGTGCTGGTGAGCGATGGCCCCGCCGAGCGACGCCGGTTCCTCGACATTACGTTGGCGCTCACGTCGCCACGCTACCTGCGCGCGCTGCGTCATTATCGCGGGGCGCTCGAGCGGCGCAACGCCGCGCTGCGCGACGCGCTGCGCCACCGGCGCAACGCGTCGTCGGCCGCCGTTTGGGAGCCGGCGCTGGCCGAGCATGGCGCGGTGCTCGTCGACGAGCGGCGCGCGTGGGTGAACGAACACGCCGCCGGGTTCACGCGGCTCTCGCACGCCATCGGCGAATCGGGAACGGCGGCGATGGAGTACGCCACGACGCTTCCCGCCGGGACGCCGAGCGCGGACGCGCTGCACGCGGCGCTGGAGCGTGGCCGCGAGCACGACCTTCGGCGGGGGGCCACGCACGCGGGACCGCACCGCGACGACCTGGCGCTGACGCTCGACGGCCGCGACCTGCGCGTGGTCGGTTCCGCGGGACAGCAGCGGACCGGCGCCATCGCCTTGCGGTTGCTCGAGGCGGCGACGCTGCGCTCGCGCCGCGCCACGCTGCCGCTGCTGCTGCTGGACGACCCGTTTGCCGAACTCGACAACCTCCTGGCGGCGCGCGTGGTCGACCTGCTGCTGGAGGCCGGCGTGGGCCAGGTGGTGCTGTGCGTGCCGCGTGCCGAGGAAATACCCGCGCGCTTCACCCGGCTGGCGCGTTATCGTATTGTCGCCGGCGTGCTGACGGAGGGAACGTGAGCGAGAAGCGCCGTGGACCAACCAAGGTGGGCGACGTGCTGACCGAAATGCTGGCCGGCAGCGCCCTCGGGGCGCGCATTGCGCGCGCCGAGGTGCTGGGGCACTGGGCAGACGCCGTTGGGCCGCAGATCGCCGCTGTGACGCACGCGCGGGCCATCGCCGAGAACGGCACCCTGATGGTCGGCGTGAAGACGAATGGGTGGCTGCAGGAACTCGGAATGATGGAGCGTTCGCTTATCGCGAAAGTGAACAAACAGGCCGGCCAGGAAGTAGTTCGGAAGATTCGCTGGGAACTTCAGCGCTAAGTCATTACCAGTAAGCAACTTGCAGATCGGCGCTCCGGTTGCGTTCCGGGGCGTTTTCTATTATAGTATACTGATTGTGGAGAATCGTCGTAATTCGGCGTTTCTTTGGAGCTCCCCCAACTCCCCTTCTGCGCGCGAAATGGCTAAGACGAACGACGCGGCTGAATCGCACTACGATGCCTCCGGCATCCAGGTTCTCAAGGGCCTCGAAGCGGTCCGCAAGCGCCCCGGCATGTACATCGGGTCCACCTCGGGCCGCGGTCTGCACCACCTGTTGTACGAGGTGGTGGACAACTCCATCGACGAAGCGCTGGCCGGCTACTGCGACATGGTGCTCGTCACGATCCACGGTGACAATTCGATCACGGTCGAGGACAACGGGCGCGGCATTCCGGTGGACATGCATCCCACCGAGGGGCTGCCCGGTGTCGAACTCGCGCTGACGGTGCTGCACGCCGGCGGCAAGTTCGACAAGAACAGCTACAAGGTGTCGGGCGGCCTGCACGGCGTGGGTGTGTCGGTGGTGAACGCACTGTCCGAGTCGCTGAAGGTGTGGATCAAGCGCGACGGGCAGGAGCACTACATGGACTTCGTGCGCGGCGACACGACGACGAAGCTGAAGCTGCTCGGCAAGGTCGCGGCCAAGGACTCGGGCACGAAGGTCTGGTTCAAGCCCGACCACGAGATCTTCACCGAGCTCCACTACGACTACACCCTGCTGGCGGCGCGCCTGCGCGAGCTGTCGTTCCTGAACAAGGGCGTGTCGATCACGCTCACTGATGAGCGTGAGGGCGAGCAACAACAAGAGACGTTCCACGCCAAGGGCGGCCTGCGGGAGTTCGTGGAGTACCTGAACACCAGCCGCAAGGTGCTGCACAACGAGATCCTCTACGCCGACGCCGAGCGCGACGGCATCGGCATCGAGATCGCGATGCAGTACAACGACGGCTACAACGAGACCGTGTTCTCGTTCGTCAACAACATCAACACCCACGAGGGCGGCACGCACCTCACCGGCTTCAAGTCGGCGCTGACCTCGGTGATCAACAAGCATCTCGACAAGTCGGGCATCTCCAAGAAGGACAAGGACCTGCGCCTGAGCGGCGACGACGTGCGTGAGGGGCTCACCGCGGTGCTGTCGCTGAAGGTGAAGGAGCCGCAGTTCGAAGGGCAGACCAAGACGAAGCTGGGCAACTCGGAGGTGGAGTCGGCGGTCAAGACCTTCGTCAATGAGTGGCTGGCCGAGTACCTCGAGGAGCACCCGCGGGTCGGCAACATCGTCATCGACAAGGCGCTGGCGGCGGCGCGGGCCCGCGAGGCGGCGCGCAAGGCGCGCGACCTCACACGCAAGAAGTCGGCGCTGGACGTCGGCAACCTGCCGGGCAAGCTCGCCGACTGCTCGCTCAGCGATCCGGCGATGTGCGAGCTCTACCTGGTCGAGGGCGACTCGGCCGGCGGCTCGGCCAAGCAGGGGCGTGACCGGATGTTCCAGGCCATCCTGCCGCTGCGCGGCAAGATCCTGAACGTCGAGCGGGCGCGCATCGACAAGATCCTGAGCAACGAGGAGATCCGCACGATCATCACGGCCATCGGGTCGGGGATCGGCGAGGAGGACTTCTCCATCGAGCAGGCCCGCTACCACAAGATCATCATCATGACCGACGCGGACGTCGACGGCGCGCACATTCGCACGCTGCTGCTGACGTTCTTCTTCAGGCAGATGCGCCAGCTGATCGAGAGCGGCTTCATCTACATCGCCCAGCCGCCGCTGTACCGGGTGGCCAAGGGGAAGGAAGAGTACTACGCGTTCGACGAGCCGCAGCGCGAGGAGATCGCCACCCGGCTGGGGGGCGGCCCCGACGGAAAGAGCAACGTGAACATCCAGCGCTACAAGGGCCTGGGCGAGATGAATCCCGACCAGCTCTGGAAGACGACGATGGACCCGGCGACGCGCACGATCCTGAAGGTGAGCGTCGAGGACGAAGGGCAGACGCACCGCCTGTTCGAGACGTTGATGGGGGACGAGGTGGAGCCGCGACGGGCGTTCATCGAGGCAAACGCGAAGTTTGCCTCGAATCTGGATATCTAGGCGAATCGGAACGCGAATTCGGGAATGGGAGTTCGAGTTCTGAATTCGAAGCGGAATGCGGAAGGGCCCGGGGGATGGATTCTCCGGGCCCTTCTGGATCCAGTTCCGTCATCCGAACTCCGGTTCGTTGTTACTTCGCCAACTCCAACCTGAGCGTCAAGATCAATGCTGCCACGCCCTTGTCGCCGGCGGCGGTGCCGAGGACGACGGTTTGACCGAGCGGGATGGAGAGCGACGTGGAAAGGAGCGGCTTTGGCATTTGCACGATTCCTCCCCCCACCATCGTCGGCGTGCCGGTCCCACTCTCCAAAGAGATTTCGAGGCTCACCCGGCCGCCGCGCACGTACCGTGTCGATCCCTTAACCGTGAAGTCACCGAGTTCGGGAGAGCTCATCGTTGACCTGAACTGGTTGGCCTCAGCCACCATCGCGGTGGCCTCCGACACGCGCCGGTAGCCGTTGAAGCGCAGCAACCGCCGGAGTTCTCCGTCCACCTCACCAATGCTGGCGTCGTTCACCGCCGAATCCGTCGCCGCGATGAGCATGAAGTGGAAGACAATGGTAGCCGGGGAATGGTCCATCTCCTTCAGCACGCTGTCCACGACGGCGTGCGTGCGCGTGTTTCCCACCACCGTGATCGCGCGAACCCCGCCGGCGCTCGACGCTGCGAACAACCCGCCACCACCGTCGAAGGGCACGTACGGCATCAGCAGGCGCGCAGCATCGTCGCCGGAGAGCAACTGCAGCGAGTATGTGTGCGCCTCCATTCCCGGCGCGCGGGCGCTGACCGACGCCGCCGTCCTGGCAGGCTGGGTGGACTTTGCGGGTGCGACTTGCGCCCCCCCCAACAGGGGAGCAATAACGAGCAGGGATCCAATCACAGAAAGAAGGCGACGCATGGGTTGACCTCGGATGAAACTCAGTTGAACCAAACCACCGTGATGTTCGGGTTCGACGTCTTCAGCACAGTGACTCTGCGATCAGACTCGACGTTTACGGCGTCGCTGGCAAAGGGCTCGCGACCTGGTTCTACTGCGCGCGCGAGGGGGGGCTCCGCGGCGGCGAAGATCGCCTCGGTCGTCGCGGCGTAGGGGACAGCGTAGGGGACGGCGTAAGGGACGGCGTAAGGGATGGCAGCGAAGTGCTGCCCACCATCGGCGGCGCTGCGCGCCGTCATGACAGGAGCCGAGTGAGTGGGGCGCGGGTCCCCTGACCTCGGCGGCGAGACGGCAGGCGAGACGGCGGGAGCCACGGCTGCCAGCGGAGCGGCAGGAGACGCTGGCGCCGGCCAGTGTCGAATGCTCACAAGAAGTGCGGTCGCTGCCGCCGCAGCGACAACCCATCCGGGCCACGGGATTGCGCGACGCGGCGCAACGGCCGGAGCGGCCGCCATGGCCGCCGCGAGCATGTGCGAACCGGCGTGAATGGTCGCCGCCACTCGCCGACAGCGGACACAACCTCGCAGGTGCGCGGCCAGTGGTGCGTCTCCATGCGCGGAGAGTTCAGCAAACTCGGCGTCGAGCATCGCCTGAAGCGCGTCAGTGCAATTCATCGTTCGTACTCCTCCAGCAGCTCCGCATGCTGCTCGAGCAGCCGCAAGCGGATGGTGCGACGGGCCTTCATGAGCAGCACACGAACGGTGGCCGGCGCGATGCCGAGGCGCCGCGCAACGTCGGGCGACGGCAGGCCGCGCAGGTCGACCAACTCGAAGACTTCACGCTGGCGGTCGGTGAGTTCCACGAAACAGGCCCGGACGAGGGCCTCCAGACCGGCAGGGTCGGTTGTCTCCAACTGTGAGTCCTGACCGCCGAGCAGCGCACGTGCCTCGGGATCGTGGATGGCCAGCAATGCCCGCCGGCGGCGCTCACGATTTGCCGCTGACAGAGCAACGTTTCGCGTGATCTGGTACAGCCAGCTCGTGAAGCGGCTCCGCCCTTCGTAGCGATGCACATGCTCGCGCAGCCGGAGCAACACGAGTTGCGCGACGTCCTCAGCCGCGTCGTCGTCACGCACCAGGCGTCCCGCCCAACGAAGTACCCGTCCACGCACGCGAGCAGCGAGCTTGGCGAAGGCGACGCCGTCACCCCGGGCTGCGCCCAAGGCGAGCTCGGCGAGCCGATCTTCCTCACCTGACTCCTCGATCGTTCGATGCATTGTCCCAGAGACTCTACAGCGCGGGAAGGTGTTTACGCGAATCGGAACGCGGATTCCGGAATTGGAATTCGAGTTCTGAATTCGAAGCGGATAGTTGAACTGGAAGACGAACGGCCCCGGCATTCGCCGGGGCCGTTCGTCACCTCGGCAGCGTCCCTCACGCGCCCGGCTCGTGCCGACGGCACTTCACCGTCTTGCGACGCATCGCCCTGGCGCCTCAACTTGGATGCCTCGGGATTCAATCCCCTCCCGCCGGAGCCCGTCATGACCGATAGCGCGCCCGCACTCCCGACGCCCGAGAAGGCGTCCCTCGCCGAAGACTTCGTCGACATCTTCTTTTCCCCGAGTGCCGTGTTCGCGCGGCGCGCGAACTCGGGATTCTTCCTTGTACTGTGCATCCTGACGCTCCTGCTGGGCGGGCTCTTCCTGGCCAATCGCGGCGTGATGGAGGGCATCATGGACGCCGAGTTCGCGCGGCAGATGGTTGAAACCGCGAAACAGAACCCGGCGATGACGGAGGAGCAGCTCGCAATGGGAAAGAAGGTCGCGGGCTATGCGACCAGCTTCGGGGGATTTATCGGCGTTCCGCTGGCAATCCTGCTCACCGGACTGGGCGCATGGCTGACCGGGAAGCTGCTCGAGGCACGACTCGGATACACCGCGGCGACGATGATCGCGACCTACTCCTTCATGCCACGCATCATCGAGGCGTTCGGCGTCACCGCGCAGGGCTTTCTGCTCGACACGAATGCGCTGACCGGACGGTTCCAGCTCTCGCTTGGCGTCGGCCGGTTCCTCAATCCCGAGATGTCTCCGGGGCTGCTGGGGCTGGTCGGCCGCGTGGACATCTTCACGCTCTGGGTGACGGCGCTGCTGGCGATCGGCATTGCCGTGGTCGGCAAGCTCCCGAGGGAAAAGGCGATCCTGGCGGGCGTCGTGATGTGGATGTTCGGGGCGCTCCCGTCGGTCTGGATCCTCGTGTGGACGGCCGTGAAGGGATAGCGCGCGGGTGCGAATCGGAATTCGGATGACGGAATTGGAATTCGACTTCGGAATTCGAAGCGGAATGCGGAAGGGCCCGGGAGTTGGATTCCACGGGCCCTTCCGTTTCCAGTTCCGTCATCCGCTTCGAATTCCGAATTCGGGTTGCCAATTCCGGAATCCGAATTCCGATTCGCTATTTCGTCAGCGTCTCCACCCCGCGCCCAGTCACCCGGTGCGAAATGAGCGGCACCCGCGCAGGCTCCTCGTCGCCGATGATGATCGCCTCCTTCACGCATGCCGATCCGAGCTCGGCGCCGGCGGCGTCGCGGGCAAGGATCGCGGCCAGCGGCTGGCCGCGCATGATGTGGTCGCCGGGCTTCACCAGGATGCGAAAGCCCACCGACGCATCGATGGTGTCTTCCATCGTGGTGCGCCCGCCGCCCAGCGCAATGATGCCCCGCCCGATGACGCGCGGCTCGACCCGCTGGATGAACCCGGAGCGGTGCGAGAAGAACATCAGTTGCTCGGCGGCCTGCGGCAGCACCTCGCCGGGCGTGTCTACGACCCGCGGGTCGCCTCCCTGTGCCTCAATGACCTGGCGGAACTTCTGCAGCGCCGCGCCTGTGTTGAGCGCGTGTTCCAGCCGCGAACGCGCTTCACCGGCGTCGGTGGCCGCGCCGCCGAGCACCAGCATTTCGGCGCCGAGCGCCAGGGTCAGCTCGCGGGTATCGGCCGGGCCGCCGCCGCGCAGCACGTCCAGACTCTCCTCGACTTCGAGCGCATTGCCGCACGCCACCCCGAGCGGATGGTCCATCGACGTCAGCAGTACCACCACCGGGCAACCACGGCGCTCGCCGATGGCGATCATCGTCTGCGCGAGCTCGAGGGCGCGCTCGGTCTCGGGCAGGAACGCGCCGGCCCCCGTCTTCACGTCGAGCACGAGTCCGCCCAGCCCCTCCGCCAGCTTCTTGCTCATGATCGAGGCGGCAATCAGCGGAATGGCTTCCACGGTCGCGGTGGCGTCGCGCAGGGCATAGAGCTTCCTGTCGGCGGGGGCGATCTCGTCGGTCTGGCCAATGAGCATGCAGCCGAGCCGCTCCACCTGGGCGCGCGCCGCAGCCATTGACAGGCGGGTGTTGAACCCGGGAATCGATTCGAGCTTGTCGAGGGTCCCCCCCGTGTGCCCGAGCGCGCGCCCGCTGATCATCGGCACGACCACGCCACAGGCCGCCACCAGCGGCGCGAGGATGATGGAGACCTTGTCGCCCACGCCGCCGGTGGAGTGCTTGTCGATGGCCGCGCTGCCGAGATGCGAGAAGTCCAGGCGGGCGCCGCTGTCCAGCATTCCCTCCATCAGCGCGTAGGTCTCCTCGTCGTCGAGGCCGCGGAAGAAGACGGCCATCAAGAGCGCGGCCACCTGATAGTCGCGGAACTTGCCGGCGGCATAGTCCACGGCGAAGGTGCGCCACTCGTCGGGGCTGATGCGGCCGCCGTCGCGCTTGCGTGTGATCAGATCGATGAGGTGCATTGACCGTGCGGCGACGCCTTCCTTACGTTCCCTCCTCTTCCCTGGAACAAGGGCAGAGGCAGAGGAGTCCATTGGGAGGCGGTCAGCCTTGGTTAAGTGGATGTGTAGGGTGAGTCGGGTGATCCTGGTGGCGCTCTCGGTCACGACCGCCGCGGGGGCGCAGGGCGCGGTTGACCACGTGGCTGCCGGCGACCGGCTGTACTCCGCCCGCGACACCCGGGGGGCGCTGAGGGAATACGAACTGGCCATCGCCGCCAACCCTCTGAACTACGACGCACTGTGCAAAGCGTCACGCAGCGCCGTGGATCTGGGGGAGTTCGAACCCGACGCAGCCGAACGGACGGCGTTCTTCGCCAAGGGGCGCTCCTACGGTCAGACCGCAGCAACGACAGTCCCCGGCGACGCCGAGGGGCATTTTGCCCTGGCCCGGGCCACCGGACGGGCCGCACTCTCCGTTGGCGCGCGCCGACGCATCGACTACGGCAAGGTCGTGCGCAACGAGGCCTTGGCCGCACTGACCCTCGCCCCCAATCACGCCGGCGCATTGCACGTGATGGGCCTGTGGAATGCCGAGGTCATGCGGCTTCCCGGCGTACTGCGGTTCATCGCGCGGACGTTCCTGGGCGGCGAGGTACTTTCCGAGGCTAACTGGAACCTCGCACAGCGGTATCTTGATCAGGCGGTGGCCGCCGAGCCCAACCGGATCGTGCACCACCTCGACCTGGGGCTCGTCCTCAGGGACCGTGGCAACCTCGACGGTGCGCGCGCGCAGTTCGACTGGATTGCCCGCGCCGCCATCACCGATTTCAACGACTCGCACTACAAGCAGCAGGCAGCCACCGAGCGGAGGAAGCTGTGACCACCCCGAACGCCAACCCGGTCGACGCCGGCGAAGAGATTACCCGGCTCCAGGCCCGCGTGCGCGAGCTGACACGCGAGAAGGAGCACCTCGTCGCCGTCGTCGACATCCTGCAGGAGATCTCGAGTTCCCTGCACTTCGTGGACATCCTGCAGGCGATCGCCGGCAAGCTGGGGCAGATGTTCGGCCTCGACCGCTGTTCGATCTTCCTCGCCGGCGAACGCGACGAGGGGGTGCGGCTGGTCGCCAGCTACGAGGATCCGTCGATCCGGAACCTCGTCGTCGACCTCGATCGCTACCCCGAGCTCAAGCGGGCCTTCGCCAGCGGTGAGACGGTGTTCATTCCCGATGCGGTGAACGACCCGGCGTACCGCAGCGTCCGCACCGCGCTCGACGCCCGCAATGTGCGGTCGATCATCGTCGTGCCCATCCAGTGGCGCAAGGACGTGATCGGGGCGATTTTTCTGCGCACGGAACGCGACGCCCTGCCGTTCTCCGACGCCGACGTGCGGTTCACGCAGGTCGTCGCCGAACTCACGGCCAAGGCGCTGCGCAACGCGCACCGGTTCGAGGCGCTCCTGCGGTCGTCGGAGTCACAGCAGCAGAACGCCTCGCGCCGGGCCGACCTCGAGCGGATTGGACTGGTCGCCTTCCTGCGCCGCCTGCTCGATCGCTACGCCGGCTCGCAGGACCATATGTGGGCCGAGACGCTGCTGCCGAAGGCGTCGGATGAGGAACTCGAGCGCCTCGTCGAAGTCGCACTGAATGTCGTCGCCGAAGAAGCCAAGGGCTGACCCTCCACCGGGCAAACGCACCATGATCAGCAAGAAACTGAGCGCGGCCATCAACGCGCAGGTCGGCAACGAGCTGGGCGCCTCGCACCAGTACATCGCCGTCGCGACGTTCTTCGACCAGGAAGGGTTGCCGGCGCTCGCCCAGCATTTCTACAAGCAGTCGCTCGAGGAGCGCGACCACGCGATGCGCTTCGTCCGATTGCTGCTCGACGCCGGCGACGACGTGAAGGTCCCGGCCATCCCGGCGCCCAAGACCGGGTTCAAGAACGCCGCCGAGGCGGTGAAGCTGGCGCTCGACTCGGAAATTCGCGTCACCGGGCAGATCAACGCGCTGATGGACCAGGCGATTGCCGACAAGGACCACGGGAGCAAGAACGCGCTCGAGTGGTTCGTGAACGAGCAGCGCGAGGAGATGGCGTCGATGGACACGCTGCTACGCATGGTGAAGCGCGCCGGCGAGCACGGCCTGTTCTTCGTCGAGAACTTCCTGTTGCAGGGCGGGCTCTCCGAAGCCCCCGCCGGCAAGGACGCCGCGGAGTAGCCGGGTGACGGCACGCCGTTCCGAGGCGCCGCACGCGTGAGCACGCCGGCTTCGCCGGCGGCGGCCGCGCGCGCGGCGGCGCTGCGCGAGGCGCTCGACCGGGCGTCATACGAGTATTACGCACTCGACCGGCCGTCGATGAGCGACGCCGAGTACGACGCGCTCTTCCGCGAGTTGCGCGCGATCGAGCGCGATCACCCGGCCCTGCGCACCGCCGACTCGCTCACGCAGCGCGTGGGCGCCGACGTCGGCCCCACGCACCTGGCCAAGTACGCGCACCTCGTCCCCATGGGCTCGCTGAACAACGCGTTCAGCGACGAGGAACTGGAAGACTGGGCCACCAGCGCCCGTGACGTCGCCGGCGATGACTTCGACCGCTCCGACCTCTGCTGCGAGCTGAAGATCGACGGCGCGGCTATCAGCCTCACCTACCGCGATGGCCTGCTCGTCACCGGCGCCACGCGCGGCAACGGTAGCGTGGGAGAGGACGTCACTGCCAACGTGCGCACCATCCGCGACATTCCGCTGCGGCTGAACGGCGCGGGATGGCCCGCGCTCATCGAGATCCGCGGCGAGGTCTACATGACCTTCGACGGGTTCGAGAAGATGAACGCCGAACGCGTGGCCGCGCTCGAGCCGGTCTTTGCCAACCCGCGAAACTCGGCGGCCGGCGCGCTGCGACAGAAGGACCCGGCGGTCACCGCCAGGCGCCCGCTGCGGTTCTTCGGCTATGCCTTCGCCGTTCCGGGAACGACGACGCTTCCCTTCGCCACGCAGTGGGAACTGCTCGAGACGCTGGTGAGCTGGGGCATTCCCGTGGCGCCCCGCCGGCAGCGGTGCAGGACGCTGGCCGAGGTGCATGCCTGGGCGCACGCGCTCGAGACGACGCACCGCGCCACGCTGGCCTTCGCCATCGACGGCGGCGTGGTGAAGGTGAACTCGCTGGCCACGCAGGCCGACCTGGGCTCGACCGCCGGTGGGCGCGAACCGCGCTGGGCGATCGCGCGCAAGTTCGCCCCCGACATCGCCGAGACGCGACTCCTCGCCATCGAGATCCAGGTCGGTCGCACCGGCGTCCTGACCCCGCGCGCCGTGCTCGAGCCGGTGGAGATTGGCGGAACCACGATCACCTACGCCACGCTGCACAACTTCGACCTCATCGCCGAAAAGGACCTGCGGATCGGTGACATCGTGCAGGTGAAGCGCGCGGGCGAGGTCATTCCGCAGGTGCTCGGCCCGGTGCCCGACGAGCGCGACACCACGGATCCCCCGAAGCCATTCAGGCGGCCCACGGTGTGCCCGGAATGTCACACCCCGGTGGTCAGCGTCGCGGGCGAGGTGGCCGTGCGCTGCCCCAACGACGCCTGCCCCGCCAGGCATCTCGAGGAACTGATCCACTTCACCGCGCGCAACGCGATGGACATTCGCGGCCTCTCCGAGCAGCGCGTGCGCCAGCTGCTCGAGGCGGGGCTCGTCACCGACCCGGCGTCGCTGTACGAGCTGACGGCGGAAGTGGTTGCCGAACTGCCGCGCATGGGAGACAAGAGCGCCGGGCAGCTGGTGAGTGCCATCGCCGCCTCCAGGGCCCAGCCGCTCTCGCGACTGCTGTTCGGCCTCGGCATTCCCGATGTCGGCGAAGAGACGGCCAAGCTGCTGGCGCGCCGGTTCGGCACGATGGAAGCGTTGCGGGAGACCTCGCTCGAGGAGATCGAGAGCATCCACGGCGTCGGCCCCTCGATTGCGGCATCGGTGACGAGGTGGTTCGGGGTGGAAGAGAACCGCACGCTCGTGGGAGCGCTGGCGACGTACGGCGTGAACACGACCGAGCCCAGGCGCGCCGAGACCGAAGGTGCCCTGCTGGGAAAGAAGATCGTCATCACCGGGACGCTGCCGACGCTGGCCCGCAATGAAGCCCGGGAGCTGGTGGAGCGCGCCGGTGGCAAGGCCACCGACTCGGTCTCGAAGAACACCGACTTCGTGGTGGCCGGCACGGAGGCGGGGAGCAAGCTGGACAAGGCGCAGGCGCTGGGAATCGAGGTGATCGACGAGGCCGAGCTCTTGCGCCGTATCGGCCGCTGACCCCTTCTTTGATGAATATGGCCACCACATATGCGCTCGCCTCCACGCCACTCGTGGCGCTCCCACGCCAGTCTCTGGCAGCCCTGCGCGGCGCGCTCATACGCGACCTCGGCGGCGGCTTTGCCACTTATCTGCAGGAAGCCGGCTATGCCGGCGGCGACCCGGTGTTCTCGTCGTTCCGCGCGTGGCTCGCCTCGCGGGGCGGAGACGCCGACTCCATAGGCTTCGCCGAGTTCCAGGGCCTGGCGGCCGAGTTCTTTCGCGACGCCGGCTGGGGAACGCTGGAGGTCGGCACCCTGAACGACGTCGTGATCACGCTCGACAGCACCGACTGGGCAGAAGCTGATCCCTCGCTGCACATCGGCTTCCCCGCGTGCTACTACTCGATGGGACTGCTGGCCGACTTTTTTGGGCGCGTGGCCGAGGCGTCGCTGGCCTGCTATGAAGTGGAATGCCGGTCGAACGGCGCGTCACGCTGCCGGTTCCTGCTGGGCTCAGCCGAGGTGATTGGACGGGTCTACCAGAGAATGACCGAGGGCGTCGACTACCTGAGCGCGGTGGAAGAGCTCGCGGGATGACAGATGACAGATGACAGATGACGGATGACAGAAAGCGCCCGACGGGATCTCAGTCCTTCGGGCGCTTCTCCGTTATCCGTTATCCGTCATCCGTCATCCGTTATCCGTCATCTGTCGTCTGCTAGTATCCGCCCGGATCATCCAGGTACACGGCTTCGTACTTCGGATTCGGTCCCAGCTCGCCGTTGATCAGGATTTCGCGATCCCACGGCAGCACGATGGTGCTGTCGGTCGCCAAGGCGTAGAAATCGGGTTCGTACGGGCCGCAGCGGAAGCTCACGGCGGTGCGCACGTCGCTCGCGCCGGCGTGAATCAGCGCGGCCTTGGCCAGGCGCATGGTCTCGCCGCTGTCGCAGGTTTCGTCGACCAGCAGGACGCGCCTGCCGCGCACCTGCCCGGGAGCGCCGCCGAGCACCGCGGGGGTCTCGCGTACATGGTCCGTGCCGAAGCGGCGGCTCACCAGGATCGAATGGAACTCACAGTCGAGGATTGCGGCCACGACGCAACCCGGGACGACTCCGGCTGTGGCCACTCCGACGACGACCTCGGGGATGAAGTCGCGGGCAACTTTGAGGGCGAGGGCGCGGGAGAGCTCACCGAACAGCGGCCACTCGACGTGCAGGACACCCTTGACGGGGTCCACGGCGGTCTTGCGGGGTGACATGGCTTCTCCGAAAGGTGAGCGCGCAGAGCATCCGTCGAGAAGGTACCCCCACCCCTACCGGAGCGGAAGCGCGGTTGCTCCCCCTGAGGGCGTCGCATAGGTTGTGCCGTTGGACACCTCCCGCGCGTCTATAGTTGGCTCCGCCAGCGAACGCCGCGCTGGCTGGCCGTTTTCTCATCCAGCGAACCCGCCGCGCCCTATGTCCTGGTGGAGCCGCCTCTTGGGCGGCAGGTCCGAACGCGATGCCAGACCGCAGCGCCTCGATTACCTGAACGAGGCGCTGCTGCTTGAGCGTCAGGGTGATTACGACGCGGCGATCACGTCATACCGGCTCGCGCTGCGCGACCATCCGGATGACCTGCGCGTGCTGCAGAACATGGCCATCGCGTATTCGCGCACCGGAAGGCTGGAAGAGGCGATCCGCGCCTACCGGCGAGCACTCGAGATCGATCCGTCGCAGTCGGGAGCGCACTATGGCCTCGCGTTCCTGCTGCTCAAGCGGGGCGATGCGGGCGAGGCGGCCCGGCACCTCGAGGCCTTCCTCGCCGCTCCGCCCGATGGCGCCGAGTCCGAACGCTGGGTACGGCACGCCGAATCGACACTCGAACAATTGCGGAACCCGACCACCGGCGAGGCGCCGGCTGGTTCGAGCGAGGCCTAGGTGGGCAAGGTTCTATCGATCGTGAGTCAGAAGGGCGGCGTTGGCAAGACGACGACGGCGGTGAACCTCGCGGCGGCTTTCGCGCGGCGGGGCCTGAAGACGCTCCTGGTGGATGTCGACCCACAGGGCTCGGTGCGTTACGGCATCGGCCTGCGCAAGGGAGCCGACACCCGCGGCTTTGCCGACTACCTGCGCGGCGCGCGCACGCTGCGCGAGGTCATCATCCCCACCGCCATGCCGTGGCTCCGCGTGATGCTCGTGGGCACCGTGACCGACGGGGCGGACCACACCGACTATCAGTCGCACGTCGCCGCCAGCGACCTCCTGCCACGCATGCTGCAGGCGGCGAGCGAGCGCTGCGACATCGTCGTCGTGGACACGCCGCCCGGGCTGGGGCCGATCGCCCGTCGTGTGCTGCTGAGCAGTGACCGCGTGATCGTGCCACTGCAGGCCGAACCGCTGGCCCTGCAAACGACGCCGCAGATTCTCCGCAGCATCCAGGATGTGGTGAAATCCAACCCGGGGCTCACGCTCGACGGCATCCTGCTGACGATGGTCGAGGCCGGGAACGCATCGTGCGACCGCACGGTGGCCTACGTCCGGGAACACCTGCCGGCCGGCATGGTATTCGACATCGTGATTCCCCGCTCCACCGCCCTCGTCGAAGCCTTCGCCGCCGGACAGCCCGCCGTGGTGCGTGACGCCGCGGATCCGGCCAGCCAGGCGTACGTGAACCTCGCCACCCTGCTGGCCGACCGGCTCACCAGGCCCTCGGCATGAGACGCGTGCCGTGCTGGGTGGCGGCGGCCGTCGCCGCCGCGGCGGCGGCAGGCGCCTGCTCCGACGTCGGCACGTCGCCCGACGCCATCGTGGCCCTCGCCTTCGATACGCTGCCCTACCCGGCGGTCGTGGCCGGCGACACGATGCGCGATTCGATGGGGCGCGCCGCGCCGCTGCGCGCCGTGGCCTACAACGCCGATGGCGACGTCATTGCCAACCCCGCGCTGCGCTACCTCGCGCTCGACACCGGCGTGCTCATCGACGCCGCGGGGTACCTGGTGGCGACGACCCGCACGAGCGGCAGCGTGCGCGTGGTGGCCGCCGCCAGCGCGCTGCAGTCGCTGACCAGGACGGTGATCGTCACGCGTGCGCCGTCCCTGTTCGCCGTCTCGGGCAGTGCCACGGACACCGTGAAGTACGCGCTCCCGGACCTCCCCACCAATGTCAGCAAGGCGATGACCGTCAAGCTGACGCGCGACAGTGCCGGCACCACGCTGGGTGTCCCCGGCTTCCTGGTGAGCTGGCAGGTGACGTTTCACGGGGTGACCGTCGAACGGAGCGACACGACACTCGCCTCGCTCTGGGACGACGCCAGGCACACCAGCCTGCTCGACACGACGTTCACCGACGGCACGGCCGCCCGGATGTTGCGCATCCGCTCGAACACGCTCCCGTCCTCGGCCGACTCGTTCGTCGTCTTCGCCACGGCACGCCACCGGGGGGCGGTGGTAGCGGGAAGCCCCGCCAGGTTCGTAATTCACTTCCGTCCCAAGTCGGCGCGCTGACCGCGGCTCCAACCGCGCGGCACGCCAGCACATTCGCCGTGTGGAGACCCCGATGATCGCACGTGGAGGCCCGCGCCCCGCGCCGGGCACGCTGACGCGCCTGTACTTCGATGCCATGGCGACGTACGACCGCCCCGACGCGATGAACGTCCGCACCGGCCCGGGACAGTGGCAGTCGATCTCGCATCGCGAGACGGAGCGCCGCGTGCGGCAGCTCTCGCTCGGACTGCGCGACCTCGGCCTGCAGCCGGGTGACCGAGTGGCCCTCATCTCCGAGAACCGGCCGGAATGGGCCATCGTCGACTGGGCCTGCCTCACCGCGCGGCTCGCCGATGTGCCCATCTATCCGTCGCTTCCCGCCGAGCAGGTGGTGCACCCGATCAACGACTCGGGGGCGACGGTGATCTTCGTCTCCAGCGAGGTGCACGCCGCGAAGGTGGCCTCGGTTCGCGCGCAGTGTCCGGCGCTGAAGCACGTCATCACGTTCACCAGCGAGCGCATTGCCGGCTCCGACCTGACGCTCGCCGAGCTGACGGCGCGCGGCGCGGCGCTCGATTCCCCGGAACGCGCGGCACAGTGGAAGGCCGATGCGCTGAGCCTGCAGCCCGGCGACCTGGCCACGCTCATCTACACGTCGGGGACGACCGGGCTCCCCAAGGGCGTGATGCTGACGCACGACAACATCTACTCCAACGTGCAGGCGTCGCTGCAGGTGCTGCCGTTCAACCTCGGCCATGAGGTGGCGCTCAGCTTCCTGCCGCTCTGCCACAGCTTCGAGCGCATGGGCGACTACTGCTACTGGGCCGTGGGGGCGGCCATCCACTACGTGGAGGGCTTCGACCTCGTCCCCATCTGCCTGCAGGAGGCGCGCCCGACGTTCGCCATGTCGGTACCGCGGCTGTACGAGAAGATGTATGCCCGGGCGTTCGAGAACGCGCTGGCCAGCGGGGCGATAAAGAAGCGCATCTTCTTCTGGGCGCGCGCCGTGGCCGACCGGTGGGCCGACGTGAAGCTGTCCGGGCGCGAGCCATCGGGTCCGGTGGCGTGGCAGTACGCGCTGGCGCAGAAGCTCGTGTTCAGCAAGATCAGCGCGCGCACCGGCGGGCGCATGCGCTACTTCGTGTCGGGCGGCGCGCCGCTGGCCGCCGAGATCAACAAGTTCTTCTACGCCGCCGGCCTGACGATCCTCGAGGGATACGGCCTGACGGAGACCTCGCCGGTCATCGGCGTGAACACGCCGGCGGCGTTTCGCATCGGCACCATCGGCCGGCCGATCGCCGGCGTCGAGGTGCAGATTGCCGGCGACGGCGAGGTGCTGACGCGCGGCCCGCACGTGATGAAGGGGTACTGGAACCATCCCGCCGCCACCGCCGAGGCCATCGACGCCGACGGGTGGTTCCACACCGGCGACATCGGCGTGCTGGAAGACGACTACCTGCGCATCACCGACCGCAAGAAGGACATCATCGTCACGGCCGGCGGCAAGAACATCGCGCCGCAGCCCATCGAGAACGGGTTCAAGCTCAACAAGTACGTGTCGCAGGCCGTGATGATCGGCGACAAGCGCAGGTTCCCGGTGGTGCTGGTCGTTCCGGACTTTGCGACGCTCGAGCGGTGGGCGGCCCTGCACAACATCTTCTGGTCCGAGCGAGCGCAACTGCTGCAGATGCCGACGATCCAGCAGAAGATGGAGAAGGAGATCACCGAGGAGTGCGAGAAGATGAAGCTCGCCAGCTTCGAGACGCCCAAGAAGGTCGGGCTGCTGGAGCACGATTTCACGGTGGACCGCGGCGAGTTGACGCCGACGCTCAAGGTGAAGCGGCGGGTGATCGACAAGGATTACGCGGCGGTGATCGACAAGCTCTACGAGGCGACGGGTCCGGAGTAGGCGCGCCGGCTTCGAAGGGTCCTTCACGAAAACCGCTGGGCTCGAGTGGTCTCCGTGAGAGAATTCGGCGCTATCTCGGCGCCCGCCCGAGCGTCACGACGTCGGAGATCTTCTCACCCACCCAGTGACGGGCATCGCGAGCGAGTTCACTCACGCCCACGGGCACCGGCACTGCCGACGGCGCCACGAGGCGTCCGCGCAGCTTGAGTACCCGCACGGCATCGGCCACGCGCGCCGCCGACGCACGCTCGAGTGCCATTCCCTGAAGCGATGCGGCGGCCAGCGGCCAGCGGTCGCCGATCCCGACCAGGATGCCGACACCCTCCTCGGCGACGATACCCGCTGGAGGGTCGACGAGCAGGTACTCTGCCGACACGAGCGGCAGCAGCGCGGAGGCAAGACTCCCCCACCCCGCATCGAGGGCGTACAACCCTCGCTCCTGCACGTGCAGCAGCGCAGCGGCGCGCATCACCTCGTCCTCGGCGGCTGACATCGGCGCGCTCGGCGCCGACTCGCCGAACACCACAATGCCATCGCGCACCGCGAACTCCGCTTCGCACACGGGACAGCCAAGCGTGGCGTCGACGAGGCGGCGGGCTTCGGTGCGCGACGCCGCTGCCACGAGCCACGTGTCCTCGTGGTCGTGCGGGCAGCGCAGACGGTCGATCAGTTCAACGAACATGCAGCCGGCTCAGGTGGAAGAGAGGCGCAACTCGTAGACCGTGACGTGCGCCGGCTGGCTGACGGCGTAGAGCACCGCGCGGGCCACGTCGTCGGGGCGCAGCATCGCCTCGCGCGCCGGGAGCGTCTTGCCCAGGAAGGTCGCATGCGGCTCCCAGATATCGGTGTCCACGGGTCCCGGCGCGATGAGCGTGGCACGCACGCCCGTGCCGCGCGACTCGGCGTAGAGCACCTCGTGCAGGGCGCGCAAGCCGAACTTGGAGGCGCTGTACGCGCCATTCGCGTCGAAGATCGACCGGTCGGCCACACTGCCGATGGTGACCACATGTCCGCTGCCGCGCGTGCGCATGGCGGGGAGGAACGCCCGCAGCACCCGGAACGGCGCGGTGAGGTTTGCGTCGAGCGTGGCCGCGAACTGCTCGGCATCCTGCTCGTGCAGCGGCGCGCGCGGGTAGATACCCGCGTTGTTCACCAGGATGTCGGGAGCGCCGTGCGCCCACTGCGTGACCGCCGCCGAGAGGGCGGCGATGTCGATGGCGTCGGTGCAGTCGGCCGGGGCCACCAGGTGCCCATCGCCGAACCCGGCGCCGAGTTCGGCCGCCAGTGCGTGCAGCGCGTCCGCTCCGCGGGCGACGAGGGCCACTCGAGCGCCCGCAGCGGCCAGGGCGCGCGCGGTGGCGGCGCCGATGCCGCGCGAGGCGCCCGTGACGATGGCCGTTCGCCCGGTGAGCATCAGCGCAGCGGCGACGACGGACTGTGGGCGAGGCGCAGGAACTCGTCGCGCGTTTTGGCGTCATCGCGGAAGGCGCCGCGCAGGGCCGACGTGATCGTCTTGGAGTTCTGCTTCTCCACGCCGCGCATCATCATGCACAGGTGGTACGCCTCGATGACGACGCCCACGCCGGCCGGCTTGAGCACGTCCTCGATGGCCGTGGCCACCTGCTCGGTGAGGCGCTCCTGCACCTGCAGGCGGCGCGCGAAGATCTCGACGATGCGCGGCAGCTTGGAGAGGCCGACGATCTTGCCGTTGGGAATGTAGGCGATGTGCGCCTTGCCGAAGAACGGGAGCATGTGGTGCTCGCACATCGAGTAGAGCTCGATGTCGCGCACCATCACCATGGAGGCGTGCTCTTCGTCGAACACCGCGTCGCCGACGACGTCCTGCACATCCATCTGGTAACCTCGGGTTAGCCAGGTGAGCGACTTGGCCACGCGGCTCGGTGTCTTCGCCAGGCCGTCGCGCGCGGGGTCCTCGCCGAGCAGCTCGATCTGGCGGCGGATGATGTTCTCGAACTCCAGCGAGCGGTCGCCGCCGATGTCGCCAGCGAAGCTGGCATCGTCGAACGGATCGTCGGCGGCGTCGAGCCGGGCACTGCGCAGCGGGCGCGCTCCGCGAGGGGAGTCAGCGCCCATCGTATTCGACATAGTTGTTCTCCGTCTCCATCAAGCGGAGGCGCGTCAGCGTGTGGGGCCGGAGGGCCGGCTCGAGGACGCGCCAGAACATGAGGATAATGTTCTCGGAGGTCGGATTAGTTCCCGCCATCTCCGGGATGTCGACGTTGAAGTTCCTATGGTCCACGTGGTCGATGAGTTCGCGCTCGACCAGCTGCTTGAGCTTGCCGAGGTCGATGACGTAGCCGGTGACCGGGTCGGGTTCGCCGGTGACGGAGACCTCGAGCGTGTAGTTGTGCCCGTGCCAGTTCGGGTTGTTGCACTTGCCGAAGAGGCGCGCGTTGTCTTCGTCGCTGAGGGCCGGGTTATGGACCCGGTGGGCGGCGTTGAAGGTGAGGCGGCGGGTGACGGTGAGGAGGGGCATGGGGGAAAGATAGCGAAGTCGGGCGGGGGTCGTCGTTCGGGGACGCGTTCGATGGACAAGGTGAGCGGGAATTGGATGACGCAATGCACGGCGGGCCGCGTGATGCTGCCTGCATGGGTTCCTCTTGCATTCCCGCATCCGCCGAGCGTACGCTATGGGCATGCCCGCCGCGACTGACAGTCGGTACTGGACCCCGGAAGACGTCTGGGCGTTGCCGGACGACGGCAAACGGTACGAGTGCATCGATGGAGTGCTGCTGGTGACGCCGTCGCCCCGGTGGTCCCATCAAGACCTCGTCGTGGCGTTCACCGACCAGCTTCGAGGGTGGGTGAAGAAACGAGGAATCGGACGTTTGCTCGTGGCGCCGGCTGACGTGCGGCTGACGCGCACCGCGCTGGTTCAGCCAGATGTCTTCGTCGCGCAACCGCGAGCCGACGGCTCGCCCGCACAGGAGAAGGACGCCGAGCTTCGCCTCCTGCTGGCGATCGAGATTCTCTCACCCTCGACCGCGCGCCGTGATCGCACGGTGAAGCGGGCGTTCTATCAGCGCGCTGGCGTCGAGTACTGGATCGTGGACCCCGACGCACGCGTGGTGGAACGCTGGCTCCCCCATGACGAGCGACCGGACATCGTTTCCGCGTCGCTGACGTGGCAGCCAAGCGGCGCAAGCGATGCGCTGGTGGTCGACCTGGTCGCACTGTTCACGGACGCGCTCGGCGACTGAACGCCGGGCCATGATGCTCCCCTCAGAACTCGTAGCCCTGCGCTCGCCAGTAGTGCCAGTCCTCGATGGCCTGTTTCGTCGGCGGATCGACGCGCCGCCCTGTGAGCTGCGCGAGCGGTACCGCGACTAGACGATCCTGCCACCGCACGCGGACGAACATCTCGTGTTGGCACTCGTCTTCGGGCGCCATGGCGAGCACCCTGACGTCCTCGCCCTTCTTCAGAGGCGAGATTGCGCGCGTCGCGATGCACCGCGCGGCAAAGGGAAAGTGGAGAAGGTCCTCCAGATAGCAGTACCAGCCCATCGCCTGTTCCTCGGGGCGCGCATCGACGATGATCTCGTTGAGAATGCGCGCTTCGCGCACGGGGCTTCGCTTCTTGGGCGACCGCATCATCTGCCCGTGCTCCTGGTTCGACCGCCACGCCTCGACGGCGCCGCGCGCGCGCGGGCGGCATCGAGCAACTGCCCCGCGCTGCGGGGCGCCGCGGGAGGATCCTCGAGCGCCGTCATCAGCAAGCTCGCGTTAAGCCCCAGAAACTCCGCGAACAGGTGGAGGGCGCCATCCCGCCGGTCGAGGCCAGGAGGACGCGGAGGTTCTGCTGCGGTCGCCCGGCGATCACCATATTGCACGGACAGCAGCCAGAGCAGATAGAGTGGAGACAGGTCACCCGCAAGCAGCCGGGAACGAATGAGGGCGAGAGGTACCGGCCACGAAGCCTGGTCAGCGGACTCGTCGTCGCGCGGCACGGCGACGAACGGCCGCCAGCTGGCAATGGTGATCGCCCGAAACGGAAGACGCAGCATTCCGCAATCGGGGATACCGTTGCCGGTGTGCACGAACAGGTCGAAGTACCGGCGAAGCATGTCACGAGGATTGCCTTTCAGCCCGCCCCAGTGGTAGGAGTTGAAAAACCGGTTGGGCGTAATCGTCGCCCGTGTGGAGATGCGGCGAAGGGCCCGCATCTGCGCGACCGTCAGGCAACGGTCGATGGCGAAGAACTCGAAGGTCTCATGGTAGCTCACGCTTTGCGGTGCCTCACTCGAAACGCTGTTGCACGACTCGCGCCAGTGCGTGGCATCGGCGAAGGTAGCGCCGCGTGCCAGGTGCCAACAGTCGACCATGCGTTCCCTGAATCCGCATTCGCCAGCTATCCGGTTCCGGACGGCAGCGCTACATCTCATGCATGCCGAAAGACCGCAGCGCGATGACCGGGCGAGTGGTATCGCTGCATAGTCGTGAAGCGAGCGACCCACGCGTCGCGGGAACTGCCGCCGAACGCCTCCAGCTCGTGGCGGAACTCAGCGAGATGCTGTGGGCACGGACGCACCGGCGTCTCCCGACGTACAGGCGCGCGACGATGCCAGTCGTCATCACGAGCTTGCGCGAGCAGTCGCCTCCGAAGCCGGATCGCGGTTAAGACACGCGGTCGAGGGTTTTCGCGACGTTCTGGTCGGGCTGCTGAAGGCCGACGCGAGGCTTCTGATCGTGGCCGCCCACGCCTTGGGTGTGCATGGTGTTCCGCGCGCCACGGTCGACCTCGACGTGTGGATCGATGCGTCGCCCGGCAACGTTCGACAGAAGTGGCTGGCGTTGGCACTGTTCGGCGCGCCACAGGAGGTGCTGGCGATCAGCGAGGCCGATCTTGCGAAACCCGACGTCGTGGTGCAGTTCGGTTTGCCACCCTACCGCATCGACATTCTCACCAGCGTGAGCGGCGTGACCTTCGAGGAAGCCTGGGAAGAGCGGGTCGAGGACCTGTTCGGAGAGCTGCGGGTGCCGTTCGTTGGACGGGCTGCGTTCATCCGCAACAAGCGCGCGAGCGGAAGGGCGAAGGATCTGGGCGACCTTGAGTCACTTGGCGAGGCGTGACGGCGGTCGCACGCACGAAGCGGCATGACCATTATCTCGCTGGCGGAGCCAGTTTCCCCAGCCCCTGTTGTTTGCTCGCGGGCCGCTGGTGGGGCGGATCGCGACCTGTTCCGATTGTCAAATCCAGCTGGCTTGCGTGTCGCTTGTGGTCTGTGCGGCCGGTCAGTCGGCGGTGCTTCTTTGCGGTCGACTTCCTGACGAGCGGATAGGCGTCCGGGTGCTGGAGCGAATCGACGGCGAGGTCGATATCTGATCCGGCTATCGCCGGCGACGGCGAGCCGGGCGCTGCGCAGGGGCCGCGCTTCGCGAGGGCTGCCAGCGCCCATCGTATTCGACATAGTTGTTCTCCGTCTCCATCAGCCGGAGGCGCGTCAGCGTGTGCGGCCGGATGGCCGGTTCGAGGACGCGCCAGAACATCAGAATAATGTTCTCGGAGGTCGGATTGGTTCCCGCCATCTCCGGGAGGGTGACGTTGAAGTTCTTGTGGTCCACGTGGTCGAGCAGGTCAGGTGGTTTTGATCTCGCTGTGGAGGTGATTGCAAGCAGACCGCTTGTTGGACCGCGCGAAGACTCGTCGTCCAGTTCCGATGGGCCTGGGGCGGAAGTCGCTCAGCCAATCGTCCAAGATGATGCCACCCGCACCCACGACCCCGGCTTGCCGACAGCGTTGCTTCGGCATACCTTCGCGACCGTCACTATCACGCCACGTCACCACCTTCGACAAGCAACGGCCGGGGCGTCGGTTCGTTAGATCTGCCAACCTGAGCGACCGGCGTCCATGCACCATCCGTCCGCAGCAACACCAGGCCCCGTCGCCCCCCGTGACGGCGATCTGACGCTCCGCGTCCTCGGCGATCCGAGCCTCGACCGAATCGCCGCCGACGGCTCGCGACACCGCGTCCTCGGCATGGGCAAGCCGCTCGCCCTGATCACTTATCTGGCGGTTGCTCCGCAGCACGAGGCCAGCCGCGAGTTCCTGGCCGACCTCCTCTGGGGCGACGACTCGGTCAGCGATCCGCCGCATAGCCTGCGCAACGCCCTCCTGTTGATCCGGCAGCAGGCGGACAGCACACTCATCGACGCCACGCCGACCCGCTGCCGACTGGCACGTCCCCTGCCGGGCGACCTCGCCTGCCTGACGCGGGCACTCAGCGCTCGCGACCTCGAGCGTGCCATGGCGACCTACACGGGAGATTTCCTCCCGCACTTCGCCGCGCCGGGGTGCCGGCAGTTCGAGCACTGGTGCGAGAGCATCCGCCTCCGCGTCCGCACCGACGTGACCAACGCCGCCGACGTGCTGGTGCGCCAGCTGCTCGATTCGGGGCGACCGCGTGACGCGGAGCAGTACGCGCGACGCATGATCGAGATCGATCCGCTGAACCAGCGCGGACGGCGCATCCTGCTCGAGTCGCTCATCGCCGCCGGCGACCGGATGGCCGCGATCACCGAGGCCGCGCTCACCGAGCAGTGGCTCGCAACCGAGGAGATTGATCCGGAAGCAGCCACGACGGCTTTGCTGCAGCAGGCGCGCCGAGCCCGCCCCGCGCCAAGATCGTCGGTTGAGGCCGAGGCAACCGAGCGGCCAGAAGGCCTGGCAGCAAGCACCGATCTCGTCGGACGCGCCACGGAGTTCGCCGCCATCATCAATGCCTGGGAGTCTGCCCGTGCCGGCACAACGACGATGGTGTCCATCGTGGCGGGCGCCGGCATTGGCAAGACGCGCCTGCTGACCGACGTGGAGAACCGACTGCGCGCGCAACGCGCACAGGTGGTGTCGGTGCGGGCCCTGACCAACGAACGCGAAGTTCCATTCGCGCTCGTTGCCACCCTCGCCGGAGAGCTTGCCCGACTGCCGGGCGCGGCGGGAGTGTCTTCCTCGACCGGCGGCGTGCTCGTCGGACTCGACTCCTCTCTCTCCTCGATTTTTCGCGCGACCACCGACTTTGCCACATCCGACCAGGTGTTGCGGCGCACTCGCGCGCTGCAGGAACTCCTGGCCTGCGTCGCCGAAGAGCGAACCACCGTACTCTTGCTCGACGATCTCCACTGGGCCGACGACTCCTCGCTGACCGTGCTCCCTGCCTTGCTTGCGCGGCTCACGACCAGTCGCGTGCTCGTGGTCACCGCCTCGCGCCCCGGACGCGGCGCCGTGCTTGCGGATGATCGCACGCACCATCTTTCCCTCGCCGCGCTTACCGCCGAACAGATCGGCCAGTTGATCGCCAGCATCCGACCGCTTCCCCAACTGCCGTGGAGCGAAGCGCTGGTGCAGGGCATTCACTCTGCGTCTCGGGGCGTTCCCCTGTTCGCCCTGCTCGCGTTGCGCGATGTCACCACGCGAGGGCTGGTGCGCGTCGGCGAGACAACGTGGGAGTGCAACGACCCGCCGGCGCTCGAAGCCGGGCTTCGCGACGGCGCAGCCCTGCCCACGGCGCTCCGCGACCTGCCACAACGCGCGCGTCGTGCGCTGGTACAGCTCGCGGTTGCCGGGCGCGGTGTCCCGGCGAAGATGCTCACCGATGAGGCGGAACCATCGCCGTCGCTGGCGCTGTCCGAGGCGCTCGATGCACTCGAACGCCGCGCGCTCATCACGCGTGTCGACGATGTGGTATCGGTGGCGCACGACGTGGTGGCCGAGTCGGCGCTGGCCGGCGCATCGGACGACGAACGACGCGCGGCGGCACGCAGCATGGCGTTGGCAATGCTGGCGGCGGACGACCGGCGGTGGCAGGAGCGCGGGGTGCGTCTTTTCTCCACGGTGGCGACAGCGAGCGAGCTTGCACCCCGCTTGGCCAGTTTCGTGGAAGAAGCGACTCTGCCGCCCGGCGTCTCCGTCACGAGTGCGTTGCGCACCTGGCTCGGAGAATCTCCACAGCAGCGCCAACTGGCGCGCGCGGTCGCGCGACAACTTCCTTGGAGTCTGCGACTTCGCCCCTTCCGCCGGCACTTGGCCGGCGCCGGCGTGGCGGCGAGCCTGTTCGCGGTGTTTCCGGTGTGGAGCGCGACGCATCCGAAGGCGCCGGTGGATGCAACGCTCATCGGCATGGCGATGTCGGGCGACAGCGCGGCCCGGTCGTTTGCTGCTCCGATCACGCAGTCTGAATGGGACGCCTCGACCTTGCTGGACGCGCGCGCCGTTCGACTGGGCTCCATGTCGGCTGCCAACGTGTATACCGCCCTGACACCTCAACTCTTCCAGCGCACGGGTGAACGGCTTGCGGAACGTGTCTACGGTGATTCGGGCGGGAGCGAGATCGAGGTCATTGATGCGCGGGGCGCCTCCACGCGATTGACGGCTGCCCCGGGCGATGACGTGCCGAACTCGTGGTCACCGGATGGCCGCTTCGTCGTGCTCGAGACTTCACGGTGGAGTATTCTCCGTCATCACCAGCTGGGTATCCTCGACCGCGCCACGGGAGCGATCCGCCGGCTTGGTCGGTCGGACGGGAGCGAAGGCGGCGGCACATGGAGTCCGGATGGATCACGGATTGCGTTCACCCGGCATTTTCTCGACGCGCGACCGTCGCAGCTTTGTGTGGTGGACATCGATGGAGAGGATGAGCGCTGCACGACAGGGGTCTCCTCTCAGGCCACGAACATCGGTTGGAGAACGCCTGTCGAGTTTCTCGTGGCGTCTACCGCAGACATCCTGAGGGTGCGCCCGGATTCCGGATGGAACGTCGCCACGTTGGCTTCGGACGCGACCGCTGCGACGCTTTCGCCGAACGGACGTTGGCTTGCCTGGCTCGCGGCGTCGGCGCCGGGCACAGCGTTCATCGCACCTTCGAACGCTCCCGTGCTCGCCCGACGGGTGCGCTGGACTCCCGGCGACCGGCCGCCGACGCTGCTCACCTGGGGCGTGAAGGGTGAATCCGCTCCGTATATCGAGCGCATCACCATCACATCGCCTGCCGACAGCGTGGTAATCGGCGTGCCCCATCGGTTCGACATTGCGGCAAGATGGAGTGACAGTACCGACGCTCCGCCGCCGCATGTCCGTTGGCGACTCGGCGCCAGAGGTGACGGCGACATCGACTCGCTGGGCACCCTCATCGCCCGTCGACCGGGGACGATCGTCGTCGTCGCCTCAGCGGGCGGCTGGCGAGCGACGACGATGTGGCCCAAGCGATGAATGAAGTGAGTGAGCAGTTGGATATCGGAACAGTGTTGATCACGCGCGGCGCGCAGGGCGTGTGGGTGGGCGTGAGGGGCCCTGACGGGGGGTGCACGCATGTCCCGGCGGCGAACGTGAGC
>JBBTFF010000110.1:0-7108 GCA_038041995.1 Gemmatimonadota bacterium | reverse complement strand
CTCTGGCGACCTCAAGGGGAATGGCGTCACGCTCAAGCCCGACTTCGCGCAGCACCAGTTCGGCTTCACGCTCGGCGGCCCGATCAGGAGGGACAAGGCCTGGTTCTTCGTCGCCTATGACCAGCAGGCTTTCTCCGAGACGAAGCAGAAGGACCGCGGCAGCAGCCCCGCGTTCACGAAGCTCAAGGCGTGGACCGACACCGCATATGGCGGCGCGCTCAGAGGCGACTTCGGCCCGACCGATCGCACCAACGATGCCCAGGTGCTGATGTTCAAGATCGACTACAAGGTGAGCGACCGCACGAACGCGTCGCTCAAGTACAACTTCACCAACTCCAAGCAGGTCAACGGCACGTTCGACGTCGACTCGTGGGCGCGCAGCGCCAACGCCGTCGAGAATGACTTCTCGAACGCCATCAACGGCCAGCTCACGACTCAGTTGACCAGCGCCGTCACCAACGAGGCGCGCTTCCAGTTCTCCCGCGAGGACCGGCCGCGCGACTACGACGGCCCGACGTTCCCTGGCGGCCGCCGATTCCCCGACACCGCCATGGACTTCGGGGGCAACTTCCGGCTCGGCATGCCGTTCTTCATCCCGGTCAAGGACTTCGACGACCGCATCCAGGTCGTCGACAACGTCACGTGGGCCAAGGGCAACCACCTGATGAAGATTGGCGCCGAGTACAACCGCACGCGCACCAAGCAGACGTTCATCGGGTTCGCCAATGGCCGCTTCATCTTCAGCAGCGTCGATGGCTTCCTGAACTACGTGAGCAAGGGCAACGGGTACGTCGAATGCTCCAACGGCACCTCGAGCACCACGGGCGCCTGCCCCGCCGGCTCGTCGATTTCCGGACCGGTGCTCCTGTACCTCCAGCAGGCCGGCGTCGGTGGCCGCAGTGTGGAGAGTGCCGGCACCCAGGAAATCGTGCAGGACGAGTTGGCGTTGTTCGCGCAGGACAGCTGGAAGGTGAACGACAAGCTGTCGATGAACTACGGGCTGCGCTGGGAGATGCAGAAGCAGCCCGACGCGCAGACGCCGCCGGACGAGGTCTTCTTCGCGCCGTTCAT
Organism: Gemmatimonadota bacterium; assembly: GCA_038041995.1. Taxonomy (GTDB): domain Bacteria; phylum Gemmatimonadota; class Gemmatimonadetes; order Gemmatimonadales; family Gemmatimonadaceae; genus PNKL01. The sequence goes on along the minus strand of JBBTFF010000110.1, from coordinate 6,037 downwards.
CGGCAAGACCGTCACGAACGCGAAGGGCGCGTTCCGCTTCCCGTCGGACGGCACGATCAAGAGCGACTACGGCATGTTCCAGCCGCGCTTCGGCTTCTCCTACGACGTCAACGGTGACGCGACGCAGTGGGTGCGCGGCAGCGCGGGCCTGTACTACGCCCGCATTCCCGGCTTGAACCTCGCGTCGATCCGCTCGACAAACGGGTCAGTTGGCCAGACGATCTTCCGCAACAGCGCGCTCACCGGAATCCTCGGCGCGCCGCCCAAGTACGACCAACTGCTGCCGGCGCCGTCCGGCACCCCGTGGGGACCAGACGTGTTCGTGATGGACGAGAACTTCCGAAACCCGCGCACCATGAGCGCGTCGCTGGCGTACGAGAAACAGCTGGACCACGGTCTCTCGGCGACAGTGACGTACAACTGGTCCAAGACCGACTTCCTCACGCGCTTCGTGAACCGCAACGACGGGGCGTTCGGCAACCCGTGGTCGACCGGCCTCGCCGGCGGCAACGGCATTACGACGCTCACGACGGTCGAGGCCACCGCCAAGTCGCAGTTCAACGGCGTGACATTCGGGCTCGCCCGGGTGAAGGGCGAGCGCCTCACGTTTGACGCCAACTACACGCTGGCGTTCGACAAGTCGGACGACGACAACGAGCGCGACCCGTTCACGTTCACGTACGCCAAGGCGGACCGCCTTGATCGCGAGTGGGGCTACAGCAACCGCGACCAGCGCCACCGCTTCAACCTGTCGGCGCTGACCAAGGGCCCGATGGGCACGATCCTCAACGGCCGCTTCTCGTACCTCTCGGCGACTCCGGTCAGCGAGAAGTGCGGTGCCGGCAGCAAGGGGTCCGGCGAGCGCGCCGCATCGCCGTCCGATCGCGTCTGCGCCGACGGCACGATCCTGCAGCGCAACACGCTGCGCCGCGACAACGAGTACGCCAGCTTTGACCTCAAGATCACGCGCCTGCTCCCGTCCGTGGGCGGTCACCGGCCGGAGGCCGTGGTCGAGGTGTTCAACGTGCTCGGGCGCAACAACTTCAAGGATCCGTCGACCAACAGCCTGCTCTTCAACTTCGACGGCACCATCCGGTCGGGCCTGGGCGATCCGCGCCAGATCCAGGCTGGTGTGCGGTGGGAGTTCTGAATGAGAGACGATAGTCGATAGTCGATAGACGATAGACCCAAGGCAGGGTGCGGGCCGGGGCGAAAGCTCTGGCCCGTGCTCTATCTACTACCGTCTATCGTCTCTCGACTATCTTTCAGAATGTTCCAGGAACTCTCCGACAAGCTCGAAAGCGCCTTCGCCAAGCTCCGCGGGCGCGGCACCCTGTCCGAGGCCGACATCAAGGAGGGGCTGCGCGAGGTCCGCCGCGTCCTGCTGGAGGCCGACGTCAACTTTGCGCTGACGCGCGAGTTCCTCGAGCGCGTGGAGAAGCGCGCCGTCGGCGTCTCGCAGATCAGGACCGTCTCGCCCGCGCAGCAACTGGTGAAGATCGTCTACGACGAACTCACCGCGATGCTCGGCGAGCGCAAGGAAGGGCTCAAGCTGTCGTCGGTGCCGCCCACCGTGGTGCTGATGGTCGGCCTGCAGGGCTCGGGCAAGACGACGACGGCCGCCAAGCTGGCCCGCCGCCTCAAGGGCGAAGGCCGCCAGGTGCGCCTCATCGCCGCCGACGTGTATCGTCCCGCCGCCATCGACCAGCTCGAAACGCTGGGACGCGAGATCGACGTTCCCGTCTTCGCCGATCGCTCCACCACCGACGTGGTGGCGATTGCCCGTGCCGGCCTGGACATTTCGCGCCGCGAGCGCGACCGCGTGCTGCTCATCGACACCGCCGGCCGGTTGCAGATCGACGAGGCGATGATGGACGAGCTGCGCCGCCTCAAGGAGGCGGTGCGCCCCGACGAGATCCTGCTGGTCGCCGACGGCATGACGGGCCAGGACGCGGTGAAGATCGCGCAGGGCTTCAACGACGCCCTGGGCATCACCGGCGTCATCCTCACCAAGATGGACGGCGACGCGCGCGGCGGCGCCGCACTCTCCATCTACGGCGTGACCAAGAAGCCCATCAAGTACATCGGCGTCGGCGAAAAGTCCGACGCGCTCGAGGAGTTCCACCCCGACCGCATGGCCGGGCGCATCCTGCAGCAGGGCGACGTGCTGTCGCTGGTGGAAAAGGCGCAGGGGGCCATCGACGCCGACGAGGCCAAGCGTCTCGACAAGAAGGTGCGCAAGGAGGGCATGGACCTCAGCGACTTCCTGGCGGCCATGAAGCAGATCCAGCGCCTCGGGCCGATGGAGGGAATCCTCAAGCTCCTCCCCGGCGTCAACAGCAAGATGCTCAAGCAGGCCAACACCGATCCCCGGCGGATGAAGCACCTCGAGGCGATCATCCTCTCGATGACGGTCGACGAGCGCAAGAAGCCCGACATCCTCAACGGCTCGCGCCGTGCGCGCATCGCCAAGGGGTGCGGCCGCCCGATCAGCGAGGTGAACAAGCTGCTCGAGCAGTTCCGGGGGATGCAGAAGATGATGAAATCGATGAAGGGCGGGGGGAGGATGCAGTTCCCCGGCATGAGATAACTGCAAAAGAACCTGTAAGCTGTACGCTGTACGCCATACGCCGTCCGTGCCTGCGTGCCGGGAGCGGACGGCTTAGAGCGTAGCGCGTAAAGCTTACAGCTTCCCTTGTAGTTCTCGCCCAGCCTGCTTATCCTTCAAGGCTTGCTGCGCTACCCTGTTCTCCGGAGCAGGGCCTGGGTGCGCCACGGATACACCGTGGGCGCGAGGAGCCCGGTGGCAGCGCCTCATCGCCACACTGGAGTGCCATCCGATGGCTGTTGCTATTCGCCTTCGCCGTGCGGGCCGCAAGAAGGCCCCGATGTACCGCATCGTCGTTGCTGACTCGCGCGCGCCGCGCGACGGCAAGTTCATTGAAGTCATCGGGCAGTACGCGCCCCGGACTGGCGACAAGGCCGTGACGCTCAACGCCGAGCGCGCCAACTACTGGCTGAACGTCGGCGCGCAGCCGTCCGACACCGTGCGCTCGCTGCTCCGCAAGGCGGGCGTGCTGAAGGACCGCCACGAAGCCCGCCTCGCGATCAAGCTGGCCGCCAACGCCGTGCCCCTCACGGAGAGCAGCGAGTAACACCGTGACCACCGGCGCCACCGCGGTCGTCGGTCGCGTTCGTCGCGCCCACGGCCTCAAGGGTGAACTGGTCGTGCTGCCGATCACCGACGCGCCGGACGCGATCTTCGCGCCCGGCGCGCGTGTGTTTGTGGGCACGCCCAACGGCGACCTCGCCACCGACGCGCGCTCCGGCGCGCCGCGCGCGCTGACGGTGAAGGCCACGCGAGCGTTCAAGGACGGCCTGCTCGTCTTCTTCGACGGCATCGCCGACCGCACCGAAGCCGAGCGCTGGAACGGACGCACGTTCCTGGTGCCGGCCGACGAGCTCGCGCCGCCCGAGGAGGGTGGGCTGTTCCTGCACGAGCTCCCCGGGATGCGCGCGTTCGATCCCGCCGGCGCGGCACTCGGCGAGGTGCACGGCTGGTACGAGCTGCCCCAGGGCATCATGCTCGAGTTGCTCACCCCCCGTGGCCTCCGCGACGTGCCGTTCAACGAGGCCTTCGTGCGCCACCTCGACCGCGACGCGCGCACGATGACGCTCGACGTCCCCGAGGGACTGCTCGAGTGAGGATCAACATCGTCACCATCTTTCCCGAGTTCTTCGCCACGCCGCTCGCGCTGAGCATCCCGAGCAAGGCACGGGAAGCCGGCAGCGTGGAGTATCACGTGGCCGACCTGCGCGACTACACGCACGACCGGCACCGCACGGTGGACGACTATCCGTACGGGGGCGGCGCGGGCATGGTCATGAAGCCCGGGCCGTTCTTCGAGTGCGTGGAGGCGCTGGGCGCCAAGGCGCCCATCGTGCTGCTGTCGCCGCGGGGCAAGGTGTTCTCGCACGCCGATGCCGAGCGTTTTGCCACCGGCAGCGAGTTGACGCTGCTCTGCGGGCACTACAAGGACGTCGACCAGCGCGTCGCCGATCACCTCGCCACCGAGGAGATTTCCATGGGCGACTTCGTGCTGTCGGGGGGCGAGCCGGCGGCGTTGTGCATCGTGGACGCCGTGGTGCGGCTGCTTCCCGGCGCGATGAGTGACCTCGACAGCGCGCGCGGCGACTCGTTTTATGGACGCGGAATTTCCGCTCCGAGCTACACCCGGCCGCCGGAATTCCGGGGGTTCACGGTGCCGGAGGTGCTGCTGTCCGGCCACCACGCGGAGATCGAGAAGTGGAGGAAGCTGGAAGGGGAGCGCAGGTCGCGCGAGAGAGAGTAGGGCTCCTGGGATGAGTTCGGGGTGGCGGGTTCTGGTGGTGGGTGAGGAGTGGGGGTTGGGGGCGAGGGACGGGAGTGTTCGCTTTTGTGGCCGATCTTCCACATTCCGCAATGTGGCTCATAAGCCACATTGTGCCGTCTGGGCGATTGGCCGCACATGCGTTCAAGGACCTGTCTCTTCCAGACCGGGAGTACGAGATAAGGTGCGAGTTGGCGGACAATCGATATACGCCATAACTTGCTTTTTAAGTGAGTTATGGCGTATAATGCCAATATGCAGAATATGCCACTCGACCACATCCAGGCCCGTGAGGCCTTTCATGTCCTCCTGCTGCGACGCCTCGTGGATTCATTGCCGCACGGGACGTGGCGGCTCAAGGGCGGCGTGAATCTCCGCTTGTTCTTCGGGAGCCTCCGGTATTCGGAGGATATGGACCTCGATGCCGATCTACGCGTGGGCGACGCACTCAAGCGCGAAATTCGAAAGGCAATCACCGATCCTGCGCTGCGAGTGCGGTTGGTGGCGCTTGGCATCTGCGAGGTCCGTCAGGAGGGGCGCGCGGTGTCAAAAGACACCGACACAACGCTTCGGCTCAAAATGCAACTGCTGGTGCAGGGCGGCGTGCTGCTGCCGACGAAGGTCGAGACCTCCTTTCGTCCGAGGTTCGCCAGCGATTTCGTCGTCGAGCAACCGGCCGATTCCGCCATCGTTGGACGCTATCTCGATGCCGCGTCGCTCCCGTTGGTCGTCCCACACTATCCGCTCACTCCGGCAGTACGACAGAAGTTGACCGCCTTGGCGCATCGGTCGCAGGTGCAGGCGCTCGACCTTCCCCAAGAGGCGTACGTCGACAAGGTGCTGGCGTTTCTCGACGAGGAACATCGGACGCGCTGGATGGACCGGTGGGACGAACAGCGCGTGTTTGTGGCGGATCTTGCCGACGCGTTGCTCGCCCTGCCGGGCGACGAGCGCCCCGCGTGAACAAGACCGGAATTGCCGTGCTGCGGGACGTAATTCCGACGTCCCCTGTATTCACGACCCGCGTGGCGGCCATTGCCGCGCACGTCGCTCCCGATGTCGCGACGCGCGATCTGGCGCGCCTGGCAGCTCTGGGCATCCTCACGCGCATCGCCGCCGGCGTCTGGGCCGACGTTCGGCATCCCGATTTCTCGCCCTACGCCGTGGTCCCCTACCTCCTGAACATCCGCCGCAGCAAGATGCAAGGCTACGTATCGCTGCTCTCGGCGCTCAACCTGCGTGGAATGATCCAACAGATTCCACGCACCATTCAAGTGATCGTCACCGAGCAGCGACGGTCAGTGCGCACGCCGGTTGGGCTGTACGAATTCCACCAGATCGACTCCGCGTTGTTTGGTGGGTTCGAACCGTTCGGGCAACTCGGCAACTTCGATCTTGCGACGCCGGCCAAAGCGTTGTTCGACACGCTATACCTGTCGACCCGACGGTCACGTCGTTTTGGCCACCTTCCCGAGCTCGAGTTGACGAGAGCCTTTCGGCGAACGGAGATGACCCGATGGATTCGAACGATTCGCCACGCGCCGCTGCGTAGCGCCGTTGCTGCACGATGGGCGCAGGTCGAGCACATCGAGCACATCCCCGCTTGACCTTACCTGCTGACCCGGCTATCTTAAAAGGCTCCAATCCGATCACCTTCCGGGGCTAGT
>JBBTFF010000109.1:0-14637 GCA_038041995.1 Gemmatimonadota bacterium | reverse complement strand
CCGAAGTTCCCCTGCCCGTCCACCAGCGGATAGCGCAGCGAGAAGTCCTGCACCATGCGCACCAGCGCGTCGTACACCGACTGGTCGCCGTGCGGGTGATACTTGCCGAGCACGTCGCCGACGACCGTCGCTGACTTCTTGTATGGCCGCCCCGGCACGAGGCCAAGCTCGTTCATCGCGTACAGCACGCGGCGGTGCACCGGCTTGAGGCCGTCTCGCACGTCGGGGAGCGCGCGCGACACGATCACGCTCATCGAGTAGTTGATGAACGATTCCTTGATCTCCTCGTCGATCAGGCGGGGAAGGATCCGTTCACGATTATTCGGTGCGGTCATGTGGCGGTTCTGGGGGGTGGAAAAGTAGCCCTCGACCTATCCGGAAAATTTACCGAAAGTCCCACCGGAAATCAACCTTTTTTCGCCCTTGTAAGTCCTTCACTGGCAAGCATTTGAGCGAACGTTCGTTCCACTGCTTACCACGGAAGCACGGATGACACGGACGCTCACGGCATTTGCCCGGCAGCACATACATGAACGGAGGCCCAAACGACCCCCGTCAGTGAATTTCCTTCAGTTGAGTGCCGTGCGATTCCGTGTCTTCCGTGCTTCCGTGGTGTGCAGGAGAAGCCGGCCTACGTCCACGTCCTGACGATCGCCAGCAACCGCCACTCCCCGTCCACGAAATGGAAGATGCAGGTGACTCCGCCGGTCCCCTGCCGCAGCTTCATCGCCCCCATCTGTTCGGCCGGACGGTTGATCGCCACCACTGCGTAATCGCGCCAGAGCACCGTGGCCACCACCTGCGAGTAGGTCAGTATCGCCGTGCTGTCACCCGGATGCGCTACAAAGAACTTGTCGCGAATTTCCTTGAGCCCGGCGAGCCCGAAGCCGACGGTCACTTCGGTCCTGGGCGGTCGCGGCATCGTGAAGTTCGTCAGCGGCGGCAGCACCACATACTGCGGCTCCTGCGGCACGAACGGTTCGCACTTCTTCGTGTCGGGGTTCCAGAACTCGCCCGAGAGCCCGGCGGCAATCACGGGGTACGGCACGGCCCCGGTGGGAACGTCCCATCGCGGACGCGACATGCCGGCTTCCCAGCCAGCCACGCTGCGCAATAGCGCGTGTCCGAGCGTGTTGTCGATCGGGTTCTCGACGCCCTCGGCGATGATCAGCCGCTCGAGCCGGGCAACGGTCGCTGCCGGATCGGGCGCACCAGCGGCACGCACCGAGTCGGGAAAGGTGCGCAGCACACCCTGATTGCACTGCGTGGTGTCGAGGTGCGCGAATCGGGCTGCGTTCAGCACGACGGTGCGCAGCGAGTCGGCGCGGCGCGCGGCCACCAGGCTGTCCTGCGCAGGCGCCGCGACTCCAAGAGTCGCGGCGAGCATCCAGACGATCGGCATCGGCTACGCCGAGGTCGACGGAGGTGCGGCCGGAGGTGCCGGCGGTGCCGCGGCCGGCGGGGGGTCGTCGGCGAGCACCTCTGCCTCTTCCGCTTCCACCTCCCGGTCAATCGCGTCGCGCTCGGCTTCATACCGCTCGTACCAGCTGCGGGTGATCTCGCCGGCCAGATCGCGGTTGCCCAGGCCAAACGAGAGCGCCAGCGAGAGTGCCACCGCGCCAAAGATGATGGCGAACGCGGTGGTGACGATTTCCGTGGCGACGCCCAGCTCCTGGAGTGCCATGAAGACCGCCAGCAACACCACTCCACCCTTGCCGACGCGGGCGAGCGTCGGACCTCCGTGCAGCGCGCTGGTGCTCGCGGCGATCAACCCGCCCACGAAGTCACCCAGCACGATGCCCACGATGATGATGACGATCGCCGCAACGACGCTCGGGATGTAGCCCACCAGCTCGCTGAAGAGTGACGCCAGTGAATCGAGGCCGAGCGCATTGGCCGCCAGCAGCATCGCGCTGAACATCACCAGCCAGAACAGCAGGTTGGCGATGGCCAGCGTCGGATTGAGATGCGACCCCACGCGCTCGAGCGGCACGACGCCGCCCTTCCTCAGCACGTCATTGAGGTGGACACGCCGCAGCCCGCGCGCCGCGCCCTTCTGCACCAGCTTGGCGAGCAGGTAGCCGGCAAGGAGTACGACGGTCGCGCCGAACAGCGCCGGTATGTACTCCCAGAACTGGGCGAAGCTCTCCTGCAATCGATCAAGGAAGTTCACGACGACGGGTCTCGCAGTTGGGTATGCCTGAATCTAGAACGAGTACGACACAATCGAATAGGTGCCCGGCACCCGGGCGGCGGCCAGCGCCAGCGACTGGGGGGTGATCGTCAGCCGCTGGCTCAGCCGGCGGCCGGCGTCGGGACGAACGCCGAGCCAGCGTTCGGCCACGACCACTCCCCCGACCGCCCCGGCGGCGGCGAGGGCTACGGTCGCCGCGTTGGAGCGGTCGCCCGCACCCACCAGCACCGCCACGCCGCCGCCCATCAGCGCGCCCGCCACCCCGGCGACGCTCACCAGCGATCCCTCGCTGCGCGAATGATCGTAGCGGCGCACCAGCCACCGGTCGCCCGCCACGAGGCCGGCCAGCCCACCGCCGATCAGTGTGAACGTGGTCGTCCTGGTATCCGGGGTCCCGCTGGCCACCGCCGCGCCCGCGGCTGCCGCGCCGATGAGCGAGGATGCCCATAGCGTCTGCACGTCGCCCGCGGTGACCTCGTACGAAGCGTAACTGGCGTACATCGCACCCAGCTGCATGCCGGCGATCGCCGCACCCGCCCCGACCGCGGCGCGCGTACGCGCGCCTCCCGCGTCGGTGTTGAGCGCATACATGGTGGACATGGCCAGCGTCGCGGCAGCGTCGGCACCGAACATCGAGCCCATTGCCGCGCCGGGAGTGAGCCGGCTGCCGAGCGTCAGCGCGCCGGTGGTGCCAAGGATGGAGCCGAAGAACAGGCCGGCCGCATATTCCCTCTTGCCCGTCATCGCGTATAGCAGCGCCGCCCCGATGGCGGCACCACGCAGTGGCGCGCGCGTGGCCAGCAGTTCCATGCCCTCGCTGATCTGCAGGTCGCGCGAAAGCTCGGCGGCGGCAAAGAAGCTGCCGCCCGCCATGACGAGATACGCGGCGGAGCCCGGCACGGCCGCGTCGGTGACGGTGGCGGCGAACGCCGGACCGTACAGCGCGATGCCCAGCAGGGTCTGGTTGCGCACGAACGAGGTGCGGAGGATGCCCTTCACGCCGGCGGCGGCGGTGTCCGCGCGCATCGCCGGTGGTGGCGCTTCGGCACTGGCTGGTGCCGCGCGCCGACGCGCGCTGTCAGCGAGTTCCAGGCGAGGCTTGGGCTGGCCGGCGGGATCCTGCGCGGCGAGTGGGAAGGCGATGAGGAGAGCGAAAAGCAGGCGCATTTGTTCTCGGCGAAGGGTTCTGCGCTACTGACGGTTAGCTGTGGCAGGGGGTTTCCGGGCTCTCGGGTGTGAGTGCGGAGTGGCGGGTTCTGGTGCGGGGTGGTGAGTGGAGGCAGAGCGAGGAGGCACGGGGCGCGCGCTTCACCCACCCCCACCACTCCACTCTTCCCCCCTCACTGGAACCCGCCACCCCGCACCCAACCCTCAGTTCCGTGTCCCCCGCTTCACATCGAACATCACCGATCGCTTGCAGCGAGTGCACATCAACCACTCGCGCTGGCGCGCGTAGCCGAGTCCAAAGCTCCCGCCGCCAATTGCCCGGGCGCTCATCACCACGTCGCAGCGCGGGCAACGTACCGGGTTGCCGGTCGCAAAAATTTCCCGCATGCCGCGCTGCTCATCCTCGGTGAACTGCGCGCGCGTGTCGTCGCGCGTCCCGCCGTCGTTGTCGCTCACGGGCTGATCTGCAGCACGATCTTTCCAAAGTGCATGCCGCCCTCCAGGCGTTCGAGCGCGTCGCGGCCGCGCGCGAGCGGAAAGACCGAGTCCACCGGAACCGAGAGCCGGCCCGCCACGAGCTCGGCCACCACCGCGTCGAACTCGCCGTCGCTGCCCATCGTGGACCCCATGATCGTCCACTGGTTCCAGAACAGCTTGCGCACGTCCATCTGCAGCAGATGCCCGCTGGTGCCGCCGCAGGTCACCAGCCGCCCCGCCCGGCCGAGCGCACCCAGTGACTGCTCCCACGTCGCCGTGCCGACACTGTCGACCACCACGTTCACGCCCCGCTTGCCGGTGCGCGCACGCACCTCCCGGCCGACATCGATGCCGGAGTGATTGATGAGCTCGTCTGCGCCGAGCGCCTTGGCGATGAGCAACGCGGCCTGCGCCACGCCGCCGCCAATGCCCCAGATGAGCACCTCGTCGCCGGCCCGGATCTGTGCGCGAGACACCAGCATCCGCCAGGCGGTGAGCGCGGCCAGCCCGAAGGCGCCGGCATCGGCATCGGAGACGCCAGGTGGAATGGCGCGCACGTTGGTGGCGGGCAGCACCACCTGCTCGGCAAAGGTGCCCGGCACCTGTTCACCGAGCACGCGGAACTTCACGCACAACGGATGCTCACCGGCCAGGCAGTACTCGCACCGACGGCACGACAACCCCGCGTTGATGACGACGCGATCACCTCGCTGCACGCTGCTGACGTCGTCCGACACCTCCTCGATGACGCCCGTGCCATCGGAACCGAGCACCCACTTGGGGGTCACGGTCACCCCGGGAAGTCCGCGGATTGCCCAGAGATTCAGGTGGTTCAGCGCCGCGGCACGGAGGCGAACGCGCACCTGACCCGGACCCGTGATCACCGGGACTGCGACGTCGGTGGAGCACTCCACCGCGTCGAGGGAGCCAGTCGTGGAGATGGTCAGAGCGCGCATGACATCGGTTGTTGGCTGTTGGCAGTAGGCGGATGGCAGTTGGCAGCAGGCGGTTGGCAGTTGGGGGACCGTACCGCCGAACCTCATTCGAATATATTACGCTATGCCAGGCCGTCCCCGACTGCCTACCGCCAACTGCCTACCGCCAACCGCCAACCGTCTCTTATGCAGCTCCGCGTTCCCCCGCTCGGCGAGTCCATAACCGAAGCCACGATCTCGCGCTGGCTCAAGCGCGAGGGCGATGCCGTGAACGCCGGCGAGACGCTGGTGGAACTCGAGACCGACAAGATCACGGTCGAAGTTCCCGCGCTGAAGGGCGGCGTGCTGACCACGCGCGCAAGGGCCGAGGGCGACGTCGTGAAGGTTGGCGAAGTGCTCGGCGAATTCGACGAGAGCGCAGCCGGATCGGCCGTGCCTGCGGCAATAGGTGCCGCGCCATCGACCATCAGCCATCCGTCATCCGTCATCAGTCATCCGTCATCCGCCATCGCGGATGTTCGCGCCGCCCCCAGCGCGGTGCGCCTTGCCGCCGAGTCCGGCACCGACCTGTCGCAGGTCGCCGGCACCGGCCGCGGTGGCGTGATCAGCAAGCCCGACGTGATGGCGGCGATGAGCGCACCCGCTCCTGCGCCAGTCGCTGCGGCTGCTGCCATCGGCCTTTCGCCAACTGCCATCGCCCGTCCGGTGGGCGAGCGCGAGACGCGCGAGAAGATGACGACGCGCCGCAAGCGCATCGCCGAGAACCTGCTGCAGGCACAGCACGCCACGGCGCACCTGACCACCTTCAACGAGATCGACCTGAGCGCCATCATGGCGCTCCGCGACCGCATGAAGGAGAAGGTGGAGAAGGAGCACGGCGTCAAGCTCAGCTTCATGCCGTTCTTCGCCAGGGCCGCCTGCCTGGCGCTCAGGGCGTTCCCGACGGTCAACGCGCAGATCGACGGCGAGACCATCATCTTCAAGCACTACGTGAACCTCGGCATTGCCGTGGCCAGCGAGGGCGGGCTGGTGGTGCCGAACGTGAAGGACGCCGACCGCAAGGGTACCCTCGACACGGCGCGCGCCATCATGGCGCTGGCCACGAAGGCGCGCGACGGCAAGCTGACGATGGACGACCTGACCGGCGGTTCGTTCACCATCACCAACGGCGGCGTGTTCGGGTCGCTGCTGTCGACGCCGATCATCAACTACCCGCAGGTCGCCATCCTCGGGCTGCACAAGACGCAGGACCGCCCGGTCGCCGTGAACGGTCAGGTGGTCATTCGCCCGATGATGTACGTCGCGTTGTCGTACGACCACCGCATTGTCGACGGACAGCAGGCAGTGCTCTTCCTCGTGAAGCTGAAGGAGCTGATGGAAGATCCTGCAACCATGCTGATTGACTGAGAATCGGAATTCGGATTCCGATTGGAATCGATTGTCTTCAACCGTCCCCACCGTGCCTGAGAACCTGAATCCTGACGTCGTCGTCATCGGCGGCGGACCCGGCGGCTACGTCGCCTCCATTCGCGCCGCGCAACTGGGCCTCACCGCCGTCTGCGTCGAGATGGACCGCACGCTCGGCGGCACCTGCGTGAACGTGGGCTGCATCCCGTCCAAGGCGCTGCTCAGTTCCACCGAGCACTACGAGTTCGCGCGCCTGCACGCCGCCGAACACGGCATCGACTACCAGGGCGTGTCGTTCGACCTGGCGCGGATGATGAAGCGCAAGGACGACGTCGTGGAACAGAACACCAAGGGCGTCGAGTTCCTCTTCAAGAAGAACAAGGTCACCTGGGCCAGGGGCTTCGGCACGCTCAAGGCCGGCAACGCCGTCGAGGTGAAGGCGAACGACGGAACCGTCACGACGTACCGGCCGAAGCACGTCATCCTCGCCACGGGATCCGTGCCGGTGGAACTGCCATTCCTCAGGTTCGACGAGGAACGCGTCCACTCAAACGTTGGCGCGCTGAAGATCCACGAGGTCCCCGGGCACCTCATCGTCATCGGCGGCGGCGTCATTGGCCTCGAGCTTGGCTCGGTCTGGCGCCGCCTCGGGGCAAAGGTCACCGTCATCGAGTTCATGCCGACGATCCTTCCCGGCAACGACGACGACATCATCAAGGAAGCCGGCAGGATCTTCCGCAAGCAGGGCATGGAGATCCACACGGGCATCAAGGTCACCGGCGGGCGACGCGACGGCGACAAGGTGTTCGTCGAGGTCGAGGAAAACGGCGCCCCCGGGGCGTTCGAGGCCGACCACGTGCTAGTCTCCATCGGCCGCAAGCCGGCGCTGTATGGCATCGACGCGTCGTCGCTCGGCCTCGCACTTGGCGAGCGCGGCGAAATCGTGGTCGACCACCAGATGCGCACCAACCTGCCCAGCGTCTTTGCCATCGGTGACGCGGTGGGCGGCAAACTGCTGGCGCACAAGGCGGAGGAAGAGGGCGTGATCGCCGCCGAAGTGATCGCCGGCAAGCGTGTTCACATGCACTACCACAACATGCCGGGCGTCGTCTATACCTGGCCCGAGATCGCCACCTGCGGCCTCACCGAAGCCGAGGTGAAGGCCAGCGGCCGCGCATACCGCGTCGGCAAGTTCCCCTTTTCGGCCAACGGGCGCGCGCGCGCGATGGCCGAGACCAGTGGCTTCGTGAAGTTCGTGGTGGACGCGGCCACCGACGAGATTCTGGGCTGCCACATGATCGGCGCCAACGTCAGCGACCTGTTGACCGAGGTGGTGCTGGCCATGGAGTACCGCGGCACGGCCGACGACATCGGCGTGACGGTGCACTCGCACCCGACGCTCAGCGAGGTCGTGAAGGAAGCGGCGCTGGCGGCGCTGGGGCGGGCGATTCACATCTAGCTCCGCAGAGAACGACAGAGAACGACAGCGGGATACAGAGAACGACAGAGGTGCTCACCAATCCGGCGGGCACCTCTGTCGCACTCTATTTCGTCAAACTCCGTACCGTTCCCGCAGGATCCGTTCATGGTGCATGGCGTGCCCCGCCGTGATCCACGCCAGCGCGCGAACGCTCACATCCCTGCCGCTCGCCACGCCCCGCCGCGTCCAGGCCTCCTCCGGGATCCAGCGCAGCAATGCCACGGTGGCGCCCCGCACCGCCGCGAACTCGCCCAGCAGCGTGTCGAGCGACCGGTCGTTGGCGGCGCTCATCGGCGTGTAGGCATTCTCGTCGAACGACGCCAGCGGCGTCGCGTCGCCTCGCGCGATGCGCAACACGCGATAGGCGAAGACGCGCTCGGCGTCTGCCATGTGCAGGATCACTTCCTTGATGGTCCATTTGCCGGGCGCGTAGGCGAAGGCCGCCTTCTGGTCACCGATGTCCTTGAGGCGGCGCAGGAAGCTCTCCCCCTGCTCGGCGAGCGTACGGGTGACGTCGCCGTCGGGGACCCCGGCCACGTAGCTGCCGTAGAACGACGCGTATTCTTCTGCGCCCGGGCGGATGCTCGACGCGAGGCTCATGGCTTCACCGCCGCCGCACCGGCCGCCGAGCACTGCGCATCCTGGGCCGATGTGACCCCCGAAACGCCGATGCCGCCGACCACCATTCCATTCACGACGATCGGCACGCCGCCCTCGAGCGGGATCACGTCGAGCGCGAGCGTCGCCAGGTTGCCCTGCGTGATGCGGTCGGCGTAGTCCTTGCTCGGCCGCTTGCCGCGCGCCGACGTCGCCGCCTTGCGCTGGGAAATCGCGATGGAGAGCAGCGATGCCCCATCCATGCGCGAGAAGCCCAGCAGCTCGCCGTGCGCATCCACTACGGCGATGGACACCGCCCATCCATTCCTGCGCGCCTCCGCCTCGGCGGCGGCCAGCGCCGCCTTGGTGGCGTCGAGCGAGAGGATCTTGGTGTCGGACAACTGCGCGACAACTGGGCGTGCTGCGGCAAGGGCGAGGCACAGGACGAGCGGGTGAAGGCGCATCAGACTTCTCCAGAAGAGGCGCGACGCTGCTGTTCCCACCCATTCATCGGGGTCGAGCAGCGACGCGTGTAAGGGTTTGGTGAGGAATTACCTCACAAAACTTCCATAATTGCACCGTATGTCGCGAGGCCGTTCCGCGGTTGACATTGCCTGTGCGACCGGAAGCGCGCTGATAGTTCAAGGCGAGCGACCGAATGCAAACATACGGGAAACGCAGGGTCGCCATCGGCGGCCCGGCGTGTCGCGGTAGGCACAGCGAGGGGCGCGTACAGTGCGCCGGGGGGCCGTCACTGGCTCGTTCATCGCTGACCTACCGCGATTCCCGTTAAGGGAGCCGATGGTCGAGAGACGATGGACGATAGCGCTGTTCCCGATCGTCTATCCACTATCGTCTCTCGACTATCATCTGCTCCTGAACACCACCTCTCGACGCACGTAGCCGTCGGCGTCGGCGCCTTCCCTCGACATCGGGATGCGCACCGGCCGCCCTCCGTACGTCGCAAAGCGCTTCAGCGGGGAATCGACGGCTGCGAAGTCCGCGGGAACACCATTGACCACCGCAACGTCACTCGCGTCGGCGCCGATCATCTGCACCGACGCCGGTGCCTGCACGTACGCGCTTACGGTCGTCCCCGCCAAGCCCTCGAAGACCACGCGATACCGATCGCCCTCGACGCGGGCGGAAACGATGCGCGGCGTCGTGGAGCGCTGGCCGATGGCAGCGCGGGCCGGTGCCAGCGCGACCTCCCATCCCTTGGGATGCGCGACGACGAGCCGGATTCCAAGGGTGTCGGCAGACGTCAGTACGCCCTCCACCGCCGCGTCGCCCGGCGGTGCGAATCGCACGCGGATCGGGTGGCGCGGCGTTCCCTTCTCGAGCGGAACAACGAGTAACACGAGCCGATTGCGCTGCGGATACGAGTACAAGTGGATGTTCACCCGATCGCGGCCGACCAGCAGGTTGTCCACCAACAGCTCGTCCTGGCCGGGCGGCACCCACGGCGCCACCGTCAGCGTCCCGGCCGGCGCGTCCACCTCAATCCCCATCATCCCGCGCAACAGGGGCGTCAGGATCATCGACGTCGCAAAGAACTGCTGGGGCACGGCGGTGTCGAGCGGCTTGTACACGCGTCCGCTGATCACCTCGGGATTCCGCCCGCGCGCCTCGTCGAACGTCGTATTGGCGATGGCGCGCAGCGCCTGCCATCCAGCGTGCGGATTGCCATACCGGAACTGCGCCGTCGCCACCCAACCGGTCACGAACGGCCAGACGGCACCGTTGTTGTAGTGCAGCGGGTCGAACAGCGGGCTCGTCGTCGACAGCGGACGCGCCCCCCAGTCGGTCGTCAGGTCGCTGCGCGCCATCCGCTCGGCCATCAGGCGCCCCTTGGCCTTGTCGAAGACATCGAAGGCCATGGCCGTTGCCGGCCACGCCGTCATGGTCTCGTTGATCACGCCCTTCTCTAGCACGGCGAAGGCGTACTGCCCCTTCGACGGAATCCACAGCTTGGCCTCGAGCGTCGCCAGCGCCTTCACGCGCTCGGCGCGCGCCTCGGCGGCCAGCTTCGGCTCGCCCATCGCGTCGGCCATCCGGGCGAAGCGCTCCAGCGAGGCCACCCAGACACCACTCAGGTACACGTCGCTGACGATGCCTTCCTGCAGGTCGCCGACTTCCAGCGCACCCGCGCCGGCGCAGGTGTTCTCCATCAGGCCGTCGCCGTCGGTGTCGCACTTCCGCGACCACTCGTACGCCTTCTTCACGTTGGCCCACAGCGCACGCACCGTCGTGGTGTCGGCCGTCTGCTTCCAGTACTCGCCGAACGCGAGAATCCAGAACGGCGTGGTGTCGCCGTGATAGAACGCGTACGGATACGACCCGAACCAGTCCACCTTCCCCGCCCCCTGCGAGATCTCGTGCGTGATCTTGCCGTCGGCTCGCTGGTACCTGGCGAAGAACTTCAGCGCGCCATCGCGCACGAGCTCGTGCTGCCCCACGGCGCTCATCGCGAAGGAGTTGATGGACGCGTCGCCGCCGAAGAACCAGCCGAACCCCGGGCGATCACTCGCCGCGCCCGACAGGCCGTAGCCCGCCACGAGTCCGCAGCCCAGATCGGGGTTGCAGACCATCGACTCGTCGAGGTTCACCTTTGCCCACTCGACCGCCCGGTCGAGGTCGGCATCGCCCGTGCGCACCGACACCTGCTGCGTGCGAATGGAGTCGGCGTGTGCCACGCGTTTCTTCCACTCGCGTTCGATGACGCCGGGTTCGAGCAGGCGCTTGTACAGCGCTAGCGCCGAGTCGCGCGGCATCTCGCCTCCAGCGAGGACGATGGGGATGAACGCCACGTGAATGTTGACGTTGCCTCCGGGCGGCTCGCCGAGCTTCGGCTCGGTGTAGCGCTCGCTGGCGTTGCCGACGCCGATGGTGAACTGCGGGGGTGCGGCGGTGAGCTGGTGGGCCGGCACGTCGCTGGCCTGCGTGACCGCCGGCGATCCCAGGAAGGCGCTGACCTTGCGACGGCTCTCGCTGAACACGAACGCCTTGGCGTCGGGACGCCACGCGATGTACTGGCCGCCGAGCGAGGCGGGCCACGCGAGGTGGAGGTCGGGGGTGAAGGAGGCGATGATCTCCATCGGGCGGATGGCGTCCACCTCGAGCAGCATCACCACGGCCGGAAGGTCGAGTGGCGTGAAGACCGTCTGCTTCACGGTGAACGTTTCGTACGCGTAGGTGATGGTCACGCCCTCGGGGCGCACCAGCACCGAGCGGGCGACGTCGCGGCCGGCGATGGGCTGCGTGTACTTCGGCACGCGGAAGCTGAGCCGGAAGTCGTGCATCCACTTGTAGGGCCAGCTCCAGATCTCGAACGCACCGTCTTCGGTGCCCATGGCGATGGCGCGCCGGCCGACCGCACTCACGAACTGTCCCGCGCGCGCGTCACCGGTCAGCGCGATGGGAGAGCGCCCGAGGTCGAAGGGCGCGACGGTCTGGGCGGCGGCGGCCGCGGGAAGCGCGGCGGCGAGGGCGAGGCGAACGAGAGTCTGGCGCATGGTGCCGCAGAATCTGCGCGGCGGCGCCTGTGCTGCGCCACTCGGGTTCCGTGAGAGTTCCCCTCGTCCCTTACCCGCAGGAAGCACGAAGGGCCGCCCGGATCACCGGACGGCCCTCACTGTCACCACGGGGGTGCTTACTGCTTGTCGGGCAGCGTCGCGAGGATCTGGGCCTGGACGTGCGCCGGAGTCACCATGCGGCGACGCGTCGACGTCTCGGCTTCGACCTTTCTCCAGAACGCCACTTCGCGAGGCGCGGCACTGAGCGCGGCCTCGCTGACCGGCTCGCCATCCAGCCAGGCATGCACGGCGTCGGAAACGCGCGCGGCGCTTGCCGGCAGCTCCTGGTCGAGCATCGGCGACTCCTGCTGCGTGCGCGGCGCGGTCGGCTCGGTGCCTTCGCGCTGGTCAAGTTTGTCGTGCATCACTGGTATCGCTCCTCTAGCAGCGCCTGAAGCGCCTCGCGTGCACGGTGCACGCGCATCTTCAGGGCTCCTACGGTCGTGTCGAGCAAGACGGCCATCTCTTCGTACGAACGCCCCTCGACGTGTTTCATCACGAACGCCTCCCGCAGGGATGCGGGAAGTGCGGACAGCGCGCGGTCCAGGTCGGACCGCAGTTCTCCCCGGTCGAGCTCTTCCTCCGGGGTCTCGTATCCAGACGCCTGATCGTCTTCTTCGTAACTGAGGTGGGCCCGGCGGATGTTCTTCAGCCAGTCCTTGCACCCGTTGGCGACGATGCGGAAGACCCAGGCATCGAAGCGCCCGCGCACCTCGCTCAGGTGGTCGTACGCCTTGATGAACGAGACCTGCAGGATGTCCTCGGCGACGTCAGGACTCCCCGTCATTCCCACCGCATGGCGATACAGCGGGTCGCTGTAGCGCTGGATGAGAATTCCGAAGGCGTTCCGGTCCCCGGCGAGTACGCGGTCGATCGCGGCCTGGTCCGCGTCCGCCTGTTCTTGCTGCGGCGTGGGCTGGGTCAGTTTCACGACGCTAGTGTAACGCGTCACACGCGCTGGGAACAGGCCCACCCTGCGCGCGCGATCGATCAGGTGACGCCGCGTGTCGCGAAATACAGACGAGCGCACGGAGCGCGGGCAACGACGCCGACCTGCTACCGTCTACCGTCTGCCGTCCGCCGTCCGCCGTCTCACTTCGGCCTGACGGGAAGCGGGATCTTCCACCCGTACGTCGCGTTCAGCACGCGCGCCACCACGTCGGCCATCAGGTCCTGGCCGTAGGCCGACGGCTGAATGCCATCGAGCGAGGTGGCCCACCCGAACGGCTGGTCGGCGGCAAAGAAGTTCGCGGCCGAGAATGACGGCGCGGCGAACGGGATCTCGCCGGAGAAGAGTGGGACGTCGACGTAGGCGAACTTCCGCTTGTCCGCCGCGGCCTTGATCGCCGCATTGATCGCAGTCACGGTCTGCGTGATGAGCGCGGCATCGGCTTCAGTCAGGATTCCGTCGGCCGCACCCGGCTGGTCGGAACAGGAGAGCGCCTGGGGCGTCCCGGTGGTGCGCGCGCGGGCGGCGAGCGGCGGCAGTAGCGTCACGGTGTTCATCACGTTGGTGCTTCCCTGACAGCTGCCATCCACGACCACGCCGTACGCCACCAGTGCCGCGCGCTGCTGCCAGAGCACGTCGCCGGAGCGCCAGGCGGGAAGCGACATTACGGCCGGCACGCCGATGAAGACGGCCCGTGCCCCGGTTACCACCACGCTGTCGGCGATGGAATCGAGGACCGGGGCAAAGACCGACGCCGCCATCAGCGTCCAGGCCGTCTTCTGGGCATAGCCCGACCCCACCGTCACCAGCCCCGAGGTGGCAGCCCGCATCACCTCGCCGGCGCCGAGTTCGACGGCGACGAGCGTGGGACGCTGCGCCCGCATGGCTTGCACTTGGGTCTGGACCGACGGCAGCACCAGCGCATAGCGCGCCTGGTCGAGCGACGGGGCCTGGCCCGCAAAGGAGCGCGGAGACGTGTGCAGCGCGTCCCATGCCGTCGCGCCGCTGATAGCGACGTTGCTGGCCGGCAGCGAATCGGCGCCCAGCCGGCCGCTGCAGGTGGCCGTGTTCCCCACGGGCCCCTCGATGGTGCGGTTCAGCATGAGTGGAGCGACGAGCGGCGGCGTGCACCCGGGCTGCTTGAGCGCCGGAACGCGGAATGGCGCCGACATCCGAGCGGAAAGTTGCACCGGCCAGGCGGTAAGTTGCGTCTCGTACACCGCGCCCGCCGACTGTTCGCCCATCGTGAAGCCGGTGCCCACGGTGACGAAACGCCCGAACGCCGCGGCGCCCTCGGGCGCGGTGACGCGCGCGCCGTCCGAGCCGCAGGCGGTGAGCGCGAGCAGGAGAAGCGAGACCGGGAGCAGACGCATGACGTGCAATATGGGCGCCGCGTGGCGTTGGGTGAACCATGTAATCAGCAACTGCATACCACGGAACCACGGAATTTCACGGAGACGAGCCGTTAACGGAGATCGCGCTGACGAATTCGCTCACCAGTCGCCCATGAATCGCTCCGTGCGAGTTCCGTGTCCCCCGTGCCTCCGTGGTGCGCCCTGCCACCCGATCAGTTCGAAAACGCATCCCACCCACGCGCGCGCACCAGCGTCCCGTGTTCGTCGAGCAGCGGAGGCGGGCGGCGCACCGCGGCCGGGGCAAGCGGCGCGACACCGGTGAGCGGCGACGCAGAGACCTCACGCAGTGCCTCCAGCACGGGCTTCACCACGCCACAGGGAACGCCCGCCGCCTCGAGCGCCCGCAGCCACACCGACGCTGGCTGCGTCCGGACGCGCTCGCGGATTGCGCCGACCACGGCCGCACGGTGTTCGAGGCGCCCGGCATTGGTCGCGTACCGG
>JBBTFF010000108.1:0-6655 GCA_038041995.1 Gemmatimonadota bacterium | reverse complement strand
CGATGACCTGTGCTCTGTGAATGGCCGCCACTGCCGCCTTGACGACCGAGTCGGCGAACTCCACGTCATCGTTGGTCAGCGGCGGTTCATCCACCATGCGGCGCAAAAAGAAGACGCCGGCCTGAACCTTGCCCAGCGTGAACGGCAACGCGATGACACTGCGAATGGGGATTTGCATGCCGTTGGCCGCCCATTCCCGGCGCAGGTCCTCGTACAGCGGACTCGTGTGCAGGTCTTCCACCAGCACGGGGTGGCCGTGTTCCAGTGCCGCACGAATCTCGGGATAGCCGTCGAGGTTGATCTCGTAGTTGCGCAATGCCGGGTTGTCGAACGCCGTCGCCACCACGCCCACCCGGTCGCCGGGCTTCGCCAGGATCACCGAGCAGCGCGACAGCGACAGCGCGCGCGCCACGCGCCGCGCCAGGATGTGGTATATCTCGTCCGACGACAGGTCACCGGTGACGTCGTGCAGGATGTCCACCAGCCGGCGCCCGTTCTCGACGTCGTCGCGCACGCGCTCAAGCTCCTCCTGCGCGTCGAGCAACGCCCGTTGGGTCGTGCGCACGACGGCGTGCAGCCGCAGCTGCGCCTGCACGCGTGCCAGCATCTCGCGCGGCCGGAAGGGCTTCTTGATCACGTCGGCGGCGCCGAGCCCGAGCGCCAGTTCGGTCATCTCGTCCGGCGTGCGCGCCGAGATCATGAGCACGGGGATTTCACGCCACGCCTCGCTGGCCTTCAGCTCCTGCAGCAGCTGAACGCCGTCGGCGTCGGGAAGCACGACGTCGAGCAGCAGCAGGTCGGGCTTCCACTCCCCCAGCTCCTGGCGCATGGCCGCCGCGTCGCCGACCGCACGCACCTCGAGCCCGGCGTTGCTGAGCGTCGTCCCGAGCGCCAGGCGCAAGCCCCCGTCGTCGTCGACCACCAGCACCCGGGATTCACTCATCGCCGAGCAGCTCCCGCAGCCCGTCCCACTCGATGTTACCGCCGCTGAGCACGCAGACCGTGTCGCCCTCGGCCTTCACCCGGCCGGTGAGCAGCGCGGCCACCGCGATGGCGCCGCTCGGCTCGGCCACCAGCTTGTGCCGGTCGAGCAGGAAGCGCATGGCACCAGGCAGCGCGGCGTCGGGAACCGTCACCACGTCGTCGAGCGCGACGGCGAGGTGCGCAAAGTTCAGCGTGCCGATGCGCACCGCAAGCAGGCCGTCGGCGAGCCCGTGGGGGTTGGCCGGAATGGTCACCGGCGCGCCGGCTTCGCGCGCGCGGGTGAGCTTGGGCGAACCTTCCGGTTCGACACCGATCACCCGTGCGGTCGGCGCGAGCGCCTTGATGGCGATCGCCACGCCGCTCGACAATCCGCCACCGCCCACCTGTACCAGCACCGTGCGCACACGCGGCAGATCCTCGCCAATCTCCAGCCCCACCGTGCCTTGCGCCGCGATGATCGTCGGATCGTCGAATGGCGGCACGTAGGTGAGCCCTTCGGCGGCGCGCAGCTCCTCGGCCCTCGCAATGCGCTCCGCCGTCGTCGTGCCCACGTAGAAGCAGCGCGCACCCAGCCGCTCGGCGCCTTCGCGCTTGGCGCGCGGAGCCGTGGTCGGCATCACGATGGTCGCCGGCACGCCGAACATCTTCGCCGCCAGCGCCACGGCCTGACCGTGGTTTCCGCTGGAGGCAGTCACCACTCCCCTGCCCCTGTCCGCTGCCCCGAGCGAAGCGAGGTAAGTGTAGCCGCCGCGGAACTTGAAGGCCCCTCCCTTCTGCAGCATTTCCGGCTTGAGCCAGACCGGAGCGCCGCACTGCGCGGTGAGGGTTTCCGACGCGAGCAGGGGGGTACGAACGGCGACGCCGCGCAGCACGGCGGCGGCGCGGCGGACGTCTTCAATCGTAACGAGCGTCGGGGCGACGACGGTCATGGGCGCACGAGAACCAGGCGCGTCGCCGCGGCTCGCGCGGCGTCAGCGCGCGCCAGAGTCCCAGCGCGAGAGGGCGGCGCCCTTGGCCTGCAGCTCCATCGACACGAGGGAAACCGCGGGGGAACGCGCGTCATCGCGCCGACCAACCACGAACCGCGCCACCAGGGTGAGCGGCGTGCGCAGCACATCCGCCGATCGCGCAGTCGCGCGCGGCACACGCCAAAGGTCCGTGCCGTCGTACGACATTCCACTGTCAGGGCTGCACCAGAAGTACGGCCGGGTGTAGCACGCGACGCTCAGCCGGGCGCCATCCGCGGCCGTAAACGAGCGCGTGGTCGGCAGCGTCATGGGGTCGACCGCGAACTCCACCACTTCCCGGTCGGCGTCGTACTTCACGTCCTTCACCGGGATCGACACCACGAAGGTGCGGGTGTTGCGCGCATAGAACTCGCCCTCACGGCGCTGGAAGGCCGCGTACGCCTGGGCCACTCGCGCCTGGTATTCGGCGGTGCTTTCGTAGGGATCGTGCGCCACTTCAGGCATCTTGGCGTTCATCATCTCGAGCGCCGACACCACCAGCGCGTTGAGCCTCTCGCTGAACTGCGACGGAATTACCGCCTCCGTGACGCCGGCATCAGGCACGCCGCCAGCCGAGCGAGTGTTCGACAGCGCAGCGCTACCGGACGGAGCGCGTGCCGGGAGCTCGACGATAGTGGTCGGCACCGGCGCGGCAACAACCGGCCGGCGAACCGGACGACGGTTCACGACTACCTGCTGGCCGGGTGCGGCCGCGCGCGCGGCCGGAGCCGCGGTGCTCGGCGCAGCCGCCTGCGGCACTCGCGTCTGCGCCGGCGGCGCAGCCTTGGCCGGGGCCGCCGGCTGTTGACGTGGCGTCTGGGTTGCTGGCGTGGCAGCCACCTGCTTGCTGTCCGTGGATTCCAGGCAGAATGGGCGTTCGCCCCCGGGCTGTCCACCCGGCGGTGAACCCACGATGATACAGGTCGTCGGCCGCAGCGTGGGATGCGAGGCGCTGGCCGACCAGGACCGCGCCGTCGCGTACGCCATCGTGATGCTCGCGCCACTCGTCGGCGCAAAGCCCAGTGCGCTCAGGTCGGTGGTGAAGCTGCGGTTCTTCTCGTACCAGGTGCGCTCAAGGGTGGCCAGCCGAGAAAGGTCTGCCTTCACCAGTTCGCTCACCTTGGCCTTGTCGCCGCCCTGCGCACTTAGTGCGGCAGTCAGCCCCAAAAGCACCGTCACGACCGCCGCTGCGCGAGCGAAGCCGCGTGCCATGCGTGTCGTCGTGCTGCCTCGAGCGAGCATCGCCTCGCGGGACTCAAATGCCATTTGTCCGGATCTCCAACTATAAATGGAGAGGATGGTGCCAGGGAGTGCGGAAAACACAGTCGAACGCGACTAATCTGCGCTGTCGCAACGAGTTCCGCAACGCCAGCCACCGATGACCGACGACGGATGACCGATGTCGGATGGCCAACGCCCCAGCTGGCGCGACAAGACGATGCGGGGCATATACTTGCCGAACCCTTCTGCCGGAGCCCCCGGAATGTCCAGCAACGCCGCTGACGTCCGTCATCTGTCCTCCATCGTCCGTCATCTCCGGCGGGGCGCCGTCCTCCTCGCCTTCACGCCCGCTCTGCTCGGCGCCCAGAAACCGGCGACCGGCATCATTCTCGCCGACCTGACCTGGGTGGAAGCCGAGAAGCTCCTCGACTCCTCCACCGTGGTCGTCATCCCGCTCGGCGCCGAATCCAAGGAGCACGGTCCCCAACTCCGGCTCAAGAACGACTTCCTGCTCGCCACGTACTACGCCGATCGCGTGCTCGAAGCGTCAAGAATCGTCCTTGCCCCAACCATCAACTACTCGTTCTATCCCGCCTTCGTCGAGTATCCCGGCAGCACGACGCTGCGGTTCGAGACCGCGCGCGATATGGTGGTGGATATCTGCCGGTCGCTCGCGCGCCACGGCCCCAGGCGCTTCTATATCCTGAACACCGGTGTCAGCACCCTGCGCATGCTGGGTCCCGCGCGCGATTCGCTGGCGGCCAGCGGCATCGTGATGCGCTTCACGAGCGGCGGGCGACGCACTGATTCCGTGGAGAAGGCCATCTCGCGACAGGCTGGCGGCACGCACGCCGACGAGATGGAGACGTCGATGCTGCTCTACATGTACCCGCAGTTCGTGGACATGACGAAGGCCGCCAGGGACTACCACCCCGGCGCCGGCGGGTTGACCAGAGATTCCCTGGTCGCGGTGCGTGAAGGAAAGACGTTCTCGCGCACCGGCATCTTTGGCGATGCCATGCTGGCGACGCGCGAGAAGGGGCAACGCGTGGTGGAAGCGCACGTGCTGGACCTGCTGGAGGAGATAGAGGCGCTGCGAAGGACGCCAATCCCGTAGCGCCGACGGCACGGCACGCCGCTCATCGTCGCTCGCCCGCAGCATCGCGCCCCACCCCGGGCGCCCTTCGTAGCCTACTCTTCGTCGCTTCCTTCGGTCAGTTCCATCTGGGGTTCGGCGCCGGCGTCCTCGCCCTCGTCCGTTTCGAGCGCCTTGTCCTCGATGACCAGGCGCGCGACCGCCGCCACCACGTCGCCCATGTCGAGCTTCTTCAGCTGCACCCCCTGCGCCACGCGTCCGGTCTCGCGGATGTCCTTCACCGCGCAGCGCAGCGTCTGGCCCCCGCGGGTGATGAGCATCATCTCGTCCTCAGGGAGCACTTCGAGCAGGCCCACCACGTCGCCGGTTCGCTCGGTGCGCCTGACGGTGAGGATTCCCTTGCCGCCGCGCCCCTGCACCCGGTACTCGTCGACGTTGGTGAGCTTGCCCAGCCCCTGCTCGGTGACCACCAGCAGGCAGGCCTCGCGCTTCACCACCACCATCCCGACCACGCGGTCGCCTTCGCCGAGCGCGATTCCCCGTACGCCGGTGGTGTCGCGCCCCATGCTGCGCACGTCCTGCTCGTGGAACCGGATGCTCAGCCCGTGCCGGGCGACCAGCACCACGTCGTTGGTGCCGCTGGTGATCTGCACGTCGATGAGCTGGTCGCCCTCTTCGATCTTGATGGCCTTGATGCCGGTGCTGCGGACATTCGAGTATTCGCTGAGCGCCGTCTTCTTGACGGTGCCGTCCTTGGTGCAGAACAGCAGGAATTCGTCGTCGCTGAACTTCTTCACCTGCACCACCGCCGAGACCTTCGTGTCGGGCGTCGTGTTGATCAGGTTGACGATCGGCTTTCCCTTGGCGGCGCGGCCGCCCTCGGGAATCTCGTGCACCTTCAGCCAGAAGCACCGTCCGTCGTCGGTGAAGACGAGCAGGTAGTCATGCGTCTTGGCCGTGAAGAAGTGCTCCACGAAGTCGTCGAGCTTCAGCTCGGTGCCCTTCAGCCCCTGCCCGCCGCGCTTCTGCTTGCGGTACGTGGCGATGGACGTGCGCTTGATGTAGCCGGCCCGCGACAGCGTGACGATGACCTCCTCGTTGGCGATGAGGTCCTCGATCGAGAACTCGCCCTCGTCGGCGACGATTGCCGTGCGGCGCTCATCGCCGAACGTCTCGTTCACCTTGGCCAGCTCTTCCTTCATGAGCGCCATGCGCGCCGGCTTGCTCTCGAGCAGCGCCGCGAGCTCCTTGATGGTGGCGCGGACTTCCTTGAGTTCCTCCTCCAGCTTCTCACGCTCGAGCCCCGTGAGTTTGGCGAGGCGCATGTTGAGGATCGCCTCGGCCTGCCGTTCCGAGAGCTTGAAGCGCCGCTGCAGCTCGAGGCTTGCCGACTCCGTGTCGTCGGCCGCGCGAATGACCTTGATGACTGCATCGATGTTGTCGACGGCGATCTTGAGCCCGTCGAGGATGTGCTCCCGGTCGCGGGCCTTGTCGAGGTCGAACTGCGTGCGACGGACGATGACGTCGTGGCGGTGGTGGATGTAGTGCAGCAGCACCTCGCGCATGCCCATGACGCGGGGCACCAGTCGCCTGGTCGCCGGATCGGGCACCAGCGCCAGCATGATGACGCCGAACGTGCTCTGCATCGACGTGTGCTTGAAGAGCCCGTTCAGCACCACGCGCGGAATGGAGTCGCGCTTGAGCTCGATGACCACGCGCATGCCGTCGCGGTCGGACTCGTCGCGCAGGTCGCTGATCCCCTCGAGCTTCTTGTCGCGCACCAGGTCGGCAATGGACTCGACGAGGCGCGCCTTGTTCACCTGGTACGGCAGCTCGGTGATGACGATCTGCTGCTTGCTGGAACTCTCCTTCTCCTCGATGACGGCGCGGGCGCGCATCACGATCTTGCCGCGTCCCGTCTCCAGGTAGTCCTTGATCCCCTCGCGCCCGTAGATGAAGGCGCCCGTGGGAAAGTCGGGACCCTTGATCAACCCCCGAAGCGTGGTGGCGTCCGTCTCGGGGTGGTCGATGAGCATCAGCAGCGCCGAGATCACCTCGCGCAGGTTGTGCGGCGGGATGTTGGTGGCCATGCCGACGGCGATGCCCGACGACCCGTTGACGACGAGGTTCGGGAAGCCCGACGGCAGCACCGTCGGTTCCTCGAGGCGATCGTCGAAGTTCGGCGCGAAATCGACCGTGTTCTTGTCGATGTCGGCAAGCATCTCCATGGCGATCTTGGTGATGCGCGCCTCGGTGTACCGGTACGCCGCCGCCGGGTCGCCGTCCACCGAACCGAAGTTCCCCTGCCCGTCCACCAGCGGATAGCGCAGCGAGAAGTCCTGCACCA
>JBBTFF010000107.1:0-5155 GCA_038041995.1 Gemmatimonadota bacterium | reverse complement strand
CCCCGCCATCGGTGCGGGGGAAGCGAGGACACCCGGATCAGCAATTCAGGCGATGCGCACCGCTCACCGACACCTCGGGTACGAGGGGTCGTTGCCGCTGATCGCCGGCCGGTCCTTCCGGTTGGCGAGGGCCATCATCACGTCGTGAATGAACCGCCCCACCCGCGCCGCATGCTCGTATTCGATGTACTGCGGCTCGTCGGTCAGCATGTGATAGTCCTGCGCGTAGCCGGTCGAGAAGTAGGTGACCGGCACGTCCTTGAGCACGTAGTTCACCTGGTCGCTGCGGCAGAACCGGTTCATCGGGTTGGCCGTCACGTCCCACGTCTTGTCGATGGCCATCACCTCGGCGCGCGTGGCGTTCACGCTGTCGATAACATCGCCGAAGTCCCGCGACAGGCGCCGCGAGCCAAGCGTCTGCACCGACGCCGGCCCGCCGAACTTCACCTGGTCGGCGCGCCCCTTCCCCAGCATGTCCATGTTGTGCGCGGCCACGATGCTCGCCAGCGGGACCGTCGGGTGGTCGACGAACCACCGGGAGCCCATCAGCCCGCCCTCCTCGCCGTTGTGCGACACGAAGATGATCGAGCGCGCCGGCTTTTCCGTGGCGAAACGCTCGGCGATCTCGAGGAGTACCACGGTGCCCGAGCCGTCATCATCGGCGCCATTCATGATGGAGTCGCGCCGCGCCGGACGGATGCTGCGCGCACGGGCGATGAGCGAGTCGATTCTCTGCTGCTGCGCGACGGTGGGACGGCAGACGGGATCATTGGCTCCCTGCCGGCGCGTCACCGTGTTCACCGCGCGCAGCGAATCGTGGTCGACCGCCGTGGCGCTGTTGCGCATGTGGTCATTGTGCGCGCCGACCAGCACGAACTCGGCGGCGCGCGCCGGGTCGGAACCGGGGAGCACGGCTACGACGTTGCGGGCGGGCGTCGCCGAGAGTTTCCAGTCGTAGCTCCAGTGCGCCGTCACCGGCTGGCCCACGTCGCCCACCGCGAGCTGGTCGGTGCTCTTGCCGAACAGCGCGGTGGCGGCGGCCCTGGAAATCGTTGCGCCACCGATGGCCATGGCCGCATCCGGGGCCGGCTGCATGGCACCGCGCCGCGTCCACGCCGAACGAACCGAATCGGCCGACGTCGCGTCGAGCCCGATGACGAGCACTGCCGCCGCACCCGCAACCTGTGCACGGGTGTCGCGCGGCCTGCCATCGCGAGTGCTCGTCCGGGCCCCGGCGGGGGTCGCTTCCACCGCCGCCGCCGCCTGCGCGCCGAACTTGTCGGGCACCGAGTCGCAACGGAGCACCCGCGCCGGGGGACGTTTGACCGCCGACGATACGAAGACGGCCACCTTGCCCTTGAACATCAGCGGGTCGAGCGCCACGGTCGTGTCGCCCCAGCGACCGGCAAATACCGCGGGCACTCCGGCGAGATCGACCCTGCCGGCAATGCCGCCGGCGGCGGCGGGCGCCATCGGAATCCACTCGGCGCTGCGCGAGAGCGGCTTTCCTCCTGCCAGGAGACGTGACGCCGAACTGTCGAAACCGCCGGGGCCGAAGGGGAGCACCTGGAACCAGCCGCCGTTGTCGCCCATCGGCTTCAGTCCCAGTCGCTTGAACTCGCGTGCGATGTACTCGGTGCCCTTGTAGTTGCCCGGCTCGCCGATGAGCCGGCCAAGCATCGAGTCGTCGGCGAAGCCGTAGAGCCGTGTGCGGAGGTCGTTGGCGGTGATGGCGCCGACCGTCGGGCGAGGGGCCCATTTGGCCGGGCCTTCGTCGGGCCAAACTACCTTCGTGGCGTTCCTCGTCTGGGCAGAAAGCGAACCGATCGCGAGGAAAAGCGCACCCACTATGCGAACACTGGCAGGCAAGCGGAACACGTGACATCCGGGTTGGAGCGTCTGGCGCGAACGCCGGGAGTGAAGCGGGCACTGATCAGCCTGTGAATTTACGGTGCAGGCGGCGCAGGCGTTCAAGGCGCCCTGCTGTCGCCAAGGCTGGTCCATGGCTACACTCGTAGATCGCTCCTTCCAGAGGCTCGCATGCGCTCCCCACGACTCCTGACTTTCCTCATAGCCTCGCTCCCCCTCACCGCCGGCGCACAGGCGCTGGCACCGGCGGCCCGGGATGCGCGTGCGCCGTCGTTCGTCGACTCCGAATGGCTCAGCCGGCACCTGCACGATCCGAACCTCATGCTGCTGCACGTGGGTGACCCCCGGGAATACCCGGCGGCGCACATTCCGGGTGCGCGTCTCGTCGGCCTGCAGGACATTTCCGTCGGCGACCGCACGGGAGGAGGACTCGCTCTCGAGATGCCCAGCGCCGACACGCTGCGCGCGCGCCTCGCCGCGCTGGGAGTCTCCGACGACTCGCGCGTCATCCTGTACTACGGCAAGGACTGGGTGAGCCCGACGACGCGCGTCTTCCTGACGCTGCAGTGGGCCGGCGTCGGCGACAACGTTTCGATTCTCGACGGCGGCATGGGCGAGTGGACTCGGACAGGCAACGCGACTACCGCGGAGGTTCCGGCGCCAAGGGCCGGCGCGTTGTCACCGCTCAAGGTCAGGAACTTCGTCGTCGACGCCGCGTACGTGAGGTCGATGATCGGCAAGCCCGGGGTTTCGATCGTCGACGCGCGCGCAAGCGCCTTCTACGACGGCACGCAGACCGGCGGCAACGCGGCCGCTCCGCACAAGACCGGGCACATTGCCGGCGCCAGGAGCGTGCCGTTCTCCGCCGTGACCAGCGAGTCACTGCGCTTCAAGTCGCCCGCGGAACTGGCGGAGGTCTTCACGAAGGCCGGAGTCGGGCCCAACGACGTGGTGATCGGTTACTGTCACGTCGGCCAGCAGGCGACGGTGATGCTCACCGCGGCGCGCTTGCTGGGGCACCCCATCCTGCTCTACGACGGATCGTTCCAGGACTGGTCGGCGCGCGCCGATACACCGGTGGAGATTGCACCCACCAGGAAAGCACCGTAGGGGTGCAACGACGAACGCGGGGCGGGCTCGAAGTGAGCGCGCCCCGCCTTCCTTCACCTGTGCCTCTGTTCCCTGCACACCTACCTGATCTTCGCCATCTCCAACCGCGCCGACGCACCGTCCTGCACGCCCATGTACACCACGCCCGGGCCAAAACCCGAGATCACGCGGCCGAACGGCAACTTCACGCGGTCGATCAGTTCGCCTTTGGCATTGATGACGTCGTAGATCGCGCCGGCATCCGTCGGAGCCGTCGTGCGCACCCAGAGGTTTCCCTCGGCGTCGGCGCGCACCGCGCCCTGCCTGAACGCGGGACGGTAGTCCGGGATTTCGCTGACCGGCACCATGTTGATGGCCGGCATGTTGATCTGCTGCACCCCCGGCTGCGGGCGAGCGCTGCCACCGCCGCCGCCGTCGCGCATCTCGAAGCGCATCACCACGTTGCCGCCACCCGCGGCACCACCCATCGCCGCCGCGGCGTTGTTCACGCCGCTCGCCATGGCACGCTGGTTGGCCTCGCGCGCCTTCTCCATCTCCACCTTTGCCGAGTCGAGGAACTTCTGCTTGCCGTCGTCGTCCAGGCGTTCCCAGTTGTACGGGATCTTGGGCGTCGAGGTCCACTTGCCGTCGTTGCCCAGCCAGTCGATGTGATAGTCGCTGCCGCGGATCACGGCGATGCGGCCATCGGGGAGCAGCGCCCAGTCATCGACCACCGGCATCGGGTTGGCGACGATGCTGACGCTCATCCCGCCCTTGCTGTCCTGCGTCATCTTGACGTTCGTCTTCGGGATCTTGAAGAACGCGGCGGTATCGAGCGCGCGGGTGGCCAGGTTCACGCGGTACACGGGCGCGGTGTCGGCCATCTGCGGCAAGGCGAACGGCTGCCCCGGCTGTGGCGGGCCGCGCATGCCCGACATGTTGGGGCGAACCATGCCGCGGTAGACGATGCGCCCCTGCGGGTCGAACCCGGGCGTGCCGAACGGCCCGCCGATCATGAACGACGCGTCCTCGGGACGCGGCACGGCCATCACGCGGACCACCTCGCCCTTGGCATCGATGACCAGCATCGAGAGAGATGCCGGATCGATGAAGAGCGACGAATCACCCTTGAACGGCAGCAGCCCCGCCAGTCGGGCGCCATAACTGTTGGCCGTGGCCGGCGTGGTGTCGGCGATCACCGCCTGCTTCTTGAAGTCGGCGTCGAGCAGGATCAGCTGCCGGCGCGTGAGGTCGTTGACGATCGCGCCGCCGTTGGGAAGCGGGCGCACCGTGCTCACCGAGCCGAGCATGTCGGCGGGTGAGACCTTGGTGACCGGGCCGAGCGGGCGCACCGGCGGCAGCGGCTGCTGGGCCGCGAGCGGCGCCGCGGCGATCACGGCAAGCGAGAGAACGAAACGAAAGTGAGTGCGCATCATATGGAGAAGAGGAAGAGGCACAGGAGCAATTAACGAACGATGACAGTGGCAGAACCCGACGGAACGGCCATGCCGCCGCCACCACCCATGAAGATGAACGGACCACCTGCCGTGCCACCGACCGTTGCCGAACGGATGGAGGCGAGGTAGCGCTGGTCCAGGTGACTGGCGACGATCGGCGGCAGCTTGCGCCGCTGCTCGGCCGTCAGGATCGATCTCACGCGCGGCGCCAGTTCCATCAGCATGTCCACCGACGCCTCGCGCGACTTCTTGTACACCGCATACGCCTCATCGTGGCTGTAGGTGTCGGTCAGGCCCGCCAGTTCCGTGATGACAGGCGCCCACAGGCGGTTGAGCCGGATCAGGTAGGCACGATTGATCGTCGCCAGGCTGTCGCCCTGCGCCGATGTCAGGTGCAGCGAGTCGGTCTGTCGCAGGATCAGCGTCATCGGGTTGATGGTGACGCCGCCGGCTCCGTACATCATGTTCAGGATCGAAGCGCTGGCCTTCTGCCCGGGCAGGCGCCGGCCGCGATCGAGCTGCTGCGTCAACAGCTGCCGCTCGCGCGCCGGACCGAGGTCAAAGCGCATCAACGCCGTCACCGTCACGGGCTGGCGCACCGACGTCACGGCCGGGCGCACGGAGCCGAACCGCTGGTTCACCTCGTAGGCGTAGCGCTGCGTCACCGGGTTGAAGCCGCGCACGTACAGCAGCGTGGCATCGGGCGTCGCCTGCTGCCCCCAGCCGCGCAGGTTGTCCTC
>JBBTFF010000106.1:0-16688 GCA_038041995.1 Gemmatimonadota bacterium | reverse complement strand
CCACTTTCGTCAGACCATCTTCCTCGGATCCAGCGCCTCGTCCAGTTGCGCCCTCGTCAACAGCTTCCGCTCCAGCACCAGTTCATAGACGCCGCGTCCGGTGTCCAGCGCCTCCTTGGCCACCGAAGTGCACACCTCATAGCCAAGCACGGGAACCAGCGCCGTCACGATCCCCACCGAGCGCTGCACGAAGTCCCGCAGCCGGTCGGGGTTGGCCGTGATCCCGACCACGCACCGCGTGCGCAGGATCTGCACGGCTGCCGTCAGCGTCCGGATGTTCTGCAGCAGCCGGAACGCGATGATGGGCTCGAACACGTTCAGCTGCAGCTGCCCGCCCTCGGCGGCCATCGTCACCGTCATGTCGCCGCCGACGACGTCAAAGCAGACCTGGTTCACCGCCTCGGGAATTACCGGGTTGACCTTGCCGGGCATGATGCTCGAGCCGGGCTGCATGGGCGGCAGGTTGATCTCGCCAAACCCGGTGCGCGGCCCCGACGAGAGGAGCCGCAGGTCGTTGCAGATCTTGCTGAGCTTCACCGCGCAGCGCTTGAGCACACCCGACAGCTGCACGAAGGCGCCGGTGTCGGACGTCGCCTCGACGAGGTCGGGAGCGGTGATCAGCGACAGGCCGGTGATCTTGCTGAGGTGCGCCCTGACCGCTTCGGGATATCCTGAAGGCGCATTGAGCCGCGTGCCGATGGCCGTGGCTCCCATGTTGATCTCGCGAATCAGTGCCTGCGCCTCGCCCAGGCGGTCGATGTCCTCGGCGATCGTGTGCCCGAACGCCGAGAACTCCTGCCCCAGGGTCATCGGGACGGCGTCCTGCAACTGTGTCCGTCCCATTTTCACCAATTCCCTGAACTCCTCTCCCTTCACCAGGAACGACGCCACCAGCTCGCCCATGGCGTCGCGCAGGCCGCTGATGCTGGCGTGCAGGGCGAGCTTCACGGCCGTCGGGTAGACGTCGTTGGTGCTCTGCGACCGGTTGACGTGACTGAGGGGGTGGCAATGGTCGTAGTCGCCACGCTTCTTCCCCATCAGCTCGAGCGCGCGGTTGGCGATGACCTCGTTGGCGTTCATGTTGGTCGAGGTCCCGGCGCCGCCCTGGATCATGTCCACCAGGAAATGCTCGTGGTGCCGCCCCGCCTGCACCTCGCGCGACGCCTTGACGATGGCGTCGGAGACGTCGGCCTCGAGCAGCCCGAGGTCGCGGTTGGCGTGCGCGGCGGCCTCCTTGACCTGGGCGAGCGCGACGACCAGCGCGGGGAACTCGCGCAGCGGAACGCCGGTGATGGGAAAGTTCTCGAGCGCGCGCAGCGTCTGCACGCCGTACAGCACGTCGGCGGAGACGTCGCGCTCGCCCAGCAGGTCGTGCTCGCGGCGCGTGCCGGCGCCGCCGAACCCGACGGCGCGACCCCGCCCCACCAGCGTGGCGTCGGCCCCCTTGAGCCGCTGGGCGATAGCTCGCGCGGCCTTGGACAGCAGCGCCGCGTGCAACTGCGGCGTGTCCTTGAGCACCGGCGCCAACTGTCTCATGCGGAACATCACGGCCTCGACAGAGGCGAGCACGAGTGCCGTGGTCCCGTGATGGGTGTCGTCGAGCAGGATCCCCTCGCCGACCACCTCACCGGCGCCGAGAGTGGCGAGGCGGGTGACCACGCCGTCGTGCGCCAGCTCGATGGCCACGCTGCCCGACAGGATGACCGCGAAGAACGACCGGGCGTCGCCGGCCTTGAACAGCGTGTCCCCCTCGGCGAACTGTGCGCGGGTACCGATCTTGGCGAGGTGCCAGAGGAGGGTATCGGCGAAGCCGTCGAAGAACGGGACTTCGGACAGTTGGTCTTGAAGCGACATTATGGAGAACCGGAACGCGGATGACGGAATTTGGAACTCGAATTCGGAATTCGAAGCGGAACGCGGACTGGAGTGAAATTGGGCGGGCCGAGCGCCCGGGGGGAAGGGTGGGGCGGTGTCGTGGAGCCGCGCCATTCCGCCTTCCGGTTCGAATTCCGAATTCGAGTTCCAATTCCGGAATCCGCGTTCCGGTTCCACATTAGTGTCGTCACCCACCGGAACCCGGAATGCTGAACCGCCGCGACTTCCTGGAACGCTCCGCCCTGCTGTCGGCCCTTGGCTTCCTTCCACGCGCGATCAGCGCGGAGGAGTACGAGTTCGACGCGGCACGCGC
This sequence comes from Gemmatimonadota bacterium, assembly GCA_038041995.1. Classification (GTDB taxonomy): domain Bacteria; phylum Gemmatimonadota; class Gemmatimonadetes; order Gemmatimonadales; family Gemmatimonadaceae; genus PNKL01. The sequence continues at coordinate 14,500 of JBBTFF010000106.1, read as the reverse complement.
CGGCGTCCCGGCGACCTTCCGCGGCCGCCCGTGCGTCGTCTCCAGCTCCAACGGCATCAAGGGCGTGCAGCTTGCCTACGACAAGATCATCGCCGGCGGCGACGCCCTCGATGCCATCATCGCGGGCGTGAACCTCGTGGAACTCGATCCCGACGACCAGTCGGTGGGGCTCGGCGGACTTCCCAACGAGGACGGCGTGGTGCAGCTCGACGCGAGTTGCATGCACGGGCCGACGCGACGAGCGGGCGCGGTGGGCTGCCTGGAGCAGATCGCCACCCCCTCGCTCGTGGCCAAGGCGGTCATGGACTACACAACGCACGTGCTGCTGGTGGGCGAGGGAGCCAGGAAGTTCGCGCTGGCCATGGGCTTCAAGCCGCAGGACCTGCTTACCGAGAAGAGCCGCCAGGACTGGGTGCGCTGGAAGTCGCGCCTGAACAGGAACGACAACTGGCTCGACCACGACGACGACGTGAAGGTCAACTGGACGCACGGCACGATCAACATGAACGCGGTGAACGCTGCCGGGGACGTGAGTTCGGTGACGACGACGAGCGGCCTGGCATGGAAACTCAACGGGCGGCTGGGCGACTCCCCGATCCACGGCGCAGGCCAGTACACCGACAACGACGTCGGCGCCGCGGGGGCGACCGGGCTGGGCGAACTGAACATCAAGACGTGCGGCGGCTTCCTGACGGTGGAATTCATGCGCCAGGGGCTGGCCCCGCAGCAGGCGGCGCTCCAGACGCTCGAGCGCATGGTGCACATGACCGAGAAGCGGCTGCTCGACGACCAGGGACGACCGCGGTACGACATGCAGTTCTACGCGGTCTCCAAGGACGGGCGCTACGGCGGCGTGTCGATGTACGAGGGGCCGTCGTTTGCGGTATGCGACGAGAAGGGGGCGCGGCTCGAGCAGTGCGCCTTCCTGTTCAAGGGCAGCGAGCGGCCGCGCTAGGATGAGCAAACCACGCGACGACTTCGGTGCCATTGGCCAGCGCATCCTGACGCCGGTCGCGGTGCTTTTTGTCGTCTACATGGTAGGGGTGGTGGGCTACAAGGTGATCGGCGGACGGGGGCACAGCTGGCTGGACGCGCTGTACATGACGACGATCACGCTGACGACTACGGGGTATCGCGAGGTCATCGACATCACCGAGCACCCGTCGGCGATGGTCTTCACCATCGTGCTGCTCCTCTTCGGCGCGACGGCCGTGGTGGTGACGGCCTCGATGATCACGGCCTACGTGGTTGAGGGTGACCTGACGGCGGGTTTTCGGAGGAAACGAATGCAGAAGCGGGTGGATGCGATGCGTGCCCACACCATCGTGTGCGGCGCAGGGCAAACCGGCTCGGCGGTGGTGCGCGAACTCGTGGCGATCGGGCGCGCGTGCGTGGCCATCGAGGGCAATGCGGAGCGGGCGGCGGTCTTCGAACGCCAGTTCCCCGACGTGCTGGTGCTGGTGGGCGACTGCACCGATGACGAGGTGCTGACGCAGGCAGGCATCGCCCATGCGTCCGGCGTCGTGGTGTGCACCGATGACGACAAGGTGGCGCTGGTGACGACGGTGCTGGCGCGGCAGATGGCGCCCAAGGCGCGGCTGGTGGCGCGCGCGGCGGATGACAAGGCCGCGCAGCGCCTTCGGCAGAGCGGCGCCGACGCAACCGTCTCGCCCGGCAACATTGGCGGCATGCGCATGGCCAGCGAGTTGCTTCGCCCCAGCGTGGTGACGTTCCTCGACCAGATGCTGCGCGAAGAGCACCGCAACCTGCGCATCGAGGAGGTGCGCGTGGAAAAAGGGAGCGCCTTCGACGGGACCAATGTGGAGTCGCTCCGCCTCCACGAGTACGGCACCGAACTGCTGCTGCTGGCCATGCGCACGCGCGATGGGAGCTACCGGTTCAACCCGCCGGCGGCCACCGAGGTGAACGGCGGCTGTCACCTGATCGTGATGGGCGATCCCGTGTCGGTGCTGCGACTGCAGGAGGCCGGGGCGGCAGCGGGGCGCTGATTCCGCTGCGCCCCGCGCCGCGCCGTCAGGTCGCTAAATCGTCCTGAACGCGCTGGCCGCGTCGTCGAGCCGCTCGGCGGCGCGCGACAGCTCGGCAGCGGCGGCGGCAATCTCCTGGGTGCTGGCGCTCTGCTGCTGACTGGCGGCGGCGACATCGTGCATGGCGTGCACGAATCCCTGCGTGCCGGTGTTCAGCGCGGCCAGCCGCTGCTGCAGTTCGCCGACGAGCTGATCGCCCGAGGTGGCCGACGCGGCCATGGCCTCGGTCCACTCGTCGGCTTCCTGCACGGCCTCCTCCACCTGCGTGAACGACTGACGCCCGTGCTCGGTGGCCTCGCGCACCGCCTGCACGCGATCCAGGGCGCGAGCGCTCGCGCCACGGGCGTCTTCCATTCGGCCGAGGATGCCCTGAATGAGCCCGCCGGTCTGCTCGGCGGCGTCCGAGGCATTCGCCGCCAGGCGGCGGACTTCGTTGGCTACCACCGCGAACCCCTCGCCCTGTTCGCCGGCACGCGCGGCCTCCATGGCGGCGTTGAGGGCCAGCAGCTTCGACTGGCGGGCAATCTTCTGCACGAGCGTCACGAAGGCGCGGATCTCGTCGGCGGCGGCGCCCACGGCGGCCACCGCCTGCGCGCTGGCCTGCACGTCCTCGGTCAGCGCGCCGAGGCGGCGGCCGCTCTCATCGAGGCGCAGGTGGTTGTCATTGGCCAGCGCCTTGAGCCGACGGTTGCGCTCGAGCCCGTCGCGCGCGCCGGTGGCGAGGTGGCGGGCCACCTCACCCAGGCGCGACGTATCGCTGGCGAGCACGCCAATGGAGTCGGCCATGTCGACGGCCTGCTGGGTAAGGGTGCTGGCGGTCAGGGCGATGCTCGCCGCCGCCTGGGCAAGGTGCTCGGTGCCGCCGGTGATCTCATTGGCGAAGGTGGTCGTCTCGGTGGTCGACGCGCGGATGAGCGCTGCGAGCCCCGAGAGCTCGCCGGTCATCGCTTCCATGGCCCGCCCCAGGCGCCCCATCTGGCCACCGTGCCGGGCCGCCTCGGGCCGCCTGGTGAGATCGCCGCCGGCCACGGCTTCGGCGACGTTGGCCAACGACGAAATCTCGCGACCGATCACGGGGGAAACGAAGTACCGGAACCCGAAACCGCAGACGAAGACGGACAGGAAGATCGAGGGACCGAGGATCAGCCACCACTTGTCGCCGAGCAGGATCGTCCGGAAGGTGTCCCACCCCAGCCACACCATGATGCCGAGCCCGACGAACGCGATCCAGGTGGCCCACTCGGCGATCCGGTCGTAGATGTGCGCCTGCTCCTGCGCCGCCGCGGGGCGCGTCGCGCTTGTCCCGCGCTCTGCGGTGGCTAGATTGCTCCGTTCCCCTTGGCTCACGCTATGTCCTCACGCCAGGGTGCGGCCCCGCGGGGCTCAGGCACCTGATTACGACACCGATGACCGCTCCCGAAATGCCCGACCGGCCCGAAGAGGCCGTGGGATACGATCCGACCGCTGTTGAGGCCAAGTGGCGCGAGCGCTGGGTGGAGCGCGGCACCAATGCAACCGACCTCAACGGTGAGCGGCCCTACTACCAACTGATGATGTTTCCCTATCCGTCGGCGGAAGGGCTGCACATCGGGAATCTCTACGCCTTCACGGGAAATGATATCCACGGGCGCTTCCAACGGCTACAGGGGCACACCGTGCTCCAGCCGCTGGGCTACGACGCGTTCGGCATCCACTCGGAGAACTTCGCCCTGAAAGTGGGCGTGCACCCGATGGAACTGATCCCGCGAAACGTCGCGAACTTCCGGCGCCAGCTGGACCGCGCGGGGCTGATGGTCGACTGGAGCCGCTCGGTGGACACCACCGATCCGGCGTACTACAAGTGGACCCAGTGGGTCTTCCTGAAGCTCCTCGAGCGCGGGATGGCCTACAAGAAGCAGGCGGCGGTGAACTGGTGTCCGTCGTGCAAGACCGTCCTGGCCAACGAGCAGGTCGAGGGCGGGCTGTGCGAGCGCTGCAAGACACCGGTGGAGCTGCGGTCGCTGGAGCAGTGGTTCTTCCGCATCACCAGCTACGCGGAGCGCCTGCTCGGGAATCTCGACAAGATCGACTGGTCGGAAAGCACCAAGATGGCGCAGCGCAACTGGCTGGGCAGGAGTGAGGGATCCGAGCTGCGATTCCGTGTGCTCGATCCGCTGACCGATGCCGGCAGCGCGGGCGTGATGGTGTCGCAGGAAGTCACCAGCGGCGCGGTGGTCATTCCGGTGTTCACGACGCGTCCCGACACGATCTTCGGCGCCACCTACCTGGTGCTGGCGCCGGAGCACCCGTCGCTGGAGAAGATCACATCGGCCGACCAGCGCGCCGACGTCGAGGCGTACCGCGACGCGACGCGCCGGCAGGACATCGTGTCGCGCAAGGTCAACAAGGAGAAGACGGGCGTCTTCACCGGCTCGTACGCGGTGAACCCGGCCAGCGGCGAGATGATTCCCGTCTGGACGGCGGACTACGTGCTGATGGAGTACGGCACCGGCGCGATCATGGCGGTGCCCGGGCACGACGAGCGCGATTTCGAGTTTGCCACGCAGTTCGGCCTGCCCATCGTGCGCGTCGTCGCCGCCCCGAACGAGGGCCCCCACACGCCGCTCGCCGCCGCGTACACCGACGATGCCGACGGCCGGCTGGTGAACAGCGAGCACTTCGACGGCCTGCCGGTCGCCGACGCCAAGCAACGCGTGACGGAATGGCTGACCAGGCGCGGCGCGGCCAAGGCGGTGACAACCTTCCGCCTGCGCGACTGGTGCATCTCGCGCCAGCGCTACTGGGGGCCGCCGATTCCGGTGATCTACTGCGACGCGTGCGGCACGGTGCCGGTGCCGGAAAAAGACCTGCCGGTGCTGCTGCCGCACATCACCGACTACAAGCCCGACGATTCGGGCGTGTCGCCGCTGGCCCGCTACGAAGAGTGGTATCACGTGCCCTGCCCGACGTGCGGCCGGCCGGCGCGCCGCGAGACCGACGTGAGCGACACCTTCCTGGACAGCGCGTGGTACTTCCTGCGCTACCCGAGCGTGCCGAGCGACGACGTGCCGTTCGACGCCGAGCTGACCAGGCGCTGGCTGCCGGTGTCGATCTACATCGGCGGCAACGAGCACGCGGTGCTGCACCTGTTGTACGCGCGGTTCATCAACATGGTGATGCACGACGCCGGCCTGGTGCCGACGGAGGAGCCGTTCGCCAAGTTTCGCGCCCACGGGCTCATCATCCGCGACGGCCACAAGATGTCGAAATCGCGCGGCAACGTGGTGATCCCCGACGCCTACATGGACGACTGGGGCGCCGACACGCTGCGCACGTACCTGATGTTCATCGGGCCGTTCGAGGAAGGGGGTGACTTCCGCGACCAGTCGATCAGCGGCGTGCGCCGTTTCTTCGATCGCCTGTTTGCGAGCGTCCGCGACTCGAAGGCCGACGGCGCGCCCGACGCGCTGGTGATGCGCAAGCTGCACCAGACCATTCGCAAGGTGGGCGGCGACCTCGCGGGCCTGAGCTACAACACGGCGATCGCCGCGATGATGGAGTACATGAACGTGCTGCGCCGCGGTGAGCGGGTGCCGCACGTGGCCGAGGTCACGCCGCTGGTGCTACTGGTCGCGCCGTTCGCGCCGCACATCAGCGAGGAACTCTGGGAAATGCTTGGTCACTCCACGAGCGTCTTCGATGCGCGCTGGCCCGAGGTGGACGAGTCGCTGGTGCGCGACGACCGCTTCGAACTGGTGGTGCAGGTGAACGGCAAGACGCGCGGGAAGGTGAGCCTGCCGAATGACGTCACGCAGGACGCGGCGGTGGCGGCGGTGCAGGGGGACGCGGCACTGTCGAAGTTCATCACCGGCGCGCCGAAGAAGGTGATCTTCGTGCCGGGGCGGCTTTTGAATATCGTCGTGTAACTGCAACTGATACCGCGAAGGGGCGAAGGGCGCGCGAACATGCAACGGTGTACTGACAGCGGGTGCCCAGTTCACTGTTCTTCGTTCACGATCGTGCGTCCTCGATGAGATGCCGGACTTCACTGAGCGCGCCGAGGATTTCCGCGCGCGCCGATGCGGGGGCGTCACCGTCACGGCTGGCCAGCCGCGCAGCCGCGCGCGAGACGGCGAGTTCGATTGGGCGGATGAGAACGCGCTGTGTGCGCTTGAGAATCTTCAGGCCGCGCGAATCTTGCGCCATCGCACGCAGGTCGTCGAACACGCGCGCGTAGACCTGCGGCCCCGCGTGCAGGAGGTCGCGAATGTAGGCCAGGTCCTTCGTGCGCTTGTCGTCGTCCGCTGGAGCATCGTCGGGAACGTGCCGTGTGCCGTAGGTCAGCACTTTTCCGGCGAGCCAAGCGCCGAGCGTCGGGACGACGACTGTCCATTGCCGGTGTGTGGAAGCCACCGTGAGCGTGGTCGTGAATCGCTGGAGCACCTCGGCGTCATCCAGGACGATGGCACCCAGATAGCCTTGGGCGTCGACCTGTCGAATCGCGTCAGTGACGCGCGGCCCGGGGCGCGGCATCAGGAACTCGATCGCAGTGACGTCGTCGGCGGTGCGCACCCAGTCTGCGGGAAACGGCTCCGGCCTGGCCGGACGCAGGCCGCCGGCCTCGAGCAACTGGCGCAGCTTCGGCCGACCCTTCGGATCGAGCGTGTGACCCACCAGCACGTCGAGTTCGGTCGTGCGCGAAGGCGGTTCCGTCCACGACAGACCTCCGAAGCGCCGATACAGTTCGGGCACCCAGCCGCCGATCAGCACGACGTCGGCGAGGTACGGTTCGAGAATCCCGAGTATCGGGGCCAGTTCATCACGCATGAGCGGTGCGCTCGAATCCACGCATCAGACGGCGCCACAACTGCTCGGCGGTCTCGCGGCCGCGGTCGGGGTAATGCCAGAGGTCGAGGACGAGTTGCAGGTCGCTGACGATGTGCGCCATTGAGGGGACTGCTGCCGACGTCTCGTGCCACACCGACGCGCGGTAGGCCGGCTTCATGAGCACCAGCTGTCCGGCGGCGTCCTCCGGCCAGCCTTGGCGCGCCGCGAGTTCGCGGAGGTCGTCGATGTCATCGCATTCCACGTAGGCGTGCAGGCGTTCGGTGGGGGCATAGCGAATGCGCTGCCACGCGCCGGCCAGCAGGGTCAGGGCCCAGCGACGCTTTCCCGCCGCGCGCTGCACGCGTTCGATCATTCGCTCGGCGTCAGGGACGGGGACGGAGAAGGGAAGTGCCTGGTTTCGTGTCCAGCGGTAGACCGCCGTCCATTGTTGCAGCAATCCCCACGGGTCCACCAGCCGGATGCTCAGCCGCCGGCCAGCGGCTTGCACGTTCACGATGCCGGCGGCCTCGAGTTGTCGCACGACATCGGAGCTGAGCATCGGCGTGACGCCAGCAGCCTGGGCGAGGCCGCGCACGCTCCACTCGCTACCCGGCTGGGACAGCAACGTCCGGCAGAGCAGCGACGCCCGGTCGGCGAATGGGTCGCGGAGGGTGCGGCCCGGCGGGTGGGATGGTTGGTCGACCTTTCGCATGAAGCAAATATATTTGCACAACAGCAAACAGTCAAGAAATAGCAAACAGTCCAATCCGATACACAGATCGCCTCCAGATGCCGGGCGCCAGGTGAGCGGTGGCGGTACTGGACAATCATCAATGAATACGTAAAATTACGGGACGTAAATCTACGTGACGGAAATATACGTATCGTATGCTCCGTAGCGCAGGGCGGCGAGGCCAGGCCACGGGCCGGGCCGCCGGGCCCCGCCGGGAGGCATCGCATGGCCGAGTCGCCGTTTCTGAGGACCCCGCTGGCGGAGGGCGAGCGGTTCGCGGACCGCACCGCCGAGCTGGCGCGGCTGGATGAGTGCTGGAAGACTCCCGGAAGCGCGCTCGTCCTCTACGGGCCACGGCGCATGGGAAAGAGCGCCTTGTTGGCCGAGGCGGCCCGTCGCCTGCGTCAACACGGTCGTGCGGTCGTCGTCGTCGATCTTGCAACCGCCGTCGATGCGCCTGACGCCGTACGCCGCTTGCTCACGGCCGTGCGTGACGGGGTCGGGCACACCTGGCGCTCGCTCATGCAGAGCGTGGCCGCCAAGCTGCGGCTCAGTCTCACGCTGACGCCGAATCCGGACGGTACCGGGCTCCCCGGGCTCTCGCTCTCCTTTGACCAGGCGGCACCCGCTTCGCAGCTGTTCACCGACGCGCTGGTCGCGGTGAACGACGAGCTGGCGAAGCGACGGCTGTCCCTGGCGCTCGGAATAGACGAGTTCCAGCGATTGCTCGAGTGGGGGGGCACCGACGTCGAGTGGGCGCTCAAGTCCGTGCTCGAGCGACACGGCCGTATCTCGTACGTGCTCGCTGGCTCAGCCACCACTCTAATCGAAGAGATGGTGACCAACCGTGAACGCGCACTGTGGAAGCTGGCCGACCACCTGTCGCTGGGACCGATTCCTCCGGCCGAGTTTGCCCGGTGGATCGTTGCGCGTACCGCCCACGGCCGGACGAAGATTTCAGCGCCGACGGCCCTTCGAATCGTGACGCTCTCCGGGCCCAGGACGCGCGATGTCATCACGCTGGCGCACGCCGTATGGCGTGACGCAACGGTGTCTGGTCGTTCGGCGAACGCGGACCGTGCGCTCGATGCGTTGATCGACGAGACGGCGGCGCCGTCGGAGCGCACGTGGAACCAGTGTACCCAACGGGAACAGCGTCTGCTGCGCTTGCTCGCGTCGGACCCGGCCGTGGAACTGACCGCCGACGCCGTTAGGCGACGACACGCGCTCGGCGCCGCGAGCAGTGTGGGCGTGGCCCTCAACGGACTGCGAAAGAAGGGCCTTCTGGATGCTGCGCCCGGTCGTCCGATGTTCGAGGATCTGTTCTTTCGACGGTGGGTGCGGCGGGAAACCACCCAGGACCTCTGACTGTCTTCGCGGCGCTTCGTGCGCCGTTCATCCTTCGTCCTGGTAGTTCACGCCCGCCCCAAATGCACCGGCGCCCCATCCGGATCCGTGGGGTCGAAGCACGCGTCGCACATGCGGTTGAGCGCACGGAACTTCACGAGCTTCACGTCCGGCGACAGGAAGTCGTCGCGCACGGGTTCCTCGCGCATCAGGTCGGTGCTCAGGTACTTCTTGTTGCTGTCGCTGAAGACCGTCACCACGGTGGCGTCGTCGCCCAGGGCGTCCTGCGCCTGCAGTGCGGCCAGGAAGTTGGCCCCGCTGGAGATGCCGACGCCGATCCCCAGTTCCGACGCGAGCCGCTGCGCCATGATGATCGCGTCGCCGTCCTCGATGGCAAGGATCGAGTCGAGTTCGCCGAGGTGCACGATGGCGGGGATGAACTCGTCGCTGATTCCCTGGATGCGGTGCCTGCCCACCTTGTGCCCGGTCGAGAGGGTGGGCGAATTGGCCGGCTCCACGGGGTGCACCCTGATCCCCGGGTGGTGCGCGCGCAGGAAGCGGCCGACGCCCATGATGGTGCCGCCGGTGCCGACGCCGGCGATAAAGGCGTCGGGCAGCAGGCCGCGCGCGCGCACCTGCGCCCAGATCTCCGGTCCGGTGCTGAGTTCGTGCGCCGCGCAATTTTCGTCGTTGGCGAATTGGCGCGGCAGGAATGCGCCTGGCGTCGCCGCGGCGAGCGCCTCGGACTGCGCGATCGAGCCGAGGAAGCCACCCTCTTCGTGCGAGACGAGGCGGACCGATGCGCCAAACGACTGGATGAGGCGCTTGCGCTCCTCGCTCATCCAGTCGGGCATGAAGATGGTCACCGGGTGGCCGAGCGCGCGCCCGACGGCGCTGAACGAGATGCCGGTGTTGCCGCTCGTGGCCTCGATGATCAGGGCGCCGGGCGCGAGCTGCCCCGTTTGGTAGGCGCGCTGCAGGATGTGCAGCGCCATCCGGTCCTTGATGGAGCCGGTGAAGTTGAGGTTCTCGGCCTTGGCGTAGATGCGCCGCGCACGACCACGCCACTGGCAATCGATGGCGAGCATCGGCGTGTTACCGACGAGAAGGCGCAGCCCCTGCAGGCGTTCGAGTGCGGCCGGAGCGGGGTGGACGGGGAGCGGCACGACAACGAACTCCACGGAAGAGGCGCCGCAAGGTGCGGCGCGCTCCAATAGTCGGCGCGCGGGGAAGCGGGCGCAGTCAGCGATTGTCACCGTCCGTGTAAGAGAAAAGACGGCATGCGGCGAACTGGGGGGAGTTCGGGGTGGCGGGTTCTGGTGCGGGGTGGTGAGTGGAGGTTGAGAGGGGGGGGACGGGTAGCCCCGGGAAACCATTCCCTAGGTGCCTGTGACACAACTGGTAGACCGATCCTGAACCTGATCTAATCGAGGCTTCCAATGCGCCGAACTCTCCTTGTCGTGAGCTCCCTCGCCACCATTGCCGCTGCGCCGATTGCCGCGCAGTCGGTGCGCGTCATCAGTCCCGGCCAGAACCGCATCGTCTTCACCAGCACGGACGACGACGGACGTGCGATGATCGGTGTCTCCACGTCATCCGGCGGCAAGCGCGACACGCTTGGCGTCCTCGTGACGGCCGTTACCGAGGGCGGCCCGGCCGAGAAGGCCGGCCTCACGGAAGGCGACCGGGTCCAGTCGATCAACACGGTGTCGCTGCGCGTGAGTCGCGACGACGCGGGCGACGACGAGATGGGCGGCATCATGCAGCGCCGGCTGACCCGCGAACTTGGCAAGGTGAAGGCCGGTGACGAGGTGACGCTGCAGGTCTGGCACGACGGCGCGAGCAGGAGCTACAAGGTCAAGACCGTCGCCGCCGATGACCTGTTGCCGCGAAAGCGCACGGTGCGCAGCGCGGATGAGCGCGCGGTGATCGGCATCGGCTTCGGCTTCACCGGCTCCAAGCGTGACACCGCGGGTGTCTTTGTCAACGCGGTCACCGAGGACGGCCCGGCAGAGAAGGCCGGCATCATCGAGGGTGACCGTATTGCGGCGGTCAACGGCGTCTCGCTCAAGGTGTCGAAGGACGACATCGAAGACGGATGGGCGGCGAGCTCGCGCATGAACCGCCTGTCGCGCGAAGTGGCCAGGGCCAAGCCGGGTGACGTACTGGAACTGACGGTGGTGAGTGGCGGCCGCGCGCGCGCGGTGAAGGTCACGACGGTCAAGGCGTCATCGCTGAAGGGGCACGATGTGGGCGGTTTCACGTTCTTCCGCTCGCCGGAGGCGGCGATGGCGCCGATGCCGCCCATACCGCCTATGTCGGGGATGATGAGGCACGCACCGGCCGCTCCGCATGCGCCGGCTGTTCCCCGCGCACCGACGGTGCGCTGGCGCTCGTTCAACGATGCCGACGCCGGCGTCGACGTGCGCATCGAGATGGATGGCGTCCGGCGCGAGATCGAGCGTGAGCTGCGCAATGAACTTCCGCGTGCCCGGGTCGAGATGCGCCAGGGGCTGGAGCAGATGCGCAAGGAACTGCAGGCGGTGCGTACGAAGGTCCGCACGGGCAGTGTGCGCATGTAGGTGGTGCTGAACCGGAATTCCGATTCGCTAGAATGTCGGCCCCAGCAGCACCGCATTCATCACCAGCCGGTCCAGCGAGCGCCACCAGCCGCGGAACATCGGGTCGTTGGCGAACATCACCAGGTGGCCACGTCCCACTGTTTCCTCCACCAGCAGCGCAGTGCCCTTGAGCAGGCGCTCGGTGTTGTCGGGGAAGACAAAGCCCGCGCGCCTGAGCAGTCCGGTGGTGGGGAAGACGGCGACATTCGACCCTTCCTTGGACAGCTTGAGGAATGCGTCACCCTCGAACATCACCGTGGTGCGCTGCTTCTCGACGCCAAGCGTGAGCCAGTGCGTCATGTCGAGCACGGCGTCAAAGTGCGAGCCGGGCACCGGCTGCGGCGCGTTGGGGTTGGCGGTGGGGCTCTTCACCGCCAGCAGCGAGTCCACCGGCGCCGGAGGCGCGACCTCTGCCTTCGGCTTCTCGTCCTTGGTGTCGGGTTTTTTCTCTTCGTCCTTCTTCTTTTCGTCCTTGACGTCGTCCTTCTTCTTCTCGTCCTTGGCGTCGTCGCCGGTGAGGATGCGCGCGGTCGTCATGCCGACGTCCTCGCGCGCGGCCCACGACGTGGCGCTGCCCATGGTGATGAGCGTGCCCCCGCGCTCGATCCACGCCTTGAGGCCGGCACCCTTGCCCAGCGTGGCGGCATTGGCGTCGGGAATGATGATGACGTTGAACGCCGACAGGTCGCCGTTGAGCGACGACAGCGCGACCGGCGTGAACTTGATGCCGAAGCGCTGCTCGAGGCTCCACCAGATGGCGCCGTACGCGCCGAGTCCCACCCCGTCGTTGGCGGCGACGGCGATCTTTGGCTCCTGTACCGAGACCGTGTTCCCCGAACCGGTGCCGTATTGCGACGTCTCGGGGAACGCGGTGTTGACGCCGGTCACCTCGACGCCCGCCGGCTTGGCGAGCGCGTCGAGGCGCGCGGCGAGCGTGGCGTCGTTGCGCGAGACGCGCGCCACCCAGGTGCCACGCGGCCATTCGACCTTGCCCGTCTGGATGGGCTCGTTGGCGATGGCCAGCTTGTACCCCTCCTGGAGCAGCTGCCCGGCGAGGCGCGATGCACCGGCGCGATCGTTGCGGAACAGGTACGCCGACCTCGCGTCGGCGCCGTCGACGATGCCACCGCGCACCGGCACCGGCAGCACCTCGCCGTTGATGCGGGATGCGCCCACTGCGGGGAGCGACAACTTTTCGCCGGTCATCGGCGCGGCATCCTCGGTCCACCACGACTCCACCCCGAACGCCACCGGTAGCGCCCACGCCGTGACGTCGTAGAACTCGTATCCCTCGCCGCCGGCGCTCTTGCCCCGGCTGATGTTGCGCCGGAAGTACTCGAGCTGCTTCTTGGCGAACACCGGGTCGAGCGCCGGGTCCGGCTCGAGCACTGACTTGGCCAGGCGACCCTGCGGCTGGGCAAGGTCGACGACGAACGAACCGGCCGGGAAAGTGCGGGCGGCGGTGGCGTCATCGCTGTACGCGTGGGCCCTGGTGCTGGCGAGCGGCTGCGAGAGGCGGTGCACTTCCACGCCGGCGCGGAGCAACGCGGCGGCCAGCTCGGCCGCGCGCGCCGGGTCGTTGCCTGCCGCGAAGACCACGCGCTTCATCGGCTGCGTCTTGCCGTCGCTGACCGCCGACTGCCGGAAGGCGAGGTAGTCCTTCACGCGCTCGCGGGCGCGCGCGGCCGTCGTCTCGAAGGTGGCCACGGCCGCCGTGTAGTGCTTGGCAATGCCATCGCGCAGCGACAGCAGGGTGCCGTCGTCGCGGCGCTTGAGCAGCGCCGGGCCGCCGTCCGTCTCGTACGTGGCGCCCATCGCGCCATTCAGCGCTGGCCACGAGTCGTAATAGCCCGGGTAGTAGAGGTCGAACTGGTCGCGCACGTAGTACAGCCACCCGAACTCGTCGAAGGCGCGCGCGTTGCCGGCGCCGATGGCCTCGCCCCACTTGTTGGGCCAGCCGCTGATGTTCGCGTTGATGGGACGCGATGCCGGCGCCATGTAGTACTGCGCCGTGTATCCGTGCAGGTCGGCCGTGACCATCGGGTGCCAGCGCAGCATGCCGCCCACGATGTTGCGCACTTCCTGCTGCGTGGTGGCAATGAGGTCGCGGTTCATGTCGAAGCGGTAGTGGTTGTAGCGCCCGCTGATCGACCACGGCTGGCCGCGCTGCTGCTCGATGCCGGCGCGCTCGGGGCTCCCCACCGCCACCGAGTTGGACCAGACTGAAAAGCGCTCGTGCCCGTCGGGGTTCGACGACGGGTTGATGATGACGATGGCGTCCTTCAGCAAGGCAAGCGTCTTCGGGTCTTCGCTGGCCGCGAAATGGTACAGGAGCGGCATCGACGCCTCGAAGCCGGGTACCTCATCGCCATGCACCGACCCGCTGAACCAGACGACCGCCGGCGTGCGTGCGGTGAGCGCATCGAGCTCGGCGGCACCCAGGCCGCGCGGATCGGCAATCTTGTCGAGGTCGGCACGGATCTGGTCGAGCCGCGCGATGTTCTCGGGCGACGACACCACGTAGATGCGCATGGTGCGCTTCTCGTTGGATCGTCCGATCTCCTCGACGCGCACGCGGTCCCTGGCCGCGTCGGCGACCGCCAGCAGCGCCCTCTCCTGCGAGGCGTACTGCGTGTGCCAGGTGCCGATGCCGTAGCCGAGCACGTCGTCGGGCTTCGGCACCGAGGCGCGGTAGGGGCCCTTGGCGTAGAACGAGAATCGCGCGTCGTCGCGAATGGAGTCGACGGGGGTGCGCTGCGCGGCGAGCGGGGCGGCGGCGAGGAGCGCGAGGGCGAGCGTGAGAAATCGGCGCATGGCGATGCGGGTTCGGGAATGGGTCCCCGAAATTGCACCAGGGGCGCCCGGGCCGCCATTCTCGCGACTACTGCACACCACGGAGTCACGGAAGACACGGAGATTCACGGAGAACGACCTTGAAGGGGGCT
>JBBTFF010000105.1:0-8826 GCA_038041995.1 Gemmatimonadota bacterium | reverse complement strand
CATTCGCCACCAGCACCTGCTCCAACGACTGGCGCGCGCACACGTGGCCCTGCTCGCCGCTTCCGCGGCGCTCCATCGGGGGGCGGCCGCGAGCGATGAGCGATCGCTTCTCTTGGCGCGACATGCGGCGCACCGGCTGAGCGCGGCGGCCGCGCAGCACGTCGATGCGGTGGGGCGGGCCGACGAGGACGCGGCGCGCGATCGAGCGCTGGCGGAAGATCTGCTTGGTTCGGCCGACCCCGAGCGTCTGGGGGCGTCTGGCCGGCACATTGCCCGACCGACCCCGAGCCACCCCCTGACGAGTACGACGACGACCACGACGACGACAAGCCGACGATGACAAAGACGAAGAAGGTCCGCTTCATCTACCCGCGCTTCCAGCGCCACGCCGAGGCGCACCCCGAGTTGCTCGACGCGGTGCCGTGCAACGAGTACTTCGGCCCGCCCTCGCTCGGCATCGCCTACCTGGCCGCCGTGACGCCGCCGGACTGGCAGGTCGAGTTCCGGGACGACCGCATCGAGGACGTGGGGCTCGACGACGACGTGGAGCCGCCACGGTGAAGGCGCGAAGGGTGCGCGAGAGACCCGACGCCGACGGGGGATGGCTGATCGATACACACGTGTGGCTCTGGATGATGACGGGGCGCACCGACCAGCTTGGCGTGGCACTCCGCCGCTCCCTTGAGCAGACGCGCCTCACGTATGGGCTCTACGTTAGCGAGATATCGGTATGGGAAATTGCAATCAAAGTGGCCCGTGGGCGGCTGGATTTGCACGGTCGCGTGGAGGATCTGGCCGCTGAGACCGAGCGCCTGCCGGGGATGCGCTTCGTGCCGTTTTCGCGAGCCGCGATGCTTGAGGCCGCGACATTGCGCGGCGCGCCTGCTGATCCGTTCGATCGCGGCATCGCCGCGACGGCGATCGTACTGGGGCTGTCGCTGGTGACCGCTGACCGGCACCTCACGAGCACGGTGCAGGGGAGCGCGCGATTGCGGGTCGTGCGGGTGTGAGGGTTCCGGAAGTGGTCGGTCAGCCCGTCTCCCATGCCGGAGCATCCGTTCCATCCGTGTGATCCGTGTGATCCGTGGTGAGCCGTTACCGGGCCCGGACCTTCAACCGATGCCGCCCCGCCGCCAGCTGACCTCGTACGATCTCGGCCAGCGCCACCGCGGCCCGCGGGCGCGACCGGTCGCGGCGCCAGGCGATGGCGATCTCGCGCGTGGGGCGGTTGGTTTTGAGCCGAAGGAACGAACAGTCGCGACGCGCGGCGGCCGCCGCCGCGGCCATTTCGGGAACGATCGACAGCCCCATGCCGCTGCCGACGAGCTCAAGGATGGTCGATAGCTGCGTCGTGCGGCAGGTGATGCGTGGCGCCAGCTGACGCGCCGAGCAGAACCCCTGGATCTGCCGCCCCAGGCAGTGCATCTCCTCGAGCGTGACCATCGGCTGGTCGCGCACGTCCCGCAACGAAATCCACCGGTCGTCCGCCGCGGGATGCGCCACCGGCACGACCACCAGGAATTCTTCCTCCCCCAGCACCTCCACCTCGAGCAGTTCGTGGTCGATGGGAGTGCTCACCAGCGCGCAGTCGATCTCGTGGCCCACCAGTGCCTCGACCAGGCGCTCGGTAAAGTCTTCGCGCATGGTCACCCCGCCCAGCGGAAAGCGCTCGCGCAGCGCGTCGAGCGCCGGCGGCAGCAGGTACGGCGCCATGGTGGGAATGGCGCCGATGGCCAATCCGCCGAGTCCGGCGTCGACATCACGTCCCAGCGATTCCGAGGCGTCGCGCACGTCGGCGAGGATCCGCCGCGCGCGCGGCAAGAGCGCGCGGCCGGCGTCGGTGAGCACCACGCCGCGCCCCACCCGGTCGAACAGTTGTGCCCCCACGAACCGCTCGAGTTTCCTGACCTGCGCGCTGAGCGACGGCTGGGCCACGCGCACCCGCTCGGCAGCCCGGCTGATGCTCCCCGCCTCGGCGGCGGCCACGAAGTACCGGAGTTGGTGCAGCTCCATAGGAAGAACCTATAGCTAGTAGTGAAAAAAAGTCTTGGACAAGTATAGCACGCAGAGGGCACATTTCATTCAACAGTGCGCGCGCACGACGCCACGGCCTCCCGCCCGGCTGTTCGTGACGCGACGGCCCCCCGCCGCCCAACTGTCCCTGGAGACTCCAATGCCTGACAAGAAGACCCTGACGACCCAGACCGGCGCCCCGATCGGCATGCTGCACGCCCAGACCGCCGGTCCGCGCGGCCCGCTGATGATGCAGGACGTGCAGCTGCTCGAGCAGATGCAGCACTTCAACCGCGAGCGCATTCCCGAGCGGGTGGTGCACGCCAAGGGATCAGGCGCCTACGGCACCTTCACCGTCACCAACGACATCACCAAGTACACGCGCGCCGCCCTGTTCGGCGCGGTCGGCAAGAAGACCGACGTCTTCATGCGCATCTCTACGGTGGCCGGCGAGCGCGGCGCCGCCGACGCCGAGCGCGACGTGCGCGGCTTCTCGGTGAAATTCTACACGGAAGCGGGGAACTGGGACCTGGTCGGCAACAACACGCCGGTCTTCTTCATCCGCGATCCGTTCAAGTTCGCGATGTTCATCCACACGCAGAAGCGCCATCCGCAGACAAACCTGCGCGACCAGGACATGCAGTGGGACTTCTGGTCGCAGGCCCCCGAGGCGCTGCACCAGGTGACCATCCTGATGAGCGACCGCGGCATTCCGGCCTCGCTCCGGAACATCCACGGCTTTGGCAGCCATACGTACTCGATGATCAACGCCAAGGGCGAGCGCACCTGGGTGAAGTTCCACTGGGTCTGCCAGCAGGGGATCAAGAACCTCACCGACGCCGAGGCGGCCACGCTGATCGGCACCGACCGCGAGTCCAACCAGCGCGACCTCTTCAACGCGATCGCCCAGGGCGACTTCCCCCGCTGGAAGCTCTGCATCCAGGTGATGACCCAGGAGCAGGCGGCGACGTTCCGCTGGAACCCGTTCGACCTCACCAAGGTGTGGCCGCACGCCGAGTACCCGCTGATCGACGTGGGCATGCTCGAGCTCAACCGGAATCCGGAGAACTACTTCGCCGAGGTGGAGCAGGCGGCGTTCAAGCCCAGCTCACTCGTGCCGGGCATCGCGGCCAGCCCCGACAAGGTGCTGCAGTCGCGCCTGATGAGCTACGCCGACACGCAGCTGCACCGGCTGGGCACCAACAACCTGCAGATTCCGGTGAACAAGCCGCGCTGCCCGGTGCACACCTACATGCGCGACGGCGCCCTGGCGACCGGCGAGGGTTACGGGAGCGACGCCAACTACTGGCCCAACTCGGTGCCCGGCACGCCGATGCCAGACCCGGCGTTCAAGGATCCGGCATGGGCGCTGGGCGAGGCGATCGTCGACCGCTACGACAGTTCGGTGGACCACGACGACTACACGCAGGCCGGCAACCTGTACCGCCTGTTCGACGACGCGCAGAAGCAGCGCGTGGCCGATCGCATTGCCGGCGGGCTGGGGCAGGCGCGGAAGGAGGTCCAGGTGCGGATGGTTGGCCACTTCACCAAGGCCGACACTGACTACGGCGCCCGCGTGGCGAAGGCGCTGGGGGTCAGCAAGGCCGGCCTCAAGTAGGCGTGGTCGAGCGCACGCACTTCACGAAGTTCGCCATGGTATAATCACCCGCCGTGAACGAGCGGCTCCACCAGTCGGACCCGAGCACGCGGCGGGCGATCACGGCGTCATCGAGTCCCTCGGCGATCAAAGCGTCGATGGACTCGATCGCGTTTTCCAGCCAGTCGGCCTTGACGTTAAGCGACTGCACCGGGTCGGCGAGCTGGCCCTTGTGCCCGTCGAAGTAGCGCTCGGGATTGAGCGCGGCAACGCGGCGCAGCGACTGCAACAGTTCACGCGGCTGCTCATTGCGATGCGAGACACGCACCTTCACTCCGATGAACAGATCGCCCCCAAAGACTGTGCCTGTGCCCCTGTCCCAGACCACGTGATGGTCGTCGCTGTGGCCGGGTGTCGGAACGCACTCGAGCGTCACGGGCAGGGCGAAGGGCGCAGAGGGGCCGATTGGTGACGGCGAGCCCCAGGTATAGCGGCGATACAGGCCGATGGGCTGGGGTGCGCGCACCCGCCCGGCAGTGCGCGCGTCCATCCAGATCGGCACGCCGGCACGGGCAACGGCGGCGGCACCGCCGGCGTGATCCTCGTGGTAGTGCGTGAGCACGCAGCCCTCGAGAGGAGCCGCCGCCACGTACCGCGCGAGGTCGCTGGCGCAGGCCGGGAAACCTGAGTCGATGAGCACGCCGCGCACGGCGAAGGCACTCACCTGGAAGCCCATCGAGCGGCTGCGCCATGTGGTGAACCGCAGTTCCGTGACGTCGTCGTGGACAAGCGTTTGCAGCATATACGGAATCTATGCACCCGGGTCCCCGATTGATTCGGGGGGGCGCACACCCTAATGTTCAGGCAGAGAAATCACGTACGCGTCGAGCGCCCGGCCCCAAACGGCCGGGCGCTGACCTTTTGTCTTTCCGAGGTATCGCCCCCGATGATCGAAGCCCTGAAGCAGAAGCTCGGCGGAGAAGCCGAGAAGCTCCGCCATGAGCTCAACGTCATACTGCCGGCGGAAATTCGCCGCGCCGTCGAGATGGGCGACCTGCGCGAGAACAGCGAGTACAAGTCGGCGCTCGAGCGCCAGCAGTTCGTGCAGGCGCGCCTGGGCCAGCTGACCTCGCGCCTCTCCAAGCTCTCGTCCATCGACCTGACGCAGATCCCCACCGACAAGGCGGGGCTCGGCTCGCGGGTGGTGGTGGTCTGCCAGGACACGCACGTGAAGGAGACGTATCACCTCGTGTTCGGCGACTCGGAGGAGTTCGACGAAGGGCACGTGACGATGATGTCGCCCATCGGCCGGTCACTGCTCGACAAGAAAGTGGGTGACCTGGTGCTGCTCAAGCTTCCGGCGCGCACGCGCAAGATGAAGGTCGTCGAGCTGGTCACGATTCACGACGCCAAGGCGTAGCGTCGGACGCGCGCGGCGCCCGACCGCCCGTCGTGCGCCCGGTCAGCCGCCCGGGACCTTGAGCAGGGCCATCCTGAGGCGTGACGGTGTGGAGAGTTCGCGCCACGTGACGTAGACACCCAGGTCTCGGGCGGCGGTGATGCGCGGAAAGCCCATAGGGCGCGCATCGGTGGTCTTCTCCACGATGGTGGCTTTGGACAAGGCGCCGTCGGCGCCGACGCGCCGGGCGCGAATCTCGGCGGTTCCCTTGCCGGTGCGCTCCACCCAGGTGACCAGCGCGCCGTCGTCGAGCAGGTACTCCACGTCGACACGGCCAATCGGCTGGCCGTCGTCGATGCGAATCGGCGCGCTCCAGGTGGCGCCGCGGTCCTTGCTGAAGACGAGCTGCACCTTGGCGCTGTCCTGCGCATTGGTGAACCAGGCCAGGGCCACGCCGCGGTCGCGCGCCGAGAGCGCGGGGCCGTTCACCGGGCAGGCGCGGGTCACCCAGCCGTCGTCGTGAACGATTGCCGGGGGCGTCCACCTGCCGTCTTCGTAGCGCACCACGGCGATGTCGCGTACTTCCTTGTCGGTGCGGTCGCGGTACGCAAAGAGCGCGCCGCCGCTGGTGCTGGCGCCGGCCACCTGGCAGCAATCGCAGGTGCGCAGGTCGAGCATCGTGTCACTCCGCACGCGCATGGTGCTGTCGATGACGCCGAAACCGAGGCTCATCTCGCCGTGCTCGCCGAACGCCGCGTGCCCGTCGAGCCAGGCGGCGAAGGTGGATCCGTCGGGCTGCGGCACCAGTGCGGCAAAGCCGTGCTCGGTGGCACTGCTGTCGCTGTGCAGTCGCTGCGGCGCGCTCCAGCTGAGCCCGCTGTCGGCGCTGGTCGTGATCCAGGCGCCGTACGAGTACTTGCCGGCCGAAGAGCGTCGCAGGTAGTGCGCGATCAGGCGTCCCTTGGCGTCGACGGCGAGCGACGGAAAGTCCGCCCAGTTGACGAAGAGCAGCGAGTCACGCACGGCGGTGCGCGGCGGGGACCAGGTTCCGGCCGGTTGGCGATGCGCCACGCGCAGCATCCAGACGGAATCGGGGCCGGGCTCCAGCCAGCTCATCCAGATGCTGCCGCCGGCAGCCGCGGTGAGATGCGGCGTGTTGGCACCGGGGCCGGCGGCGGGCGCCTCGTCGGCTGCGAGCACGGGGGAGTCGAGCGTGACCTCCGTCTCGCGGCAGGCGGTGGAGGCGAGGAGCATGGCGAGTGCGCAGAAGACCGCGCGGGGGGGGCGGAGATTCATGGGATGAAGCTTGTGGTCCGCGTACGCCACCGGCAACTGTACGTCAGGGCTCGATGGCGAACATGCGCCGGACCTCGCGTTGGTAATCGAGCAGCGCCAGGTCGACGCCGCGATCGGTCCAACCGAGCAACGGCGCCATGAGGGCGGCGACGCGCGGCGCCACCGACAAGCCCTGGTCCCGCACCTCGAAGGCGAGGTGCAGCCGGCGAATCAGGACGTCAGCCAGCGTGCAGGCGAGCTCCGCTTCCACCGCGTGCACCACTTCGGCGCCGATGAACGGCAGTTCCTTGACCAGGCGAGCGCCAAGGCTCGGGTTGTCCTGTACACGTGCCCACACCTGATGCCACGCGCCACCGTGGGCGTGCACGAGCTGCGCGGCGACGTCAGCAGCGCCGGTTGCGGCGCGCGCGGCGGCGAGCTCGGCGTTCAGGTCGCGAATATCCCCGCCGGCGAGTGGCAGTTCAGCCGTACGGTCACGCGGCGGTTTGCGGTCGAGTGCATGGAAGACTGCTTTCACCACATCGCGGGCGATGACGCGGTAGGTGGTCAGCTTGCCACCCGTCACGGTGATGACGCCGTGCGGACCGGTCTCGACCGCATGCTCGCGCGACGCAGCCGACGGGTCGCCGTCGTTGCCCTCGGCGATCAGCGGTCGAATGCCGGCCCACGCGGCAACGACGTCATCGGCGGTGAGCGCCGCTGCGGGGAAGGCCCGATTGGCCGACGCCAGCAGGTAGTCGATGTCGGCTCGCGTCGCGCGCACCTGGTCGGGTGTTTCCGACGTCGGGGTATCGGTGGTGCCGATGACGGTGCAGGTCCCGCCGGGGAGCACGAACATCACGCGACCGTCGAGCGCAAGCAACGTGACCGCGCCGCGATTTCCCACGCGCTCGGCCGGGACGGCGATGTGCACACCCTTGGTGCCGAGCAGCGCACTCGTGGCGCCCGGATCTTCCATGCGGCGCACGCGATCGGTCCACGGGCCGGTGGCGTTCACGATGCACGCCGCTTCGACCTCGAGCGTGCGGCCGCCCAGCCGGTCGGTGACGCTGACCCCGCTGGCGCGCCCATCGGTGAACTGCAGGGCGGTCACGTCGGCGTGATTCACGATCGTGGCGCCGGCCACGGCGGCGTCGAACAGCGTGGCCAGCGTCAGTCGCGCATCGTCGGTGGCGGCGTCGAAGTACCGCGCGCCGCCGCGCAGGCCGGCACGGGCGAGCATCGGTTCGGCCGCGAGGACGCCGCGGGCGTTCAGTCGGCGGTGCGGCGCGACATTCTTGAAGAGCGCGAGCAGATCGTACAGCAGCAGGCCGGCCTGCAGCTTCCATAGCGAAAGGCGCGCGCCGTCGTACACCGGCCAGGTGAACGGCAGCGGCCGCACGAGATGGGGTGCGATGCGCAGCAGCACGCGGCGCTCGTGACTGGACTCGAAGACGAGTCGCAGGTAGCCGTGCTCGAGGTAGCGGACGCCGCCGTGCACGAGGCGCGACGACCGGCTGGAAGTGCCGCTGGCGAAGTCATCGCGCTCGACCAGCGCGACGTCGAGTCCGCGTCGCGCGGCGTCGCGGGCAATGCCCGCACCGGTGATGCCGCCGCCGATGACCAGGACATCGAACCGTCGCTGGCTGAGGCGGAGGATCTGGGCGGTGCGCGTGGGGACGGAAGAAGGAGGCACGCTCGAGGGGTTGAAACCCGAGTTTACCGCGCAACGGCACGGGGCGACAGGAGTGGCGTGTCGGCATCGCCCGGTCAGTTTCGTCGGAGGGGTTACGGATGGCCGCGAACAGGTGCGCCGCCTAGCTTTCACGGTCTATGGCCAGCTTCGGAAACGGCCGCCGCGTGGCGATCATCGAGGGAGTCCGCACCCCGTTCGCGCGCGCCGGCACGACGCTCAAGTCGCTCAGCGCGATCGACCTCGGCAAGATCGCGGTCGGCGAGCTGATCCAGCGGACAAACCTCGACCCGGCAACGCTCGACCTGCTGGTGTTCGGCACGGTGATTCCTTCGGTGCTCGCGCCCAACATCGCGCGCGAAGTGGCCCTGATGCCGCTGCTTCCCAAGTCGGTACAGGCGTGGAGCGTGAGTCGCGCGTGCGCCTCGGCCAACCAGGCCATCACCGACGCCGCCGACCAGATTGCTCTCGGCCACGCCGACGTCGCCATTGCCGGCGGCGCCGAGTCGCTGTCGACCGTGCCGATCCTGCATTCGCGCGGCTTCAGCGACGCGCTGGTGGCGGCGAGCAAGGCGAAGTCACTCGGCCAGCGACTGCAGGCGCTGGCCAAGGTGCGCCCCAAGGACTTCATCCCGATCACACCGGCCATCGCCGAGTTTACGACGGGCGAGTCAATGGGACAGTCGGCCGAGAAGATGGCGAAGCTGAACGGCGTCACGCGCTCCGAACAGGACGCGCTCTCGCTCGCCTCGCACCTCAACGCGGCGCAGGGCACACGGGACGGGCGACTGACGGCGGAGATGGCGCCGGTGTACCTGCCGCCGCGCTACGAGCAGGTGATGACCGAGG
>JBBTFF010000104.1:20197-32407 GCA_038041995.1 Gemmatimonadota bacterium | reverse complement strand
GCCGTCGTCCTCGCCGCGCTCTCGGCGATGATCACCGCGTCCAAGAAGAACCTCGACTTCGTCGGGACCTTCGCCCTGGCGGCGGTCACCGCGTTCGGAGGCGGCACGATTCGCGACGTGCTCCTCGACCGGCGCCCGTTCTTCTGGGTGTCGCGATGGGAATACCTGCTCGTGATCTTCGTGCTGTGCATCCCGTTCGTCTACAGCCGGAAGGTGCACCTCTGGGCGCGCCAGCTCGTCGCGCGCGGCGAGTTCGTGGACGCCCTGGGGCTTGGCTTCTTCAGCGTCGTCGGCGTGGCGCTGGCGCTCGAGGCCAGCATGCCCGCCGTCGTCGCGGTGCTGATGGGCGTCATCACCAGCACGGGCGGCGGCATCATGCGCGACCTCGTCATCAACGAGATCCCCGTCGTCTTCCGCCACGGCAGCCTCTACACGACCTCGGCGCTGGCCGGCTCGATCGCGTTCATCCTGCTCGAGCACCGGCACAATCCATCGGCGGTCGTCGTGTCGGTGATCGTGGCGGTCGGGGTGCGCATGCTCAGCGTCTGGAAGGGCACCACGCTGCCGCGCCCGCACTGGCTACGGACGGGGAATTTCAGGGTGCCGACGGGCGAGCATGAATCGTCGCCAACGGCGACGGACGATCCCAGGCCGCGGCCCGGCGCGTAGCCGAGTGCGCGCAGCTGCGCTCGAGCGCTACCTCGGGCTCCAGCGCGGAAGCGCTGACAGCAGGCCATCGTCGACGATGAGTCCGCGGGCGAGCAGCAAGCCGAAGACGATGCTGAGCGCCCCGGCCGCCAGCCGGATGCCGCCGTGCAGGCGCGCCACGCGCTCGCTGGCGTACATCGCCGGCGCGGCGATGATCACCGTCACCAGCATCATCCCGGCGATCGTGCCCACGCCGAACACGAGCAGGTAGGCCAGGGCCCACAGCGTCTGCGGAATCGCCGCCAGCACGAGGATGGCCACGGCCGCAGATCCGGCAAGCCCGTGCACGGTGCCGATCATGATCGGACGGCGATGGTCGAACTCGTGCGCATGCGGATGACCGTGGGCGCCCGCCTCAGCGCGCAGGTTCGTGAACCCGAGCAGGATCAGCATGATCGCCACGCCGAATTCGAGCGCGAGGCCGAGGCGCGGCGGAATGACGAGCCGGAAGGCGACAATGGCGCCACCGACCACGAACACCGTCAGCGTGTGGCCAATGCCCCACAGCGCCCCGATCCACGCGGCGCGCCGCAGCGTGCGCTCGCGCGCCACGATCGTCGTGACCGCGACCACGTGGTCGGCATCGGTGGCATGCCGCAGTCCCAGCAAGAAGCCCAGGACGGCGGCGGAGAACGCGGAGAGCATCCGGATAAGCTAACGCGTGAGAACTCGCCTACGCAGGCAGCATCGGGCAATCGCCGTCGTTCTCCTCCTGCTCGAGCTCCCGCAGGAGGACGTTCACCGTCTTCTCGACCAGCGTCTCCACGGAAACACCCTCGCGCCGCGCCTCGTCCTCGTAGGCGCGCAGGTGCTCTTCGCTGATCTCGGCTTCTATCCGGATCTTCGGCATCAGACACCCGCCGGCACGGCCTTGTGCCCGTAGCAGAGAATGCCGCCATGTCCTTCCTGGCGGATCAGGCGGAACTCGAGCGCGACAGACAACCCGGGTTTCACATCGGCGGGCTCGCAATCGACCAGCTGCGCCATCAAACGCGCCCCTTCGGGCGTCTCGACGATCGCCACCGCGTACGGCGTCTCCATCGCGAACTCGTTGGGCGCGACGTAAAGCACCGTCGACGTGACGACCCTGCCTTCGCGCGTCAGCTTGATCTTCTCGAACTCCGTCCCGCGGCACGCCGGACAGATTCTGCGCGCGGGGAAGCTCACCTTGTCGCACGCGTGGCAGCGCGCCGCCTCGAGGCGAAAGCGGCTGGGGACCTCTCTCCAATACCGCGGACTGGGCATGATCAGATCCCCTCGAAGATGTGGACGACCGAGCTGGCTCCCGAACCACCCATGTTCTGCGCGAGCCCGATGCGCGCGCCCTTCACCTGCCGTGCTCCGGCTTCTCCCCGGAGCTGCTCGCAGAGCTCGATGGCCTGCGCGATGCCCGTCGCACCCACGGGATGCCCCTTCGACTTGAGGCCGCCACTCGTGTTGACGGGAATGCGTCCCCCGAGCGCGGTTTCTCCCGTGCGCGCCGCCGCGTTGCCCTTGCCGCACGCGACGAGTCCCAGCGCTTCGATGCAGCAGATCTCGGCGATCGCAAAGCAGTCGTGCACTTCGGCGAGGTGCATGTCGGCCGGTGTGAGGCCGGCCATCTTGTAGGCGCGTTGCGCGGAGAGCTGCACGGAGTCGAGAAACGCGATGTCCTTGCGATCGGCGAGTGCCATAGAGCCGGTCGCCAGTCCGCTCGCCCGAATCCTGACCGGCCGGTCGGTGTATTTCTTTGCCTGGTCCAGCGGGCAGAGCAGCACGGCCGCCGCACCATCGCTCACCGGCGAGCAATGCAGCAGGCGCAGCGGGTCGGCCACCATCGACGAACGCATCACGTCCTCGAGCGTGACCTCGGCCGGAAACTGCGCCTTGGGGTTCAGCGCACCGTGCCGATGGTTCTTGACCGACACCCATGAGAGGTCTTCCTCGGTCGTGCCGTGCTTTTCCATGTGGGCGCGCGCGATCATCGCGTACAACCCCGGGAACGTTATCCCGTGGTACGCCTCCAATTCCTGATCCGACGCGGTCGCCAGCACCTCGGTGACGTCTATCGAATCCGTCATCTTCTCCACGCCCGCGGCCATCACGAGGTCGCTCATCCCCGACGCGACCTCCACGAAGGCCGTCCGGAGCGCGAGGCCGCCCGACGCGCACGCGCTTTCCACGCGCCCTGCGGCAACGCCCGCCATCCCGAGGTGGTCGACGAGCAGCGGCCCAAGGTGCTCCTGCCCCACGAACTGGCCGGCCGACATGTTGCCGATGAACACCGCGTCCAGGTGGTCGGCGCGCGCGCTGTGCAACGCCTCGCTGGCGGCCTGCACGAACAGGTCGCGGAGGCTCGTCTCCCACAACTCGCCGAACCGCGTCATGCCGACGCCTACTATCGCTACGTCACGCATTGGCGTTCCTCAATCGTTCAGGATGATCTTCTCGCGATAGCTCGCGTACTGCCCGTACGTCAGGTAGCGCGTCGGGTGGTCGAGCATCGACCGCACGGTCCGTGCACGGCCGCGGCGCTCCGGGAGCAGCGCCGTGGCCCTGAGCACGAATGAGTCGCTGGCGGCGCCGGAGCCGAACGACGTGATCAGGATCAGGTCGTCGGGCGCGGCGACATCGAGCACCGCCGCCAGTCCGGTTGGCGAAGATCCCGAGTACGTGTTCCCCATCGTCGGCACGAGCCAACCGGTTTCCATCTGCTGCTTCGTGAAACCGAGTGTCTTGCCGGCGTTGAGCGGGAACTTGCCGTTGGGCATGTGGAAGACGGCGTACCTGAAGTCTGCCGGCTTGAGCCCGGTCTTCTCGAGGATCCCGCGGGAGGCGGCGAGGACGTGCTTGAAGTACGCGGGCTCACCGGTGAAGCGGCCGCCGTGCCGTGGATAGAACTCGCCCTCGCGACGCCAGAAGTCGGGAGTGTCCGTGGTGTAGCTGTACGTCTCGACCACATCGGCGAGCAGCGCTTCCCGGCCAAAGAGGAAGGCGGCGCCTCCGGCCGACGCCGAGAACTCGAGCGCATCGTTCGGCGCGCCCTGCGACGTGTCGGCGCCGATGCCCATGGCGTACTCCACGCGTCCCGACTCGACCAGGCCGAGCGCCACGAACATCGCCTCGGTTCCCGCCTTGCACGCGAACTCGAAGTCGGCCACGTGCACGCGCGGGCCGATGCCGAGCGCCTCGACCACGATGGTGCCGCTCGGCTTGACCGCGTACGGGTGCGACTCCGATCCGATGTAGAGCGCACCCACCCGCTGCGGGTCGATGCCCGCGCGATCGAGCGCCGATCTCCCGGCCGCCACCGAAATCGTGATGGTGTCTTCGTCCAGGCCGGGGACCGACTTCTCTCGCAGCAGCAGTCCCTTCTCGATGGAGGCGGCGTCCCGGCCCCACTGGCGGGCGATTTCTTCGGCCCTGATTCGCTTGCGCGGGATGAACGCGCCGTAGCCCACAATCCCTGCCATCACAGCCTCCTCGACGGTGGGGGGCCGTTCAGACAGTCGTTGAGCGTAAAATCGTAGCGCTTTTGTTGCGGCGCGAACAGGGGGGCGGGATGGTGCGTCCCGGCGCCAGACTAACGCACCGTCTTCGTCTTCCGCCGCAGGAAGTCCATCAGCACGAACTGGCCAAGCGACATCGTGTTGGTGAAGTAGGCGCGGCCGCGGCAGATGCGCGACACCATCTTCACGAACTCCACCAACGCCGGATCGCGCGCCAGCATGAACGTGTTGATGGCGATTCCCGACCGGCGGCACTCAGTCACCTCCTTGAGCGTCTCGCTGAGGACGTACGCGTCGAGTCCCATCGCGTTCTTGTAGATGCGCCCGTCGGGCATGGTCAGCGCGCTCGGCTTGCCGTCGGTGATCATCACGATTTGCCGCATGTCCTTGCGCTGGGCCAGCAGCAGGCGGCGGGCGAGCTTCAGCCCTTCCGCCGTGTTGGTGTGGTACGGGCCCACCTGCGCCCCGGCCAGCGCCTCGATCGGAATCTCCTCGGCGGAGTCGTGAAACAGCACCGTCTTGATCGTGTCGCCCGGGAATTGCGTGCGGATGAGGTGCGTGAGGGCGAGGGCCACCTTCTTGGCCGGCGTGAAGCGGTCCTCGCCGTAGAGGATCATCGAGTGCGAGCAGTCGAGCATCAGCACGGTGGCGCATGACGAGCGATGCTCCGTCTGGTGCACCATCAGGTCGGGATAGTCGATGTCGAGGGGCAGGTCGAGCGATCCGGTGCGGGCCAGCGTCCTGAGCAGGGTCGCGTTGACGTCGAGGTTCATGGCGTCGCCGAACTCGTACGGCTTGCTGGCGGCGTCGGCCTCGACGCCGGTGGCCAGGTGCGGCGTGTCGTGGCTGCCGAACGACGACTTGCCGACGCCCTGCAACAGGTGTTTGAGCGACTTGTAGCCGAGGAAGTCGATGCCCTTGCTGGTGAGCTGGAATTGCACGTCGCGCGCGGCGGCGCGGGCCAGGCCGCCCGGGCCCGTGACGGCCTGGTGCCCGTCTGGTACCTGCGGGACGCTGTCGAGCTTCAGCATCCCCTCGTCGATGAGGCGCTGGACGATCTTGTCGAGCAGCTCGGAGAGCTTCGATTCCGAGAGCTCGTCTCCGTCACCGCGGAGTGCCTCGAGCATCTCCGGCGTGAACTGACCACCCTCGATCAGCGCGTCGAGGATGGCCTTGCGCAGCGCGTCGAGCGACGTGTCGGCTGCTTCGCCCGTCTCGCCCCAGAAGGGATGCTCCTGCGGTCCGCCGGCGAAGCCCGACTGGAGCAGGAAATCGGCGAGCTGGTCGAGCAGCGACTGCAGGTCGAGCTGGTCGGCTGCGTCGGGATTGAACTTCGCATAGGTGTGGAACCGCATCGCTCCTCCGCTCCCGAATCAACCCACTGCGCACCTGTTCGGCAAACCCGGCGGGCGGGGGAATGGTCCCTCGTGCGCCGTTCTGGTGCCGTGGGGACCGACGGCC
Source organism: Gemmatimonadota bacterium (assembly GCA_038041995.1). Taxonomy (GTDB): domain Bacteria; phylum Gemmatimonadota; class Gemmatimonadetes; order Gemmatimonadales; family Gemmatimonadaceae; genus PNKL01. The sequence continues at coordinate 26,750 of JBBTFF010000104.1, read as the reverse complement.
CGCTGCAGACTATGCCGCAGATGAACGCTGATGAACGCAGAATACCCGACCCGCTGACGCAGTCTGTCATCGGAGCCTTCTACGAGGTCTACTCGGAACTGGGCTTCGGATTTCTGGAAGCCGTGTACCGTCGTGCCTTGGAGGTCGCGCTGGTTGATCGCGGACACCGGGTCGCCGCCGAGTCGCCGATAGCTGTGTGCTTCCGGGGGTGGTCAGTCGGAGACTATCGTGCAGACCTTCTCGTGGACGGCCGGCTGCTGGTCGAGGTCAAGGCCGGCGGCGGCTTGGTGAGCGGCCATCGCGCCCAACTCCTGAACTATCTGCGGGCGACCACGGTGGAGGTTGGCCTGCTGGTGAATTTCGGACCCAAACTGGACTTCGAGCGGCTTGTGTTCGCGAATGAACGAAAGCGGACCGGCTCGCGCTGGTAGCCCTTCTGCGTTCATCGGCGTTCATTCGCGGCGTTGTTGTCGTTCGGTGGTCAGAGCGGCGATCTTTCACCCATGCCGTCCCTCGCCCCGTCATTCAACCCGTTCCGGGTGCTGGTGCACTCGCCGAACTTCCGGATCTTCTTTGCCGGGCAGACGACGTCGCTCATCGGCACCTGGATGCAACAGGTCGCCCTGGGGTGGCTGGCCCTCCAGCTCTCCAACGATGCGTTCGTCGTCGGCGTCGTCGCCGCGGCCGGCACGCTGCCCATCCTCGTGTTCTCGCTGCCGGGCGGCCTGGTGGCCGACCGCTACCACCGGCTGCGCGTGGTCACCATCGCGCAGGCCTTCATGCTCGCCGAGGCCACGCTCCTCTGGTGGTTCACCTGGAGTGGACACCTCACCATCAGCTGGCTCATCGCCATTGCCCTGCTCGGCGGCATCTTTGCGGCCTTCGAGATTCCGGCGCGCCAGTCGATGTTCATCGAGCTCGTGGGCAAGGAGCACGTGATGGACGCCATCGCGCTCAACTCCAGCGGCTTCAACTTCGCGCGCATCGCCGGGCCGTCGCTGGCCGCCCTCGTCATCGCCCACCTCGGCATCGCCTGGTGCTTCGGCATCAACGCGCTCTCGTACCTCGCGGTCCTCGCCAGCCTTGCCCTCATCCGCCTGCCGAAACTGGAGGTGGCGCCAAGGGGGCGATCGCTGCACGCCCTGGGAGAGGCCCTCACCTTCGTCCGGACCCACCGGCTCACCTGGGTGCTGATGCGGGTGGTCGCCGTCTATTCGCTGCTCGGCATCCCGGTGCTGACGCTGCTGCCCGTGCTGGCGCGCGACGTGCTCGGACTCAACGCCGGAGGCTACGGGCTGCTGATGACCTGCGTTGGCGTCGGCGCGATGCTTGGCGCGCTCGGCGTCGCATCGGCCGGGCCGCGGCTCCCGAAGCACGGTGCGCTCACCATGACCTCGCTGGCGTTCCCTGCGCTGCTGGTCCTGGTCAGCCTCTCGCGTTCGGAAGTCATCACCGGCGTCCTGCTGTTCCTCGTCGGTGGCTGCATGGTGATCCAGAGCGCGGTGATCAACGCCATGCTGCAGACATCGTCGCCGGACGCGCTGCGTGGACGCGTCATCTCGGTGTACGTGGCGGTGTTCATCGGCACCAGCCCCATCGGCTCCTTCGTCAGCGGCGCCATCGCGCGCACGTGGGGCGTGTCGTGGGCCATCGGCGGCATGGCCGCGCTGATGGGCGTGTTCGGGCTCTGGGCCTTCCGGCGGTACCCCGAACTGCGCGTCGCTTCCTAGCGCTGGTTGCCTCGCGAACCGCGCGTCACCTGCTAGCGCTCGTCGTCTTCCGGGCTGCCGCGCCGGCGGCGCGGCTCGCGATCGGCCGCGCCATACCGGCCGCTTTCCGAGCGGGACAGCTTGCGACGCGCCACCAGCGACTCCAGCACCAGTTCGCAGCCCACGGCAAAGGCTGCGGCGTCGCCGGCCGGGGCGAGTCCCACCTCGTCCACGAATGCCGACAACCCCGGAACCGTGTCGAACGCCGCCCGCAGCGCGGCCGTCGGGACCTCGTCGGTCACCTGCAGGGCGGCACCGGCGTCGAACCATATCACCACGTCGTCCATCGCCGCCGGGCCCACCCGATCGCGCAGCGTGGCGTCGGCGGCGCGGCGAATCAGTTCGCGCGCGATAGTCGCGCCGCCCATCAGCTCACCCTCGTACTCGAGCTCGAGCTTGCCGGTGATCGCCGGCAGCGCGGCGTAGAGGTCGGCGATGCGCGGAGTGATGCGCGCCTCTCCCGTCTGCACGGCCCGGCGCTCGGCGTTGGAGATGACGTTCTCCAGCACGGTGATCGGCAACCGTTGCGACACGCCCGATCGATGGTCGATGCGGCGGTCCTTGCGCGCCTCGAACGCCACGCGCTCGATGACCTCGGCGACCAGCGGTACCAGGTCGAGCGGCCGGTCGTCGCGCTCCGCCCACGCTTCCTGCTTCGTGATGGCCATCCCCTGCTCGACCCGCTCCGGGTAGTGCGTGAGGATCTCGCTGCCAATGCGATCCTTCAGCGGCGTGATGATCTTGCCGCGTGCCGTGTAGTCCTCGGGGTTCGCCGTGAAGCAGAGCAGCACGTCGAGCGCCAGGCGCACCGGGTATCCCTTGATCTGCACATCGCCTTCCTGCATCACGTTGAACAATCCCACCTGCACCTTGCCGGCAAGGTCGGGGAGTTCGTTCAGCGCAAAGATGCCGCGATTGGCACGAGGCAGCATGCCGTAGTGCATGGTCAGTTCGTCGGCCAGCAGGTGCCCGCCGCGCGCCGCCTTGATGGGGTCGACGTCGCCAATGAGGTCGGCGACGGTCACGTCGGGCGTCGCCAGTTTCTCCACATACCGCTGGTCGCGCCCCACCCAGGCAATCGGCGTGTCATCGCCCGCCTCGGCCAGGCGGTTGTGGGCGAACCGCGACACGGGGGCGAATGGCGAGTCGTTGATCTCGCTGCCGGCCACCACGGGCATCGCGTCGTCGAGCAGCGTGGTGAGCGCGCGAAGGATGCGCGACTTGGCCTGGCCACGGAGGCCCAGCAGGATGAAATGGTGCCGCGACAGCAGTGCGTTCACCAGGTGGGGCAGCACGGTGTCTTCGTATCCCACCACGCCGGGGAAGAGCGCTCCACCCGCGGCCAGGCGTGCCAGCAGGTTCTGGCGGATCTCGTCCTTCACCGTGCGCCTGGCACGGGCCGGGGCGCCGAACGGTGACTGCTTGAGCGCGCCGAGTGTCAGGGGGAGCTGGGTCACGAATGGAGTCTCAGGTGGTGGCTGGACAGTCGACGCGCAACTGGCCGCGTTGGTTCGCCGCGGCGCCGACCAGTCGACGGTACTGCATGCGCGGTCCGAAATTGAGCAGCAGCGCTGCGGGAAGGTGCGAGGCGCGCAGGTAGTTCAGGGCCTGCGCGTCGTGCGCAGGGATGAGCCGATCCACCGCCTTGACCTCGACGATCACTCTCCGCTCTACGATCAAGTCAGCGCGGAACTCCCCAACGACCTCGCCCTCGAAAACTACTCTGACCGGGGCCTCGCGTGCCACGTGCAGGCCTGCGCGATCGAGCGTGTTGGCGAGCGCCTTGTGGTACACCGACTCGAGGAAACCGTGCCCCAGTCGATTGTAGACATAGTAGAACGCTCCGATGATTCGGCGCGTCGTTGCCGATTCCGCCAGATCCAGTTCCGTCATGCCACGCCCTCGAACGATCCGTGTGCATCCGAATCATCCGTGGCCGCGCGGTGAGTCCTGCCATCAATCTGATGCAGCGCGGAGCGAGGCATTTCAACTGCTTACCACGGATGCACACGGATTGAACGGATCAACTGCGACGCCGAACCTCAATCATCATGGCCGCGCTCCCAGGATCATCCGGGTCTATCCGTGTGCATCCGTGGAAGGTGGCAAGAGCCGGCTGAGCGCGGTCACTCTGCCGGCGCGACCTCCACCAGGTTGTCGTAGTACACCGGCCCTCCGCCCATGTCGGTGAGCTGCTGCGACGTGGTCTCGTTGGCGTTGTGGCCGTCGGCGGTCAGCTTGCCCCACCAGATGCTTGGTGCCAACGCGACGCCCTCGCGCACGCCGTCCCCGACGCGGGCCACCGCTGAGAAGGCGCCGCGGTCATTGAACACCACCACCGACATGCCCTCGGTGATTCCGCGGCGCTCCGCGTCGGCCTGATGCAGCGCGACTTCCGGTTCGGCGTCGCGCCGCAGCGAGGCAATGTTCACGAAGGTCGAGTTCAGGAACTGGTGACGCGGCGACGAGATGAGCGTGAGCGGGTACCTGGCCGCCAATTCCGGGACGCGCTCCGGAAACTCGTGCGGCGGCGTGAACGCGGGCAGCGGGTCGAGTCCCATCGCCTCCATCCGCGCCGAGTAGAACTCGCACTTGCCGCTGGGTGTCGGGAATCCCCCCTCGGCATATGGCACGTAGGGCGTCGGCACATTCAACCGCACCCATCCGTGCTCCATCAGCGCGTCATGGGTGACCGTCGTCATCTTCGGATCGGTCGTCGTCAGCGCCTGCCGAAGCAATGCGTCATCATCGTCGGCAAAACACGGGTTGCCCAGCGCCATGTGCGAGGCGAGCTCCCGGAAGATCTGCGTGTTCGGCTTGCACTCGCCCATCGGCGCGATCGCCGGCCGGTTGAGCGTGGCGTAGTGATGCCCGTACGCCAGGTGCACGTCCAGGTGTTCCAGCTGGGTGGTCGCGGGCAGCACATAGTCGGCATAGTCGGCGGTGTCGGTCTGGAAGTGCTCGAGCACCACCGTGAACAAGTCCGCGCGCCGCAACCCCGTCAGCACCCGGTTGCGGTCGGGGGCCACGGACGCCGGGTTCGAGTTGTAGACGACGAGCGCCTGCACCGGCGGGCCGCCGACGCCGGCGTCGGGGAGCGTCAGCGCATCGCCGAGCCGGATCATGTTGATCGTGCGCACGGCCGGCGACAGGTCGGGACGTTCGAGCGCGGCGGTGTTGTACTTGAAGTTCGCGCTCGTCGACATCTGCACGCCGCCGCCCGGACGGCGCCAGTGGCCGGTGACCGCGGGGAGGCAGGCGATGGTGCGCACGGCCATGGCGCCGCCGCCGTGACGCTGCAGGCCGTAGTTGATGCGCACGAACGCCGCTTTGGCGCTGCCGTACTCACGCGCCAGCGCCACGATGCGCTCCTCGCCAAGCCCGGTGATCGGCGCCACGTGGGCCGGCGAGTACTCCCGCACGCGCGCGCGCAGCTTGTCGTCACCCAGGGTATGCCGGGCGATGAAATCCTCGTCCTGCAGCCCCTCGGCGAATATCACGTGCATCATCGCCAGGGCCAGCGCACCGTCCGTGCCGGGGCGAATCGGAATCCACTCGTCGCACTGGTCGGCGGTGCGGGTGCGCACCGGATCGATGCAGAGCACGCGCGCTCCCCGGTCGCGCGCCTGGCGCACGAACGGCCACAGGTGCGGGTTGGCGGTCAGCGTGTTGGTTCCCCACAGCAGCACCAGGTCGCTCTGCGGAATGCCCTCGGCGTCGGCGCCGATGTTTGCGCCAACCGTCATGCGCATTCCGTAGGTGCCGGCCATGCTGCAGATCGTGCGGTCAAGCTTCGATGCGCCGAGCGTGTGAAAGAACCGCCGGTCCATCGACTGCCCCTGTAGCATCCCCATCGTGCCGGCATACGAGTACGGCAGGATGGCCTGAGGTCCCGCGGGGCCATCGGCGATGGCGCGCAGCCGAGTGGCGATGTCCTGCAGCGCTTCGTCCCAGCTGACCCGGGCGAACTCACCCCGCCCCTTGCGGCCCACCCGCTTGAGCGGGTGCATGAGCCGCTCCGGGTGGTACGTCCGCTCCAGGTACCGGTTGACCTTGGTGCACAGGAACCCGGCGGTAAACGGATGATTCGGGTCACCCTGTACCCGCGTGGCACGCCCGTTCTCGACGGTCGTGATCATGGCGCAGGTGTCGGGACAGTCGTGGGGGCAGGCGCCCCGCACGGAAAGAACGGCGGTGTCGGACACGGGTTCACGACCCTGGGAGGAGGTCCGCTCACCCCGCACAGGGGGTGATCAGGGCAAGATAGGGGGTGTCCGGACGTCCCGGCAGGCCACCAGCCCCGGAACCCGCCCGCAACTAGTTGCGCGGACGGCAGTTAGATCGTACTTTACAGCGCTGGACTTCGGATTGGGTGGACTTGTGACGGGACCGCGAGTTTGCTTGCCGGAGGCGGACCAGATGTCATCGTATCGCATTGGCATGCGCTCCCCACGATGGTGCATGCCAAATGTCTTGACGATACGTCCCCGGTCTGTTATTTCAGCGCGTCCGAGCACTGCGTACCAAGACGCAGTCTCGCGCTGTGCATTTCGTGTCCCCCATCTGGAGATCATCTCAATGAAGCGTATTGCCCTCGTCGCCGCTGTGCTCGTTCTCGCCGCCTGCGCCAAGAAGGAAGAGGCTCCGGCCGCTGACACGGCTGCTGCCGCACCGGCTCCTGCCGTCGTCGACACCACGGTGAAGCCGGATTCGGCTGCCGTGGCCGCCCCGGCTGCTGAGCCGGCGAAGAAGCCGTAGTTCGTCGTCCTGTCGTAGTGGGCATG
>JBBTFF010000104.1:0-20187 GCA_038041995.1 Gemmatimonadota bacterium | reverse complement strand
CGCGACGAAAGTCGCGCCCATGCCCACTTAACTTTGTAAACCCCTCAGCGCACGCGCACATCGCGAAACGCCTCGATCACCGCATCGCGTGGGTCGACCGTACTCGTCCACCCCAACTCCAGCCGAGCTCTTTCGCTGGAAAACGGGTTGTCCTTCAGCAGGAAGTCCAGGGACCTCGAGTTCAGCATCGACGAGCCGGGCACTCGCAGCGCTCGCAGCGTGGCGCCGGCAACGGCGAGCGCGCCCTGCGCCAGCGCGCCCGGTACCGGCAGCCAGCGAACACGTCGTCCCAGGCCGGCCTGCGCCGCCTCGTAGAACTCCCCCGTGGTGATCGGGAGATCGTTGGTCACGTTGTACGCTCGCCCGGCGCCGACCTCGCTCGTCACCGCCAGCACCGCCACCTCGGCCACGCTCCGCGCGTGCACGATCGACAGCACCGCGCGTCCGTCCCCGATGCGGGGTGAGAGCGGCAGGCGCAGCAGCAAGGCAACACGAGGCACGAACTGGCGGTCACGCGGCCCGTAGATGACGCACGGCCGCACGGCGGTGGCCCAGACGCACCCGGCGTGATGAGCCGACATGACCAGTTCCTCCGATTCGCGCTTGGAACGCGCGTACCAGGCATCCGCGGGAATGGGCCGCAGCGCCTGCACCTCCTGCAATCCCGCGCTGCGCGCCAGCAAGGAACGTCCCTCGGGCCCGTACACGGCGACCGAGCTGAGGTGCAGCAGTCGCGCCCCGACGGCGGCCGCCGCGGCGATGGCGTTTCGCGTGCCGTCGATGTTCGGGGCGCGATATGCCTCCCATCCGCCTCGCGGCGTGATGGCTGCCGCGCAGTGAAAGAGGAGCTGCACGCCCTCGGCCGCGCGAGTGAATGCCGCCGCGTCCTGCGTGTCGCCGTCGCGCAGTTCCACGCCCCGCGCCGACAGCCACCCGGCTCGCGAGCGATCGCGCACGAGCGCGCGCAGCCGCCACCCTTCGCGCTGGAGCCGTTCCACCAGGTGCGAACCCACCAGGCCCGTCGCCCCGGTTATGAGTGCGACGCTCACGCGGAGAAGGGAAGGTCGACCACGGTGGCCGGCGTCTCGCCCCCAGGCGCGCGCACCGTCACCACCGAACCCGTTTCCACTTCGCGGCGCAACATCGCCAGCGCAATCGTTCCGAGGCGTGGTGAGACGGCGCGCGAGCGCACGTCGCCGACGTCCTTGTCGTCGGCGAACACGAGGGCTTCGCCGGCCGGCAGCGACTCGGCGCGCAGGCCGCGCAGGTAACGGTTGACGTGACCGCGGAAGTGCACGCGCGCCACGGTCTCCTGCCCGGTGTAGCACCCCTTGGTGTACGAGATGGCGTTCAACCGGTCGAGACCGGCCTCCTGCGCCAGTGTGTCCTCGTTCATGTCGGCGCCCCAGGCGGGACGGCCGCCCTCGATGCGCAGCACCTCGAGCGCCGCGCCGTCAGCCGGCAGCGCGCCCGAGGCGATGAGCGCGTCCCGCAGCGCCGGCGCGTCCGTGCCGCGCACAAAGCAATCGAATCCGTCAGCACCGTAATCGACGGAGCGCACCACCATCACCGTGTCGCCACCGAAGGACTCCGCGGCATGGGCAAAGGGAGGCAACAGGTCGAAGTCGCTTGGCGAGCAGTCCAGCGCGTGCGCGACAACCTGTCGCGCATGCGGGCCCACCACACCAAGGCACGCCAGAGAGGCGCTGACGTCCGTGTACGCGGCCAGGCGGGGATTCACGTACTTGCGAATCATCGCCTCGAAACCGGCGGCCGCCGCCGCGGAAACGTCCACCAGGAAGTCGCCAGCCGCGCGATGGAAGATCCGCAGGTCGGCCGTGACCTTGCCCTTGGGCGTCAGCGCCGCCGCGTACTGACCGTGCCCGGCGTGGAGCGCGAGCACATCATTGGTAACGAGGCCCGTCAGCGTCTCGGCGGCCTTGGCGCCCACGAAGGTTATGCGAAGCCGGTCGGAGCGATCGACGAAGCCGGCGTCCGTGCGCAGCCACTCGTACGCCGCCGCGTCGGGAGTTGCGCACGATTGCGGCAACAGCGGCGCCGTCATGAGTGCCCGTCGCGCACCAGTGCGCGCATTTCGTCGAAGCTCATGCCCGACAGCGTGGGATAGTAGGTGTCGGCTTCCATGACATGGTGCACCGGCAGCGGTCCAACCGCCACCGAGCGTATGCCCGCCGCGCACGCCGAGCGAATGCCGGGGCGCGAGTCCTCGAATGACACGGCGTCGCCCGGCGCCACGGGCGCGGTGCGCGAGAGCCTCTGCAGAGCCAGCAGGTACGGCGCCCCCGACGGCTTGCCCTCCACCTTGTCGTCGGCGGTCACCACGCAGGTGAACGCGTCGGCGACGTTGGCGAGCGTCAGCACGAAGTCGACGTCGCGCCGCGAGGCGCGCGTGACGAGGGCGAGGCGCGCCTGCGAGCGCAGCGCCTTGATGAGCGCCAGGCCGCCGGGCTGCATCAGCAGGCCGCGGCCGATGCGCAGCGTGAAGGAGCGCTCGGCGCGCAGCCGCGCCAGTTCCACGGCGGTCGGATCGTCCTCGGCGCCCAGCGCGCGACGCGCCGCGCGAACCGCACTCTCCACGGCGAGGCCGTGGCAGTGCTCGGTCCAGGTCTCGTCATCGAGCGACAGGCCATCAACGGACAGCGCCTCGCGCAGCGCGGCAATCCGGTGCGGCGTGGTGTCGGCGAGGATCCCCTCGAATTCCATCAGGACGACTTGCATTCAGCGCTCCAGCCGCGCGTAGCTCTCGTCCAATAACTCTACAGGGTGTCGGGCCGTCACGCCGCTGCCCCCGAGCAGCAGCCCGGCGCCGATGTGCATGAGGCACCCCGGGTTCCCGGTGGCCACCACGGGGGCTCCGGTGGCGGAAATCTGCGCCAGCTTGGCGGCCAGCACGCGCTGGGAGACGTCGGGCTCGATGAGGTTGAAGATGCCGGCGCTGCCGCAGCACTGATCGCGGTCGGTCAGCGGCACGTGCTCCAGCGACGGAATGGCCGCGAGCATCTGCAGGGGCGGCGCGGTGACCTTCTGCGCGTGTTCCAGATGGCACGGCGCGTCGTAGGTGATGCGCCGCGTGAGTGGTGCGCCGGGACGAGGCCCCGCGTCGGCCAGCAATTCGCTGACGTCGCGCACTCTCGCGCTCACGGCGATCGCGCGCTCGCGCCACGCAGGGTCGTCGGCGAGCAGGTGCCCGTAGTCCTTCATCATCGCGCCGCAGCCGGCGGAGTTCACGGCGATGAACTCGGCGCCGGTGGCCTCGAATGCGGCGATATTGGCGCGCGCCAGGTCGCGCGCCGTGGCGGCGTCGCCGGCGTGCACGTGGAGCGCGCCGCAGCATTGCTGGCCCGGTGTGCCGCAGACCGCGTAGCCGTTGGCGGCGAGCACGCGTTCGGTGGCGCGGTTCACGCCGGTGAACAGGCCCTCCATTACGCAGCCGTCGAGCGTGGCCACGCGCGCGCCAGTGGACTCGGTGCGCGGCGTCCACGGCAGTGTCTCCGGGCGCGCCGTGGAGGCGAGCATCGCGAACGGGAAACCCAGCGAGCCCGGCAGCTTCGCCAGCAGCCCGGCGATTCCCGTGTCGCGCGCCAGGCGGCCAAACCAGAGCGCGACGCGCAACAGTGCCGCCCGCGCAAAGACCCACAGGATGAGGCGCGCCTGCAGCGGGAGCGGCCGCGACGCGGCCAGCGTCTCGCGGGCCTTCTCCAGCAGATGCCCGTACGGCACGCCGCTCGGACACGCCGACTCGCAGGCGCGGCAGCCGAGGCAGCGTGAGAGATGCGTCGAAACGTCGGGGTCGTCGAGCGTGATGGTTCCCTCGACCGCCGCGCGCATCAGCACCAGGCGGCCGCGCGGCGAATCATTCTCGTCCTCGAGCGCCAGGTAGGTGGGGCACGCCGGCAGGCAGAAGCCGCAATGCACGCAGCTGTCGAGGCCGGCGCGCGCCTGATCCAGTGGCGTCGGGCAGTCGCCCGTGCCGGGGTGTGCGATGGGCATGGCGCTCATCCCATGATCCCCGGATTCAGGATGTCGGCCGGGTCGAAGGCCCGCTTGATTCGCTCGTTGAGTGCGCGTACCCCGGACGACATTGCCGGCCGAACGGCGACCGCGCGCGGCGTCTCGCGAAGGGCGCGCCAGATGCGGGCGTCGGCGAGCGTCGCCTGACCGAGGGTCGCGACTGCCGCGCGGGCGGCGGCGACGAACGCCGCGTTTCCTCCCAGGCGCACCAGCAGGTGCTTTCGCGCGGCAAGGCCGAAGAGGGACGCGAGTGGGGTACCCAGCGTTTCGCAGGCCATCGGCGGTGTGCGCCCGCGCGCGAATGCACCGATGCGTTCAGGGAGCGAGGCATCGTCGGCATCGAACGGCACCGCCCACGTTTCGTCCACGCTCGGTTTCGCGCGCAGCCGCAGGCTGGCGCGCGTGATCACGCCAAGCGTGCCCCATGCGCCGGTCATCAATCGCGTGAGGTCGAAGCCGGCGACGTTCTTCACCACCTTGCCGCCGGGGCGCAGCACCTTGCCCGTGCCGTCCACGCACTCGAGGCCGAGCACGAGGTCGCGTGGCATGCCGAGCGCGCGCGCGAACGGGCCAGGGGACGCGGTCGCGATCGTTGCTCCCACCGATCCCGCGTCACCGCCCCACGGCGAGAGCGGGCACCACTGGTTGTGCGGCGCGGTCACCGCGTCGAGTTCGGCGATGGTCGTCGCCGCGCCCACGGTGATCGTGAGGTCGCCGGGCTCGTATTCGATGATGCCGCTGAAGGTGTCGAGGTGCAGGGGCTCGGCATCGGCGCGCACTGATGCGCCGCCGCCGAGCCAGGTGCCACGGCCGATGACTCGCAGGGGCTGTCCGCGAGTCGCGGACGCGCTGATGATTTCGATCAGCTCCGAAAGTTCACCAGGGCGGAGAGTCATGGCTTCGTTTCGTCCTGCAGCTGTACGCCGTAAGCCGTACGCTGTACGCCGTCAGCCGGGGCATCCGTCGTCCGTCGTCCGTCGTCTGTCAATTGCCGACGGTTCGGCGCCTTCCACTCACGACAGTAGCGGATCGGCACGACCTTCCCCGGGTTCGCGCGACGGTCGGGATCGAACACGTCGCGCAGCCGGCACATCCCGTCGAGCGTGTCGGGGGTGAACAGCCGGTCCATGTACGCCAGCTTGTCGAGTCCCACTCCATGCTCGCCGGTGATCGTCCCACCGGCATCGATGCACGCTCCCATGATCTCCTGCATCGCCAGGTGGACGCGCGCCGACTCGTCGGCGTTTCCCGCATCATAGGGAATGTTGGGATGCAGGTTGCCATCGCCGGCGTGGAAGACGTTGCAGACTCTCACGCGGTGCCGCTCGCCGATCACCGCGATCTGCGCCAGCAGCGCCGGCAGCCTGGTGCGCGGCACCACGGCGTCCTGCACCACGAGGTGCGGGGCAATGCGTCCCATCGCGCCAAACGCCTTCTTGCGCCCCTGCCAGAGCCGCGCGCGCGCGGCCGGTTCGGTGGCGATGCGCACGTCGCGCGCGCCGTGCGCGCGGCAAATGCGATCCACCGCCTGCACGTCGTCGTCGAGCCCGGCCGCGGCGCCGTCCACCTCGACGAGCAGCACGGCGGCGGCGTCGGTGGGATAACCCGCGGCGTAAATGCTCGACTCCACCGCACCGATGGTCGCCTGGTCCATCATCTCGAGCGCCGCCGGCAGGATGCCGGCCGCGATGATCGCCGAGGTGGTCTCGGCGGCATCGTTGAGGCTCGTGAAGTCGGCCAGCAGCGTGACGATGCGCTCCGGGTTGGGCGTGAGCTTCACCGTGAGCTCGAGGGCCACCCCAAAGCACCCCTCGCTGCCGACGAAGGCGCCGAGCAGGTCGTAGCCGCCGGCGCCGCTCTCGGCGGTCGTGTCGCCCAGCGTCACCACCTCGCCATCGGGGAGCGCGACCACCGCGCCCACCACGTGGTTGAGCGTGACGCCGTACTTCAGGCAGTGGGGGCCACCGGCGTTCTCGGCCAGGTTGCCACCCAGCGTGCATGCCGTCTGGCTGGAAGGATCGGGAGCGTAGTGCAGGCCGAACGGTGTCGCGGCCTTTGTGAGCGTGGCGTTCACCACGCCGGGCTCGACGCGAGCGATGCGCTGCACCGGGTCGATCTCGAGAATGCGCCGCATCCGCTGAAGCCCGAGCAGCACCGTCCCGTCGGCCAGCGCGCCGCCGCTCAGGCCCGTGCCGGCGCCGCGCGGGACGAACGGCGCGCCATGGTGCGCGAGCGCCCGCACGACCCGCAGCGCCTCGTCGGCGTCAGCTGGGAATACGGCCATCAACGGTCGCCGGTGGTACCCCGGCAAGCCGTCGGACTCGTAGACGATGAGTTCGGCGTGGCGCACGAGCACGTGCGTATCGCCCACGATGGCGCGAAGGGAATCAGCGAGGGTCACAACTGAATTATCACGGAGGGCTGGTCGCCCGCGCTAGCATCAGCCGGGAATAGAAGCTGCAAGCTGTACGCCATACGCTGTAAGCTGCACGCGGTACGCCATCCGCGTGAATCCGCGCAATCGGGAGTTCTGCAGTAAGAGCCTGCCGTCCGATGCAGCAGCGCAACGAGCACCGCCAAGCCTCAAAACCGGGAAAAAGCCGAGAGGCCCGGATCCCCTTCGGAATCCGAGCCCCTCGCAGTCGCCGAACCCCGGCCGGGGAGGTGCGGCGCTCAGCTCACGTTGGCCCAGAAGCCGGCTAGCGAACGTCCCTCGGGCGACGCCCGCAGCTTCTCGAATGCGCGCTCACGAATCTGCCGGATGCGCTCACGGGTCACGCCCATCAGCGCGCCGATCTTCTCCAGCGTCATCGCCTCGGCACCCTCGTCGAGACCATAATACAAGTTGAGGATCTTTCGCTCGCGCGGCGTCAGGTAGCGCGTGAACACGCGCCCGATCGTTTCACGCATGAGCTTGTAGTCGGTGACTTCCTCGATCTCGGCGCCGTCGGCGCCCGAGAACCGCTCGCCCAGCGTGCAGGCCTCGCGGTCGCTGCGATCGACCGGTGCGTCCAGCGACAGTTCGGTGGCTGACATCTGCTTCGAGTTTCGCACCTGTTCGGGCGTCTCGTCGAGCAGGCGACCGATCTCATGGTCGGTCGGATCGCGCTTCAGCACCTGGGCGAGCACCGTCTCGGCGCGCGACAGGCGGATGAGCTGCGAGTTCTGGTTGAGCGGAATGCGCACCGAGCGCGTCTGCTCGGCCAGCGCCTTCAGCACGGCCTGGCGCACCCACCACACCGCGTACGAAATGAATTTTACGCCCTGGTCGGGATCGAACTTTCGCACGGCCTTCAGCAGTCCCTCATTGCCGATGGCGACGAGCTCGGACAGGTCGAGACCGTGTCCCTGGTACTTCTTGACGTACGAGATGACGAACCGGAGGTTTGCCGTCACCAGCCGCTCAGCGGCGGCCTCGTCCCCTTTCTGCGCCAGACGCGCCAAGCGTCGCTCTTCGGCGGCATCGGAGATGAGGGGCAGTTTTTGGATGTCGAGCAGGTACTGATCAAACGCGGTGGAGGGAGACGAACGGAAGAAACCTCTGGCCTTTGGCTCCGTTTGCTGCATTACGCACCCCGTTACGGCATTGGGCGTGGAACGGGCTCCGCGACGCCCGTTATGGAATCAGCTTGCAGGAATGGCCAGCATAAAATTGGGGACGACGAGAGGTCAACAGCCAAGATTCGTGCCAGCGTGGCAGCCTCGCTCTGTCAACAGGGCATCTCCATACACTGCAACGATTTGCACCAGATCGCCGAATTGTGATCAGTCGACGGGTTCCGAACGGTCTGCTCGGCGTCTCCGGTCGCAATCCGGCCCGAATCGGTGCTAACGAACAGAGCGGATGGCCTCGCGCACCAGCGCGTCCTGCATCGGCACCGAGAACCGGCCGTCAACATCATTCATCTCGCCGAGGCGCATCGGCAACGCGTACTCGGCCGCGCCAGACCGCGCCTTCTTGTCGCCGCGGGTGAGCTCAACGATTTCGTCCGTGTCAATCGCCGCATCGATGGAGACTGGGAGTCCCAGTTCCACGCAGAGGTCGCGAATGTCGTCGGCTAGCCCGGGAAGCGTGAAGTCGGCGAGTTCACCGAGGCGGGCTTCGGCCACCATGCCGATGGCCACGGCCTCGCCGTGAAGGACCGCATACCCGCTCAGGTGCTCGACGGCGTGCCCGATGGTATGGCCGAAGTTCAGGATCTTCCGGCGGCCAACCTCACGCACGTCGTCGCCGACGACATGGACCTTCACTGCGATGCTGTCGCGCACGAGGCGGAGCGCCATCTCGCCGTCCAGCGCGCTCGCCATCAGGGCACGACCATGCGCCGCGATCCAGTGGAAATACGACTCGTCGGCGATGACGCCGTGCTTGATGGCCTCGGCCATCCCGGCGCGTCGATGTGCCGCGGGGAGCGTGTGCAGGGCCAGTGGATCGACGAGCACCATCAGCGGCTGGTGAAAGGCGCCAACCAGGTTCTTACCGTGCCGGGTATCGACGCCGGTCTTTCCGCCGATGGCGGCATCGATCATCGCGACGAGTGACGTGGGCACCTGGACCACCGGCACACCGCGCAGATACGTGGCGGCCACGAAACCGGCCAGGTCGCCCGTCACGCCGCCCCCGACGGCCACCACCACGGTGTCGCGGCCGAGCTGCCGATCGAGCAACTGGTCGGTGAGGGTGGCCCACTGCGCGCGCGTCTTGCTGCTTTCCCCCGCCGGGAAGGTCAGCAGGTCCGCGCCGAGGGCTGTCGCAATGGGCGCGGCGTGGAGCGGCGCCACCCGGTCGTCGGCAATGACGATGGGCCGAAGTCCCGGAGCGCACTCGAGCACCAGCGCCGCCGCGTCGGCCAGTGCGCCGGCGCGTACGACGATGCGCGCGCCGCGCAGCGTGAATTCGCTCACCAGGTGACTTCGCCGGCGCCGGCGCGGCGGTTGGCGACGCGCGCCAGCACGAACAGCAGGTCCGAGAGCCGGTTCAGGTAGATGATGACCACCTGCGGAATCTCGACGTCGCGCTGCAGCCGGATCACCGCGCGCTCGGCGCGCCGGCAGACGGTGCGCGCCACGTGCAGCGCGGCCGCCTTGGGCGTGCCGCCCGGCATGATGAACGCCTTCAGCGGCTCCAGCTCGGCCTCGCCGTCGTCGATGGACTGCTCCATCTGGGCGATGCGTTCGTCGGAGATGAGCGCCTTGGCGAGCTGTTCGCGCATCTTGTCGAGATCCGGCGTGGCGAGCAGCGCGCCAATGGAGAAGAGGTCACGCTGGATGGGGGCGAGCACTTCGTCGATGCGCGGCATCATCTCGACCGAACGGGCCTGGCCGATGACGGCGTTCAGCTCGTCGACGTCGCCGTAGGCCACGACGCGCGGGTCGTCCTTGCTGACGCGGCCGCCGCCAAAAAGGCCGGTGTCGCCTTCATCGCCGGTGCGGGTGTAGATCTTGAGGGACATTCTGGAAGATAGTTGATAGTTGATGGACGATAGACGATAGAGGGGTGGCGCCGGGCCTCAGTTCCCGCCAAGTCCAAGGATGCGCCGCACCAGCGACGGGCGGCTGCGATTCGGCGGCGCGCCCGAGCTGCTGCTCGTTCCCGTCCTGGCCGTGGACTCCGTGGGCGGGCGGTAGCTGTCCGGAAAGAGATTGGCGAGATGTCCCTGCAGCCGCTCCGGCGACCCCGTCTCGCGGTGCGTCACGCAGTACTGGTCGAGCACCCGTCCGAAGTCGGACGCGCTGGGCCGCTGGTCCGGCGCCTTGCTGAGCGCCGCCTTCAGCAGCGCTTCCAGCGCCCTTTCAACGCCGGGGATGTAGCGCGCCACGTCGGGCACCGGCGCCACCACGACCTCGTCGATGGCCGCTTCCGTCTCGTTCTCCGTGAACAGCGGCTGCAGCGCGAGCAGCTCGAACAGCACGATGCCCATGGCGAAGATGTCGCTGCGCGAGTCCACGCGAGCGCCGAGTATCTGTTCGGGGCTCATGTAGTGCTTCTTGCCCATCATCAGGGGACGCTGCGCGGCGGGGTCGGCCATGGTGCGCGCCTTGGCGATGCCGAAGTCGGCCAGCTTCACGTGGCCGTCCCACGTCAGCAACACGTTGCCGGGCGAGACGTCGCGGTGGACGATGTCGAGGCGACGTCCGCTGCCGTCGACGAAATTATGGGCGAAGTCGAGGGCACGACAGACGCGGCTGGCGATGTAGGCGGCCAGCGGCGGCGACATCGGGGTGCCCAGCTGGCGGTGGCGGTCGATGAGGGCGCGCAGCGTGACGCCCCTGATGAACTCCATGGCGATGAAGTATTCGTTGTCGAACTGCCCGAGCTGGTAGATCTGCACGATGTTGCCGTGCACGAGGTTGGCCGAGAGCTTGGCCTCGTCGATGAACAGCTGCAGCCATTCGGGCTGCCGGGCGTAGTGGTCGTGGATGATCTTGAGGGCGATCTGCTTGGTGAAGCCCGCCGGCCCGAGCTGCTCGGCCTCGTACACCGTGGCCATGCCGCCGCGAGCCACCTTCTTGATGAGGAGGAATTTCCCGGCGTACTCGAAGAGGCGCCCTTCGTTGTCCATCGGCTGGCCGGGTGAACGGGTTGATTTCACGGGCCGCATACCGCGAGGTTTCACGGATGCGGCATGAACAGCGGGACCTCACGATCATCGGCGCCGGCCCCACGGGGCTGTTCGCGCTCTTCTACGCTGGCATGCGCGGCGCCACGGCGCAAATCGTCGACGCGCTCGACCAGCCCGGCGGCCAGCTGGCGGCGCTCTATCCCGAGAAGCTGATCTTCGACGTCGCCGGTTTTCCCGAGGTCCTGGCCAAGGACCTGGTGAAGTCGCTCGAGCAGCAGGCGGCGCGATTCGGCCAGCCCATCCATTGCGGGCAGACTGTGACCGGCCTCGACGCCGAGGGCGACCATTTCGTGCTGCGCACGGCCACCGACGAGTTTCCCGCGAAGTGCATCGTCATCGCGGCCGGCATTGGCGCCTTCTCGCCGCGGAGGCTTCCGCAGGCGTGCGCCGGGCCGTGGTATGGCCGGGGCATCGAGGACCGCGTGCTCGACCCGGCGAAGTTCGCCGGTGCGCACGTGGTGATCATCGGCGGCGGCGACAGCGCGTTCGACTGGGCGCACCAGTTGCAGGGACGCGCGGCGTCAGTCTCGCTGGTGCACCGCAGCGACCGCTTCCGCGCGCACCACTCTACGGTGGAGGCGGTGCGGGAGGACGTTGCGACCGGGCGCACCGCGCTGTTCACCTTTCACGAGCTGCACGACATCCTGGCCGTGGACGGCCGGATGCACGAGATCGAGCTGCGCGACGTGAAGGCCAGGACCACGGTGCGCGTGCGCTGCGACGTGGTGCTCCCCATGCTCGGCTTCGTCAGCGACCTCGGCGCGCTGGCCCAGTGGGGGCTCACGCTCGAGAAGGACGAGATCGTGGTGAACTCCCAGATGGAGACCGGCCGCTCCGGGATCTACGCGGCGGGCGACATCACGACGTATCCGGGAAAGCTCAAGCTGATCGCGACGGGATTTTCGGAGGCGGCCGTCGCGGTGAACCAGGCGGTGCACCACGTGTACCCGGCGAAGAAGATCAACCCGGGGCACTCCTCGAATCTTGCGGTGTTTGGACAAAAGGACGAGTGACCGAATCGGAATTCGGATGACGGAATTGGAATCGAATTCGGAATTCGAGGCGGAATGCGGAATGGGAAGTCGGAGGGGCGCCTGCAGGCGCCCCTTCGAGTCTGCTACCCGGGCTCGCGCGGTCCGCGCTGTCGCGTGCTTGACGGCGCCCTCCGCTGGATCCGCTTCATCGACGTGAGCAACTGGCGTCGAATCTGCACGAGCAGGTCCACGTACTCGGCGAAGGCTCGATCGCCGTGCAGTCCGATGCCATCCATCCACGTGATCGCTTCGCGGGTGGAACCGAGCGCGTATCCGTAGAAGCGTCGGCGGTCGGCGTCAGAGTCGCGGGAGTAGCCCTCGGCGATGTTGGCGGCCACCGAACTGATGGCGCGAACAAGCTGGTCGGCCTGTGCCAGGCTGGCGTGCAGGCCAAGTCGGGTGGCGTCGGTTCTGGCTCGACCACCCAGATAGGAAGCCATCCGGAACATCCGGACGCGCCAGAGAGGGTCGCCGAGATAAGCCGCCGGGGTGTCGCGTTCGAAGGCGTCGAAGTCAGCAGGCGGGAGAGTCATGCCGAACGGTGAAATGGGCGGTCCGTGAGAGTGTCACCAGAAGCCCGCAGGTGGGTACGAACCCTTCCGCATTCCGCCTCGAATTCAGAATTCGATTTCCAATTCCGGAATCCGAATTCCGATTCGTTGTTGACAACTATAAGAGCGCCGACCGAAATTTTGGTGTGCATCGCCGCCTATTCCTCGCCCTGGCCTTTCCCGCCGCGCTCGGCGCGCAGGACATCGTCTGCGACAAGGGCGACACCGAGGTCCTGCGGCTCGACTTCACGGGCAACCGGTCGTTCCCGGCCTCGGTGCTGGCCAACGGCATCGCGACCACGCCGTCCAACTGGGCGCGTCGCTCGTTCAAGTTCTTCGGCACGCGCTACTGCCTGGACAAGGCGGAATTTCCGCGCGACGTCATTCGCCTCATCCTCTTCTACCGCAACCACGGTTTCCTCGACATCAAGGTCGACACCGTGGTGACGCGTCTCAGCGCCTCCCAGGTCGCCGTGCGCTTCGCGCTCAGCGAAGGCGAGCCGACGCGCATCAGTTCGCTGGCCATCACCGGGCTCGAGGCGGTGCCGGTTCGCGAGGCGGTCGAGCGGTCGCTCCCCCTGCATATGGGCGGGCGGTTTGACCGCCTGGCGCTCTCCGCCGCGCGCGACTCGCTGGTGCGGCGCCTGCGCGACGGGGGTTATCCCGATGCCGACGTGCTGATGAACTACGACACCGACGCGCCGTCCCGCCTGGCCGCGGTGACCTTCGTGGCGCTGCCGGGGCCGCGCGCGCGCATCGGCGTGGTACGCGTGGACGTGCGCCCGTTCCATGCCGGATCGCAGGTGGACACGACGGTGGTGCGCCGGCTCGCCGGCCTGTCGACCGGCGCCTGGTACCGCCAGCGCGACCTCGAGCGCGCCAAGCGCACGCTCTACGCGGGGCAGCTCTTCGCGCGCGTCAGTGTCGAGCCCGACACCGCCGGCGTACACTCCGACTCCACACTGCCGGTGCTCATCGACGTGGTGGAAGGCGCGCCGCAGAACGCGCGCATTGGCGGCGGCTGGGGTTCGCTCGACTGTTTTCGCGCCTCTGCCGAGTACTCGCACCTGAACGTCGCGCGGCGCGCCACTCGGCTCGACCTGCGCGCCCGCGTGTCGAAGATCGGTGTGGGACGCCCGCTCGACGGACTCGCCTCGCTGTGCACGCAGGACGCGCGCAACGACTTCTTCAGCCAGGACCTCAACTACTCCACCGGCCTCACCATCACGCCGCCGGTGTCGGCGAGGGTGGGTGTGCAGCCGTCGCTGACGCTGTTCAGCGAGCGCCGCTCCGAGTACAACGCCTTCATGCGGTCCACGCCGATCGGCGGCACGCTGGCGCTGTCGCGCAGCGCCGGGCGTCGCGCGCAGAACGCGTCGTACACCATGGAATACGGCAGCACCAAGTCGTTTCCCGCCCTGCTCTGCGCCGTGTTCAACGCCTGCTCCGACGTCGACCAGGCGTCGCTCCTTCGCCGGCAGCGCCTCGCCGTCCTCGGTCTTTCCTTTTCCGACGAGCGGACCGACAACCCGTCCAACCCGACGCGCGGCGTCGTGCTGCGTGGCGACGTGCGCCATGCCTCGCGCGCGGTGGGTTCCGACGCGCGCCTGCAGTTCACGCGGCTCTCGCTCGATGGCGCTACGTACTATTCGCCGGCGAGCGAGATCGTGATCGCCGTGCGACTGCGGATGGGGGCCGTGCTCGGGCCGATGCTTCGCTCGCAAGTGGGCGATGCGTACATCCCGGCGCAGGAGCGTCTCTACGCCGGCGGTGCGACCACCGTGCGCGGCTTTCGCCAGAACGAGCTGGGCCCCGTGGTGTACATCCCGACCGGCTACGACACGGTGCGCGCGGACGGCACGCCGGGCGGGGATCCATCCGACCCGTCACAGACGGTGTTCTTTCGCGCGAACCCCGGCGCGGTGGGACAGCGGGCGATTCCCGTAGGCGGCAACGCGCTGCTGGTCGCCAACATCGAGGCGCGGGTTCCAAGCCCGGTCTTCTCCAGCCTGCTGCAACTCGCCGCCTTTGCCGACGCCGGCAGGGTGTGGAACCGCAACACGGCAGCGACGCTGAACCTGAGGTCGGTGCAGTGGACACCGGGCATCGGGGTGCGAATGCGCACGCTGGTGGGGCTTGTGCGCGTCGACATCGGCTACAACCCCTATCAGCGCTCGGAGGGCGCGGCGTACTTCGACACGCCAATCTCCGACGGTGGCCAGCTGTTTTGCGTGAGTCCCGGCAACATGCTGCGCGTGACGCCGACGAGCCCGGGTTCGTCGAAACTGACTCAGGAGGCGGGGAATTGCCCGTCGGACTTCCGTCCGCCGCGTGAGGCCAGTTTCGTTCGCCGTCTCAGCTTCCAGCTCTCCATCGGGCAGGCGTTCTAGCCGATGGGCCGCCGCCGTCACGTCGCCTTCGCCAGCGCGATCGCCATCCTCCTGATGGGCACGGTGCTCGTCGTCGTCCTCGTGGCGTTCACGCGCTCGGTTCGCGGTCGCGAGTTTATCCGCGCGCAGACCGAGCGCACACTGGCCAGCGTGTTCAAGGGGAAGATCCACGTCGGGGCGCTGAGCGGGAACTTCCTCACCGACCTGACCATCGACACGCTCGAGATCCGCGAGCCCAACGACTCGCTCTTCCTCGCCACGGGACCGGTACACGTCACGTTCGACCCGCGTGACATCGTGGACGGGGTGATCTTCCTGCGCTCGCTCGACGTGCAG
The DNA here is from genome assembly GCA_038041995.1 of Gemmatimonadota bacterium. GTDB lineage: Bacteria > Gemmatimonadota > Gemmatimonadetes > Gemmatimonadales > Gemmatimonadaceae > PNKL01. The sequence goes on along the minus strand of JBBTFF010000104.1, from coordinate 5,221 downwards.
CGACCGTTCCTGCGCCTGCAGCGGCGGAATGACGCGTGGAACTATAACGCCATATTCCCTCGCGGTCCCAAGAGTCCGTCCGGTGCGCGGCGCGGCTTCGGCAGCCGCGTCACGCTGAGCAACGTGCGCGTGCGCGGCGGCGAGGTGCGCATGGCGCTGCCGTGGGCGCCGGCCGACTCGCTGCGCGGCGTCCGGCGTGACAGCGCCATCACGCACGCGCTCAGGGACACGCTCGGCGGCGTGCGACGCATCGGCCCCGACGAGTACGAGAAGGAATGGAAGTGGAGCGGCATCGCGGCGCAGCTGTCGCATGCGCACATCGCCGATCCCGACACGGGCGGCCAGCATTTCGAGGTCGCCCGCCTCGACCTGCTGGAGCGCTACCCGCCGTTCAACGTGCGCAACGCGCGCGGCACGTTCCAGCGGCGCGGCGACTCGCTGTGGGTCGACGTTCCACGCTTCGACCTCCCCGGCTCCACCGGTAACGCCAAGGGGAAGGTGGTGTGGGGGAGCAAGCTCCCCATGCGCTACGACATTCGCATTCACAGCGACTCGGTGTCGCTGGCCGACATCGCGTGGGTCTACGAGACATTGCCGACCACCGGCGGTGGCCGCATGGACCTGCACATCAGGAGTGAGCGCAACCCGCGCGTCGTCGACTACGTGCTGCAGAACATGGACATCCGGACCACGGGTTCGCGGCTGCGCGGCAGCATGACCTTCGGCATCGGCGCCCCGGTGCTGATCCTGAAGGACCTCGCCCTCGAGGCGCTGCCCGTGGACTTCCGGCTGATCGAGCAGTTCGGCGGAGAGCCGCTGCCGATGCCGTGGCGCGGCACCATCTCCGGCACGGTGCGGGCACGCGGCGGTCCGGTGAACCGGTGGCAACTCGATGAGGCGCGCTTCACCTTCGCCGACGGCAACGTGCCGGGGGCGATCACGCGCGGGACGGCGCGCGGACAGCTCGACATCCTGTTCCCGGCGTTCACCGTCTTTCGCGGCGTCACCGTCGACCTGGCCCAGCTCGATCTGCGCACGCTGCAGGCGCTGGACCCGGAGTTTCCGCGCCTGAACGGCTACGTGGCGGGGCACGCGGTGCTCGACTCGTCGTGGCTCGACGTCCGCTTCAAGGACGGCGACTTCACGCATCACGACGGCGACGCGCCGGTGTCGCACTTCAAGGGATCGGGACGCGTCACGTCGGGCGACGAGTTCATGACGTACGACCTGGCGCTGGTGGCGCTGCCGCTTTCCATGACGTCGCTCGCGCGCTCGTTCCCCGCGCTTCCCGTGCGCGGGGAATTCAGCGGACCGCTGCGGGTGAAGGGGACGCCGGAGAACCTGTTCCTCAATGCCGATCTCGTCGGCGACGCCGGGCGCGTGGAGGTGGATGGCACGTTTGACGTGTCGGCGCCGGGATATCGCGCCACCGCGCGAGGCCGCGCCACCGGCCTCGACCTGCGCCGCCTCCTCGGGCGCGACGATGTTCCGTCGACGACGATCGCGCTGCGCTGGTCCTCCGACGTCAGCGGGGACTCGCTGGCCGACCTGCGCGGCGGCGCAGAGCTGCACATGGAGCGCTCGCTGGTGGACAGCGTGCGCATCTACGGCGGCGACGCCAGCCTGCGATTCCTGTCGGGCACCATGCTGGTCGACTCGCTGACCCTCGAGAGCGCCGCGTTCAGCGTGGCGGCGCGGGGAAGCCTGTCGCTCGCTCCGGGGCGTGCCGGCGACTCGGTGAGCTTTCGCGTGGTGCTCGACTCGCTCGGCGGCTTCCGGCGCGCGCTCGCCAAGTCGGTGACCATGGCAGACAGCGGTGCGGCGCGCGACACCTCGGCCCTCGAGGGGACGCTGCGCATCGACGGCGCGGTGCTCGGGTCGTGGCCGGCGTTGCGGGTCAACGCCGTGGCGCGCGGAACCGACATCCGGGTCGGCTCGACGTTCGCCAAGGACATCGACGCCAACGCCCGGCTGTCCTTTCCGCTTGATTCGCTGCGCGGCGCGGTGCACGCGCGCGTGGAAGGGCTGACGGTGGGCGGGGTGCGCCTGAACAACGTCGATGCCACGGCCGATATCCCCATGCCGGGGCATGTCGTCACCGAGCTGAAGGCCGAGCTGTCCAATGGTCCGGTGGCAACCGCGCGCGCCGAGGTCGCCTGGTCGCGAGACACCACCACCGTCCGGCTCGACCGGTTCCGCCTGGCGATGGCCGACAATGACTGGGCGCTGCTCTCGCCGGCGAACATCTCGCGCGCCGGCGCGGCCTGGACGGTGGACTCGCTCGTCATCCTCGGCCGCACGGCGGGGAGGATTGCCTTGCGCGGCTCGCTCCCCGACCAGCTCGAGATGGCCGCGGCGTTCGACGCCACCGACGTGCCGCTCGCCGACATCGGCGAGCTGGTGCAGGCGAAGTCGCCGCTCTCCGGCAGGGCATGGCTGTCCGCTCGCGTCTCGGGAACGCGCGATGCGCCACTCATGGCGCTCGACGCCGCCGTGCGCGATGCGCTGGTGGCGGGAGTCCACATGGAGCACGCCGCAGCCTCCGGGCGTTACGCCGACCGCCGCGTGGAGGCGACGGTCAGTGCGATGCGCAAGACGGTCACGGCACTGCGCGCCGACGCCACCATCCCGGTGGACCTGCGGTTCCGCAGCGTCCCGCGACGTCTGCTTGCCGACGCGCCGCTGCGGGCCAACATTCGCTCCGACTCGGCGGGCGTGGCGCTCCTGGAACTGCTCACGACGGAGGTCACGAAGGCGCGCGGCACACTCGCGCTCGAGGCCAGCATCAGTGGAACCGTCAACAGGCCACTCGTCAATGGTTCGCTCCGCGTCACCAACGGAGGATTCGACCTGCCGGTGCTGGGCACCTCGTGGCATGACGTGGAGGCCGACATCGGCTTCCACGGCGACTCCATTGCCGTGCGCAACGTCACGGTGCGCAGCGGCGACGCCCGTGGCGGGCAGACCACCCTCAGCGGATGGCTCGGCTTCCGCGACATGGACGACCCGAGGTTCGACCTGCGGCTCATCGCGCAGAACTTCAACGTCATCAACAAGGCGCGAGTGGCCGACCTCGACCTCTCGGGCGCGCTGCGCGTTGCCGGCGCCACCAGCGGGTCGGCGCTCACCGGCGCGCTGCAGGTGGACCGGGGGACGGTGTTCATCCCCGACATCTTCACCAAGGAACTCATCTCGCTGGATGATCCCGAGTTGCGGAACATCGTCGATACCGTGGCGCTCGCTGATCACGGCATCCTGCCGCGCGCGCCGTCGCGCGTCGTGGAGAACCTGAGGATAAGCGACGTACCGGTGACGATGGGAGGCGATGTCAAGATCCGGTCGTCCGAAGCCAACATCACCCTGGGCGGCCGGGTCCGCATCACCGCCGCGCGCGTGCGGCGTGGGCGCGATGCCGGCCGCTACCAGCTGGCGCTCAGCGGCACGCTGCAGACGGTACGTGGCTCGTACCGCCTCAACGCGGGTCCCGTGCAGCGCACCTTCGACGTGGAAGGCGGCGAGATCCGCTTCCGCGGCGATCCCGACCCGAACCTCGCCGAGATGGACATCCGCGCCCTGCACACGGTGCGAACGTTCTCGCAGAGCACCGCGCAAAGGGACGTGCGGGTACGCGTGAACATCGGCGGCACGCTCGGGTCGCCGCGGGCCTCGTTCTCGACCCCCGATTCCAGCCGGGTCTCCGACAGCGACATCCTGAGCTACCTCGTCACCGGTGGTCCCAGCAACGAGATCCTCGGCCGCAGCGGCGGCGACGTGTCGACGACCGCCTATCGCGTGGCGCTCTCGTCGCTGGGCAGTGTCATCGGCAGCAAGTGGTCGGGGGGTCTGTGCGACGACGCGCAGTTCAGCACCGCCAGCCTCGATCAGTACAACAGGGGCATCAAGGACGTCGGCAGCAGCCTGCTGAGCGGCTCGCGGTTCAACTGTGCCAAGCAGCTTGGCGAACGGGTCTTCTTCCGCATCGACGCCGGGCTCTGCAGCATCGGGCAGCTCATGGGGCAGGGCGGGTCGTCCAGCCTGTTCGATGCCCTGGGCTTCAAGTTCGACTACCGCTTCAACCACGGCATCACGACGTCGGCGGGCATGGACCCGTCGACCAACGCCGCGCTCTGCACGCGCGACGCCGTGGTGCGCGGCTTCGCTCCCACGCCGCGACAAGTCGGCCTCGACCTCATCCGCGCTTGGCAGTTCTGACGGGCCGCTCGGCGCTGATCGTGAACCCGGTGGCCCGCCGCGCCGCCGGCGCCGAGCGGGCCGTGCGCCGCGCGTTCCGCGCGGCCGGGGTGACGCTCACGGTCGAGCAGACGCGCGAGGCAGGTGACGGCGTTCGCGTGGCGCGGGAGCTGGCTGCGTCGCACGACCGGCTGTTCGTGCTGGGCGGCGATGGCACCGTGATGGACGTGGCCACCGGACTGGCCGAAGCGGGATCCTCCGCGCCCATCGGTATCCTCCCCGGCGGCACCGGCAACCAGCTCGCGCGCGCTCTCTCCATCCCGCTGAGTCCGTCGCGCGCGGTCGGTGCGGTGTTGCGCGGCTCCGTTCGGCGACTGGACCTTGCGATCCTGAACGGACGTCGGCGGGTCGGCATCGGCGCCGGCATGGGGCTCGACGCCGCGATGACCGCGGGCGCGACCGGGCGCCTGAAGGAAACCCTGGGTGTGGCCTCATATGTGGTAAGCGCAACGCGCGCGGCCTGGCAGCCGCGTCGGTTCGGCGTGCGCGCCGAGGTCGATGGGCGAGTCATCGAACGCGAGGGCGTGGTGGCGATGGTCCTCAATCTGGGGCGCATCTTCAATGGGCTGCTCGAGGTGGCGCCGGGAACATCAATCACGGATGGCTTGCTCGACCTCGTGATCGTGGACGCACGCACTCTTCGTGATGCCCTGGCCTTTTCGGTGATCGAGATGCTGATGCGCCGCCGCCGCGCCGACCCCCGCTGGACCTTCGCGCGCGGTCGCGAGGTCTGCATCGAGGCGCTGGATACTTCGATTCCGTGCCAGGTGGACGGCGACCTGATTGCCGATCGACGGCTTTCAATGGTGGTCGCCGCCGGCGCCGGCTGCTTTCTGGCCCCGCTCGGCGCGCAAATAGTATAGATGGGGTTGTTCACCCTTCCACTCCTCACCCGCTCCCCCTGTTGTGCGGTCCGGAATTACCGTATTGATTATGTACAGCTGGCGAATACTGTAAACTCTCGCGTCAC
>JBBTFF010000103.1:0-8209 GCA_038041995.1 Gemmatimonadota bacterium | reverse complement strand
GCGACTGGAATCCCTGCAGCGTCGGGTTGGTCTTGCGGGCGATGTCCATCAGCTGGCCGATGGCGAAAGACGGTTCGGTGACCGTCGTCAGCGGCACCAGCGTGACGGGGCCGGGCTGCGCCACGCCGAGTTGCTGGAACAGCTTCACCTGGTCAATCTCTGCAGTGTTGTGGGCGCGGAGCGCCGTCACCTGCAGCTGACCCACCGCCACTTCGGCGCGCTTGACGTCGAGCGAGGTGCCAGACCCGACGCCGGCGCGCGCCCTGGCGAGCTCGAGGTCGAGCTGCACCTTGACGAGCAGCGAGTCCTGCAGCGCCGCGTTGGCCGAACTCTGCAGTGCCGCGAGGAACTGCGACACGACGGTGTTGCGCAGGCTCAGCTCGGCGACCGACACGTCCGCTTCGGCGGCATCCACGTTGGCGCGGGCGCGGCGCAACTCGCTGAGGGTGGACGCCGAGTAGCGGGCGTTGAAGTTCAGCCCCCAGCTGCTCGAGATGATGTCGGAGGTGGCGCCGAAGGCCACGCCGCCGAAGACCTCGGGCTTGCCCTGGCGGTACCCGGAGCCGAACGACGCGTCGGCGCTGGGAAGGAAGGCCCCGTAGGCCGACCGAAGCGCCAGCGCGGCGCGCGTGCGCCCCGACAACTGCTGCTGGTACGTGGGGTTGTTCTTCTTGGCGATGCCCAGGGCGTCGTCCAGGGTCATCGTGCTCGGCGCCGCGGCCTGGGCGGCGGCGTTCAATGCGACTCCGGATACGAAGAGGGCGGTCAGGAATTTGCGCATGGGCAGTATGGAATCCGAGCTGAGGGTCCGACGGGGCTTACGGGGTCGAATGGCGGGGAGTTTCAAATCGCCACACCCGGCCTTCGATCCACACCGGGATCGGGGTGTTCCATCACCGCCGGGCCCACGCCTCAGCGGTTGAGGGGCTGAGGCGCCTCGTCACGAACCGCCACCAGGTGCTCGGCGGGAATCGCGACCTTAAGCAGGCGCCCGACGCTATCTGTCCAAACCTCGCGGACCAGGCCGGTCGTTCCTTCGCGCACGATGAACTTGCGGGCGTCGATCGACTGGAGCGCGATGGAGACGCGATCGGCGCCGGCAGCCTCGATCGTCAACGCGAGCACCACCCCGCGGGCCGGTACAACGGCCGCGACGGTCCCCGCGCCGCGGGCGACCACGAACTGCAGGATGTGCAGCACGCCGTCCTCGACCAGCAGGGCGCCGTCGGGGAGGCGGATCTCCCGGGCCGACTCCCCCGACGGGCGCAGGGCGCGGGCGCTGTAGCGTCGGCCGGTGACTTCGGCGCGATAAGTCTCGCCGGTGCGTCCGTCGACCATCGTCTTGGACTGGAAACGCGCCGGCAGGCCGATCGAGTCGGCGCTGAAGTCGACGGTCAGACGCTGGGCGCCAAGCACGACCAGCCCCCGGGTGAGCGTCTCGAAGGCGCCGGGCGTGGTCGGGACGTGACGAATGGAGAAGTCCTCGCGTCCAATCCGGTCGCCACCGCGGCTGACGGTGAAGCTGCCTTCGTCGACGACCGTGACCTGGCCAGCGGCGGAGCGCGCGGCCAAGGCAAGGACGACAAGGGCGAGATGAAGTCGGTTCATGGTCTGCCCTAATAGTAGGTCATTTACCTCTACCCGTCATCTGGCCGCGGGTGCCCGACGAGGACAGATCGCCGGAGGCGCGCTGCCGGGGTATTATCCTCGAGCGTGACCTCTCGCGACCACCTCTTGCCCAACCGGGCGCCCGCTGCCGTTCCAGCGTTTCCACGCTGGGTGTGGCCGCTGGCGGCTGCCGCGATCGTCCTCACGGCGGCGGCCTGGATTCGCACCGCGTCGCCCGTGTGGCTGTGGAGCTGCGGCATTTCGGTGCTGGTGGCCATCCCGGCCGGGGCACGCCATGCGCGCAGCGGACGCGAGGTGCTGTTTCTCGCGCTGGCGGTGCTCTTCGTGGGGGAGGGGATTCGCGCCCGGTACGAGAGCGTGAAGCGCGACACCGACTGGGTGTCGTGGAGCCGCGCGGCCGAGTCGGCGGCGACCGAGGCGTTCGCGCGCGATATCGAATCCACGGCCACGGGACTGCGCGACGCCGCACGCGCCGCGGTAGCCGGCGACACCGTCGGCGCGGCGCTCTGGGACGTGCTGGCGCGCCACGTCAGGGGACATCCCGAGCGTGCGGTGCTGCGCGCGCGTGACGGACATCCGGAGGCGTGGGCGGGGCGACTGGCGGTACCCGTGGACTCGCTGCCGGCCACGCACGGGGTGATGGTGACCCCCTTCTACCTGGCGCTGTACATCGTCGAACGGCGCGCCAACGTCACCGCCGTGGCCACAGCACTGCTGCACGCCGAGCGTCCCGCCGACAACCTCACGTCGCCGCTCGACGTGACGGCGGCGCGCGAGGCGGGGGTTGCCGGCTACGTATTTGCGCCCGCCACGGTGGAAGGGGATTCGGTGCGCCGAGTGGTGGTGGACGGCGATGCGGTGCTCGCCGTGCGCGCGGTGATGGCGCCGCGCGAAGTGGTGGCGCTGCAGGCCGCCGAGCGCGCGCGACTGCGCAGTGGTGCGCTGCTGGCGCTGCTGGCCCTGTTGTTCATCGCCACGGCGTGGCGACGCGAACACCGGTTGCGCACACGGCTGGCCACGCTCGCGGTGGTGGTGCTCGCCCTGGCGCGGTTGCCGCTGGGGGCGTACTCGAACTTCTCGCGCTGGTTCGATCCGGGGCTGTATTACGCGCCAACGCTCGGGCCGCTGACGGCCAATGTGGCGGCGCTGGCCGTGGTGAGCGCGCTGGTGCTGATGGCGCTCTTTGCGGTGTTGCGCGGCGCGCCGCGCCGGCGCACACGGTGGACGTGGATCGTGCTGCTGGTCGTGGTGGCGGCCGTGAGCCCGTTCCTGCTGCGTGACGTCGCGCGTGGCATTCGGGTGCCGAGCAGCGGCGTGACGGCGTCGCTGTGGCTGGCGTGGGAAGTGCCGATCTTCCTTGCCGCCTTCTCGGTGCTGCTGCTCGGCGTCACCGCGGGCCAGGCGGGACTGAGCGGGCGCCGCGGACTGCCGAGCTGGGTGGCGCCGGTGATCGCCGCGTTCGCCGCGCTGTTGGCTCCCGTGTTGTTGCTGGCGCCGGCGCGACTTCCGCCGTGGTACCCGGCGCTGTGGATTGCCGCCATCGCCGCGCTGGCGCTGGCGCGGCGCGCGCGACGGGTCTTCTGGCGCACGGCCTTCGTGGCGGCCTGTGGCGCGGTGACGCTGGTGTGGGCGGCCGCGGCGCGGCAGCGCGTGCAGCTGGCGGAACAGGACGTGGCTGGACTCGGGCGATCAGATCCATACGTCACTTCGATGCTGCAGCGGCTGGGGGCGGATCTTGCGGCCGCGCCGCCGTCGCCGAACCGCGCCGGGCTTCTGGCCCGGTACGCGGCGAGCGAGCTTGGCGCCGCCGGTTTTCCCGCGGAACTGACGTCGTGGGATTCAGCCGGTCGCCCCATCGCCGACCTGCGCGTCGGCATGGCGTCGGGGTCGACCTACGGGCTCGACGCGTTTGCCCTCGAGGCGGGCCGGCTGCGCCAGCCGGTGCTGCGACAGACCACGGCCGCGCCGGTGGCGCAGCTGGTGCTCGCGGTGCCGCACGCCGACCGCTCGGTGACGACGGTGGTGATTTCGCCGCGAACCAAGCTGGTGCCATCCGATCCGTTCATCGCCCTGCTGGGGCTGGGCTCCCCGCCGAACGCCGATCCGGCGTATACGCTGCAACAAGGCGATCCGCGCAGCGAGACGGAGCGTGCGAGCCGCTGGGCGCGCCGTGCCGATGAAATGCACGGCGACTGGGTGCTGCCGGAGGGCGACGCGGGGACGGCCCGGGTGCACGCGCGTGTGGAATTGCGCGGGCTCGAGGTGCTGGTACCGCGCGGCGCGCTGGTGGTGATGCTCGACCTGCTGGTGGTGGCGATGTTGTGGGGCCTGCTCTTCGCCGCCGAGGGCACGGCTCGCCGCTGGGTGCGCGCGCGGTTTCGCGGGTGGCCGCGCAGCTATCGCCTGCAGTTGTCGCTCGCGCTGTTCGCGTTCTTCGTGCTGCCGGCCGGCGGTTTTGCCGCCTGGTCGTATCGCCGGCTGCAGGCCGACGACCGACAGAGCCGCGACCTGCTGGTGCGGGAGACGCTGCGCGGCGTGCAGGCGTCGTCGGACAGCGTGCAGCTGTCGGAAGCGGCGGCCCGGTTCGAGACGCCGCTGCTGCTGTTCGCCGACGGCCTGCTGGTCGGCACCAGCGACCCGCTGTATGATGCGCTGGCGCCCGTCGGCCGACTGCTGCCGCCGGCGGTGGTGGTAGCGCTGGCCGAGAACGATGACCTGCTGGCCGGACTGGACGTCACGGTGAGCGGCGACGAGGTGCGGTTCGGCTACCGGGCGTGGGTCGATCCCAACGGCATCCAGCTGGTGCTGTCGGCGCCGGCGCGCAGCGACGAACTGGCGCTCGACCGCCGCCGTCGCGACCTCGCGATGCTGGTGCTCTTCGTCACCGCGCTTGGCGCGATCGCGGCGTTCTGGCTCAGCGGACTGGCGGCGCGCACGTTTGCGCGACCGATCAACACGCTGCGTGCCGGCGCGCTGGCGGTGGCGAGCGGCGTGCGCGAGCCGCTGCCCGACGGCACGCCGCCCGTGGAGTTCGAGCCCGTGTTCGCCGCCTTCCGGCAGATGGCCGCCGACCTCGGGGCAAGCCGCGACGCGCTGGAGGCGGCGGAGCGCCGGCTGGCTGCCGTGCTGCGCGACGTGGCCAGCGGCGTGGTGGCGGTGGACGCCGAGGGGCGCATCTCGCTGATCAATCCTCGCGCGGTCTCGCTGCTCGGGGTCGCGGCCCTGCCCGGCGTCATGGCTGACGGCGTGGTCGACGCACCCCTGGCTGAGCGCCTCCGCCGCTTCCTGCCGGGGACGTCGGAGCAGGAGGAGTTCGACATCGAACGACCGGGCGGCGTGCAGCTGCACGCCCGGCTCACGCGGCTCCTGCGTGGTGCGCGCGGCGCGGTGCTGACGCTGGACGACGTCAGTGAGCTGGCGCGCGCGCAGCGCGTGCTGGCGTGGGGCGAGATGGCGCGGCAGGTGGCGCACGAGATCAAGAACCCGCTGACTCCGATGCGACTGGGCATGCAGCACCTGCGGCGCGCGCGCGGCGACGCGCGCGTGGACTTCGACGCGGTGCTCGACGAAAACGTCGACCGCATGCTGGCCGAGATCGACCGGCTGGATGAAATCGCGCGCGCCTTCAGCCGTTACGGCACGGTGCCCGAAGAGCAGGCGGCACCCGGCGCCGTGGACGTGGCGGCGGTGGTGGAGGACGTGGTGCGACTGGAGCAGCTTGGCGCGGGCGACGTGGAGTGGTCGGTGGATGGCGTGGCGGCGCCGGTGATGGCGATGGCGCACGATCCCGAACTGCGCGAGGTGCTGCTGAACGTGCTGGAGAATGCCCGGCACGCGGGGAGCCGCCGCGTGCGCGTGTCGGTGACGAAGGGCGAGGGCAGCGTGGGCATCGTGGTGCGCGACGACGGGCAGGGCATCGCCCCCGACGTGCTGCCGCGCATCTTCGAGCCGCATTTCTCGACGCGGACGAGCGGCAGCGGACTGGGCCTGGCGATCAGCCGGCGACTCATCGAGGGGTGGGGCGGGAGCATCGAGGTGGCCAGCAAGGCGGGTGAAGGAACGGCGGTGACCATCCGACTGGTCTCGACGCGCTCGTCCTGACAGATTTCACTCACTTATGAGCCTCATCGGCACCACGCCTCCGCAGCAGATCACCACGGGAATTCCGTCGCACCTCGATCGCTGGGAGTTGCCGCCCGGCTGGCGATGGGGTGACCAGGGGGTGTTCACGCCGTATCGGCACGCGATGGAGGTCATCGATGCCTTCGGGCGGTCACTCGCGCTGGTGACGGCGCCGGACCCGGCGCACGCGCCGTGGCTCTTTGCCGAGGCGCGACACCTGGCGCACCGCAACCATCCCAGCGTTCCCACCACGTACCACTACTGGAGGCCGTACCGCGAGAGTCGTCGCGGCCCGGGGTACCTGCGCCGCTGGGTGACCGGAGAGACGGTGGGCGCGCGCCTGCGCCGCATCGGCACCGAGACAGTGCCCTACATGCTGCGCGTGCTGCGCGCGGCCGGATCGACGCTGGCATACCTGCACGATGCCGGCACGATACACGGCGCGGTGGCCCCCGACATGATCAACGTGACGCCGACCGGGCGCCTGTATCTGCTCGGGTGGCAATGGGCCGTGGCGCGCGACGAAATACCCGCCGGCGTGTATCCCGATCCGCGCTGGGCGCCCACTCCCGCCGAGCTGTCGGGGGGTCCGTGGGCCCCGACGCCGGCCAGCGACCAGTGGCAGCTGGGCGCCGTCTGCTTCGCCATTCTCACGGGCGAGTTGCCGCCGCGCACGGAGGTGCCGCCGATTCGCTGGGTGCGCCCGGACTGCCCGGCGAGCGTCGCCGAGTTGATCGACCGCGCGCTGGCCCCGCAGCCCGGCGACCGGTTCGCGAACCTGCCCGCCATGCTGCGGCACATCGAGCGCATATCGGGCACGAGCACGCCGCTGGTCGTGGGGGTGGACCAGTCGTCGGGCGAATACCACGCGGTGTCCGAGGAAGACCGCCTGCGTTGGGCGATCGGCGACGACTACGAAGTGCTGGCCTCGCTGGGCACGGGGCAGTTCGGTTCGGTGTGGCGCGTGCGCGACCTCTCGCTCGAGCGCGAGGTGGCGCTCAAGATGCTGCACCCCAGCATCGCGCGAAACGAAGGCGCGGTGGCGCGTTTCCGTCGCGAGGCGCGGATGGCCGCGCAACTGCAGCACCCGGCCATCGTCCCCATCTACGACTGGGACTCCAAGGGCGACGTGTCGTGGTACATCATGGAGCTCGAGGAAGAAGGATCGGTGGACGATCTGGTGGCGCGACAGGGGCCGCGCGCGTTCCACGAGATTGCGCCGCAGATCGACTCGGTGCTCGACGGACTGGTGCTGGCGCACGCCAACGGGATCATTCACCGCGACCTGAAGCCGGCCAATATCCTCATCGACCGCTACCGGCGGTGGCGGCTGTCGGACTTCGGCATTGCCAACGCGCTGGGGGAGGACAAGACCGGCGCGTCGGGCACTCCGGCCTTTGCCGCGCCCGAGCAACTCCTTGGGGAGTCGCAGGGCGCGGGATGCGACCTCTTTGCGGTGGCCGGCATCGTGATCTTCGCGCTCACGGGGGAGTTGCCGTTCGGCGGTGGCGATGCGCGCACGATCCTCGCGCAGCAACTGGCCGAGAAGGCCGACCTGACACGGTTTCCCGCGGAACTCGCCGAGTGGCTGCGCCGGGCACTCAAGCCTGAGCCCGACCAGCGCTACCACGACGCGGCGTTGATGCAGCGCGACTGGCGTGTGCTCACCAGGGAACTGCAGCGCCAGCGGCGGCGCGCCACGCGCTGGACGCGCCTGGCGCGCCAGCTGCGGCGGCTGCTTCCCGGACGCGGATAGCGCCGGCGTCCGCGGTGCCCTAGGCGCTCCCGCGCACCGTCTTGACGTTGACGAACGCGCGTAGTCCCTCGCGCGCGAGTTCGCGGCCGATGCCGCTGGCCTTGACGCCGCCGAAGGGGAAGCGCGGGTCGCTGGCCACCATCGCATTGATGAAGACCGAGCCGGCCTCGATGCCCGCGCCGAAGCGCCGGGCCTCCGCCGGGTCACGCGTCCACACCGAGGCGCCGAGGCCGAACGAGGTGTCGTTGGCCAGCGCGAGCGCCTCGTCGGCGCTGGCCACGCGGAAGAGCGGTGCGACGGGGCCGAAGATCTCCTCGCGCGCCGCGGCGGAGTCGCGCGGGACATCGGCGAGCACGGTGGGCGCGTAGTAGTTGCCGTTGCCCTGCGGCATGATGCCGCCCGTGACCACGCGCGCGCCGGCGGCGACGGTGCGGCGCACCTGGTCGTCGACCTCGCGGCGGATGGACGCCGTGGCGAGCGGACCGATGTCCGTGGCCTCATCGAGTGGATCGCCCAGCCGCAGGGCGCGCATCGCCGCGGCGAAGCGCTCGGCGAACGCGTCGTACACGGCCTCGTGCACGATGAACCGCTTGGCGGCGATGCACGACTGTCCGTTGTTGATGCATCGGGCCCGGACGGCCGCAGCCGCGGCGGCGTCGACATCGGCGCTGGCCAGGACGACGAACGGATCGCTGCCGCCGA
>JBBTFF010000102.1:0-23158 GCA_038041995.1 Gemmatimonadota bacterium | reverse complement strand
CTAGGTCTCCGTCCGCATAGAAAGATTCGGATGATACGCGAACTTACGCCGCGCATCTTTGCGGGTAAAGCGCCAGTTGATGCGCGTTTGCCGTTGGTTGGCGCATCGTGGCCGGCATCGGACACCCGGCGACCTCCGAGGCCAGCCCGAGCCTGGATCGGTGGGCGTGGCTGACGATGCGGCGTGGTGGCCTGTGGGTGAGCCCGCAGGACAGCGCGCAATTCGAGGGCGTGGCTCAGTTGCTGGCCACCCGACCAGCGGGGCCGGTGTACGTGGTGGGCGATGCGTCGGAGTACGGATTCCTGTTGGAGCGCCCCAGCGCGTCGCGCATCATCTACGACGTCCTTGCCGACTCTACGGCCAAGGATGTGCGACTGGTGCTGCCACGCCTCGCCCGCGCGGACGTGCAGACGGCGATCCGGCTGAACCAGTTTGGCATGAACGACTCACTGACCACGCGACAGGAGCGGGCACTGCGGCAGGAGTTTCCGCGCAGTCGCGAGTTCGGGCGCCTGATGTTCGATGGCCGAACGTTCCGGCGCTTTGTCGAAGTTCGCTGGCGCGGCGACTCCGTGCGCTGACGCCCTCAGCGTGGCACGCGGGCCACGAGCAGCAGGGAACTGCCGAACCAGGGCGCGTGACGGCCCAGCACGACCTGCTCGGCGCGGCACGCCCACTCCAGCGTGGCGTTGACCGGAGCGCTCGGCAGCTCGGGTGGACGTGGCGGCGATGGACGGATGCGTTCTAGCGCGCGCACGAGCAGCTTGGCGCCGGCCACCAGCACGAAGAAATACCGCGCGTGCACGACGTCGAGCCCGTGCGACGCCACCAGCGACACGAACTCCGCGCGCCGGTAGCGGGTGACATGCTGGTTCAGGTCGTCGTGAGCGGTCCATAGCGCCCGGAACGCAGGCACCGTGGCGACGAACCATCCGCCGGGCTCCACCACGCGCCGCACGTGCTCCATGAACCCGTCCGGGTCGGCGAGATGCTCGATCACGTCGAGGGCTAGGACCAGCCCGAAGCGGTGCCCCGGCTGGAACGAGGCGTCGAGGGGGCCGGCATGGATGCGCTGCCGCCACGGCCCGTCGGGTGTGAGCGCCTCGGCCGCCGGTTCAATGCCGTACGGGTCGCCGAAGCGCTGCAGCGCCGGAAAGAACAGACCGTCGCCGGAGCCGACATCGAGGATGTTCCCGAACCCGCCGGGCGGCGCGAGTCGCTCGATCTCCCGCGTCAGCAGCGCCTCGCGGGACCTCCACCACCAGTGCCGGAGATACAGGTCGCGATAGGCGCCAAGGTACCCGGCGTCCATCAGCGCGGATGGCGCCGGCCGCGCTCGTCGGTGATGGAGTCGATCACATAGATCGGACGCCGCTTGACCTCGGCGTAGATGCGCCCCACGTATTCTCCGATGATCCAGAGGGCGATGAGCACGATACCGGCGAGGAAGGTGCCGGCGACGAACAGTGCCGTGAAGCCCTGAGGCGACTGCCCGAGCACCACCTTCGCGTACACGGCGTAGGCGCTGAACAGCAGCGCGCCGAGGAAGGCCGTAACCCCGATGGCCGCGCTGATGCGCAGCGGGACGACGGAGAAGGAGAAGGCGCCATCGAGCGCCAGCGAGACGAGCTTGGCCAGGGAGTACTTGGTCTCGCCCGCAGCGCGCGCGGCGCGCGGCACCTCGACGGTCGCCTGCCGGAACCCGACCCAGCTGCGCAGGCCGCGCAGGTACCGCTCGCGCTCAGGGAGCGCCGTCAGCGCGTCGACCACGCGGCGCGACATCAGGGCGAAGTCACCGGCGTCAATGCCGATCGGCACCTCGGACATCTTCGCGATCAGCCGGTACGCCACGTGGTACGCGGCGCGCTTCCACGCCGATTCCTTGCGGGCGATGCGCCGCACGACCACCACGTCGAAGCCCTCATCGAGGCGAGCGAGCAGGGCGGGGAGCACTTCGGGCGTGTCCTGCAGATCGGCATCCATCGTCAGCACGGCGTCACCAGTGGCGTGATCGAGTGCGGCGGACAGCGCGGCTTGGTGCCCGAAATTGCGCGAGAACTCGACGACGACGAGGCGTGGATCCGCCGAGGCGGCCGCCTCAAGCAGGGCCTGCGACCTGTCGCGGCTGCCGTCGTTGACGAAGACCACCTCGTGCGGCCCGCCCGGAAGGGCGTCGAGCACCTGCCCGACGCGCGTGAGCAATTCAGGGAGCACCGCCTCTTCGTTGAACACGGGGATGGCAATGCTGATGCGGCGATGCGACGTCATTGGGACCGTCCGGCGCAGTAGACCATCTGCCAGAGTGGAATGCCCGGGATGCCTAGCGGGTACTGCTCGAACACGTCGACGTGCATCGCGCGCTCGAAAAGCGCCTTCCACTGTGCGATCGGACGGGCGAAGCGACCGCGGTCGATGTGCGCGAGCGTGCGAGCGGCGCCCCACTGGGGGGGCAGCACGAGGTCGAGGATATGAATGGAACCGCCCGGGGCGAGAAAGCGGCCGAGCCGCCCGAGCAGGCCGCCTACCGCGTCGTCGTCGAGATGGTGCATCAGCGAGTTCAGCAGGACGCAGTCGAACTGCTCTGCCGGCAGCACGGCCGGATCGGTCACGTCACCCACGAGAAAACGGCCGGGAAAGCGACGCTGCGCATTGGCGATGTAGTCGGGGTTGATGTCGACGCCGGTGTACTGGACGTCCCGGAAGTGCGCCGCGTTGGTGCCCGGTCCGCACCCGACGTCGAGCACGCGCATGGTCGCCTGCCGGTTTAGGCGACGCAGGAAGGGCGCGAGCTTCCGCTCTTGGAACGGCGCCTGCAGCATCCGGTACACGAGCGGATGTTCGAAGGCGCGGTCGGCGAGGCGGCGGAGCATTGGCATCATGGGGAAGTTTAGGGCGCCGATAGCCGAGCGCAGAGCGCGAATGGAATTGTAGGGTGCACGTTCCACCCCAGCAAGATACGCGACGGCACGGGAGCGCCGCTCCGCGACTCCACCGCCAGCACCTGCGAGCCCACCGGCGGTCATCCAGCACCGAGGATCGCAGTGACCATTAAGAGACGGGCCACCAACACTACTACCTGGACACGCAAGGACGTGTTGGTGCTCGCCACTGTTCTTGCCGCGGCGACCATGCTGCTCTGGCCGGACCTGTTCAAGGGATGGGCGTCGGGTGACGATGGTGGACTTGCACAGGTCGCCGAGCCGTGCTCCGTGGCGAGATGCCCCATCGGGACTTCGATGATCCCTGGACGGGTGGATGGTAATACTCTCAGGCGCCGATCTTCCGCCTGTTCGGGACGTGCCTGTCCGTCGTCCGGGTGCCGATCTTCGTCGGCCGGCTGCCCGGCCTAGGTGTGTAGCAACGCCAGCACCCGGAGCACCACCCGCACCCGCTAGATTCCGCCGCGCACCATCCGCTTCCACTCCGTTCTATCGCGTGGGCGCAATCGAAACGGCTCTGCATGACGTGGCATACCCAGCAGACGCCTATCGGGGGACCCCGTCACCAGCGGTACCGTATTCTCCAGGCGGTCGCAGACCTAGATGATAGTTGATGGTCGATAGTCGATAGACGCCAGTCGGACGGCGTATGGCGCATAGCGTAGAGCTGCTGTACACCCCGGGTTCCTGCCTTGCTACCACCCTATCCCGTAGTCTTCCCCATGGTTCGATGCCGCTCCCCACATGGTGCGGTGCTTGCGATCGAACAGGATGGCCGTAATCGGCCCCGACGTGCGCTCCTCGAACTCGAGCGTGTACCCCATCCGGCGCAACTCACTGCGCACATAGAACGGCAGTGACTCGGCGGCGAGCATGCGTCCCGGTCGGCTCTCGTGCTGGCCGAATGAAGACCGCATCTGGAACGAGTTGATGTTCGGCGCCTCCACCGCTTCCTGCGGCGTCATGCCGAAGTCGACGACGTTCAGCAGGAACTGCAGCAGGTTCTGGTCCTGGGAGTCTCCACCCTGCACCGACACCGCCAGGAAGGGCAGGCCGTCCTTCATGGCGAGAGACGGCGTCAGCGTCACGCGCGGGCGCTTGCCCGGTTCGATGACGTTGAACGGGCCATCCTCGGGTGCCGTCACGAAGCTCTGCGCGCGCTGCGACAGCCCCACGCCCGTGTTGCCGGCGATGACTGCGGGTATCCAGCCGCCCGACGGCGTCACCGAGATCACCCACCCCTCTTCATCGGCAGCCTGAATGGACGTGGTGCCCGCGTAGAACGCCGCCTTGAAGGCCTCATCCGTCATCTGTCGTCCGTCATCGGTCATCTGTGGCAGCCTGTCCTGCTGCCCGCTGCGCGGAAGGTTCGTCGGTGAAGGCAAAACCGTCCATGCGTCGAGTTGCGCCCTCAGCGGGTTGGTGCGCCCCTCGAACGGGTACGGATCGCCCGGCTTGATGTTCGCGTCGTTTCTCGACCAGTCGATCTGCGCGTAACGCTGCTTTGCATACTCCTTGGAGAGCAGCCCTTTCATCGGCTGTGCCGGCGCAAAGGCCGGGTCGCCATAGTAGAAATCGCGGTCGGCGAAGGCCATCGACATCGCCTGATAGACGGTGTGCAGGTACCTGGCACTGTTGTAGCCCATTCCCTTCACGTCGGCATTCTCGACGATGTTCAGCGCCTGCAGCAGCGCCGGGCCCTGCTGCCATTGCTGGAGCTTGTAGACGTCGACGCCCTTGTAGCTGGTCGTGAGCGGCTCCTCGATCTTCACCTTCCAATTGGCGAGGTCCTGCATGGTGAACAGCCCGCCCTCCTCGCGCACGCCGCGCACAAGTTCCTGCGCGATGTCGCCCTTGTAGAAACGGTCGTACGCGGCGTAGATGGCTTCCTTGCGGTTCTTGCCGGCCTTCAGGGCCGCCTGCTCCGCGTCCACCAGCTTGCGCAGCGTCACCGCCAGGTTCGTCTGCTCGAAGATCTCGCCGGCCGCGGGTGCTTCGCGCTTCTCGCCGAGGTGTGGCAGGTAGACCGCCGTCGAGTACTTCCACTGCTTGATCCGCGCCTTGTTGGCTTCGATCGAGTTGGCCGTCTGCGCCTCGATGGGATAGCCGTCGGCCATCTGAATGGCGGGCGCCAGCACATCCTTGAGCGACATCCTCCCGTACTCGGCGAGCATCGTGAACAGCCCGCCGGGAGTGCCCGGGGTCACGGCCGCCAACGGCCCGAACTCGGGGGGATACCGATATCCCTTGCCGCGATAGAACTCCGCCGTGGCGCCAGTGGGCGCGACGCCGAGCGCATTGATGCCGATGACCTTCTTCAACCCGGGGTGGTAGATGAGCGCCTGCGTCTCGCCGCCCCAGCTCAGCACGTCCCACATCGTGGTGACCGCGGCGAGCATGGCGCAGGCGGCGTCAACGGCATTGCCGCCTTTCTGGAACATCATCGAGCCGGCGGTCGCGGCCAGCGGTTTGCCAGTGATGGCCATCCAGTGGCGCGCGTGCAGCGGCGGCCTGGCGGTGCGCTGGGCGGCCACTGGCGCGACGGCGATCAGCAGTGCGGGAAGTACGGTGAGGAAGCGGCGCAGGAAACGGGGCATCGGTCGATCCGGTGTGAATGCGGACGAGGCGGGCGGCGGGGGACAGGCGAAACGTGCAGCGGCGCGGCGGCCATCGCCACTCGATGGTCGTGTGGCGCGTCACCCCTGATACGCATAGCTTCGCTCGTACGATGACTTCCCGACTCGCCCTCGCCTGCGCGCTCGGCCTGGCGGCCGCGCGTCCGCTCGTCGCCCAAGATCCCGACGACGCCATTCGCGTCAACCAGGTGGGTTACCTCACCGACGCTCGCAAGGTGGCGGTGCTGTGCGCGCTCGGGTCGCGCGCGGTGAGCACCTTCGACGTCATCGACGCCAAGGGGCGCAGGGTGCTCGGCCCGAAACATGTGACCGCGGCCGGAGCGTTCGGCCCGTGTGTCGAGACCTACCGCCTGGATTTCTCGGTACTCCGCATCCCGGGGAGCTACCGCGTTCGTGCCGGCGACCTGACGTCACCCGAACTCAGGATCGGCGCCGACGTCTGGAACGGGCTCGCCGACGTGCCGCTGCGCTACATGCGCCAACAGCGCTCGGGGTGGAACCCGGTGTTCAACGCGCCGGTGCACACCAAGGACGGCATTCTGGTCGACCACCCCACGCGTGCCGGCGAGTTCATTCCGGCCAGCGGTGGCTGGGCCGACGCCTCCGATTATCTGCAGTACGTCACGACGTCAGCCACCGCCACCTTCCAGATGCTGCAGGCGTGGCGCGACCACCCGCGCGCCTTCGGCGATGAGCATCAGGCCGACGGACGCGCCGGCGCCAACGGCATTGCCGACGTGCTCGACGAAGCGCGCCACGGACTCGCCTGGCTGCTGAAGATGTTTCCCGACGACTCGCTGATGCTCAACCAGCTCGGCGATGACCGTGACCACATGTTCTTTGATGTCCCGGTCAAGGATTCTTCCGACTACGGCTGGGGCAAGGGCGGCCCCCGCCCGCTGTACCCGTGCACCGGCATCGCGCAGGGACTTCTGAGGTACCAGAACCGGGCGACGGGCTATGCCTCCACCGCCGGAAAGTTTGCCGCCGCGTTCGCGCTCGGTGCCCAGCTGCTGGGTGCGCGCGAACCGGCGCTCGCCGACACGCTGCGACGCAAGGCGCGCGCGGCGTATGCTCTCGGCGAGAAGTACCCCGGCGCCTGCCAGACGGCGCCGGCGCGAGGCCCGTACTTCTACGAGGAAGATGACTGGGCCGATGACATGGAACTCGGTGCGGCTTCCCTCTACGCGCTCACCGGCGAGTCGCGGTATCGTGCGCGCGCCATGGTGTTCGCCGCGCAGGCCAAGGTGAAGCCGTGGATGGGCGCGGACACGGCGAGCCATTACCAATGGTATCCGTGGCACAACATCGGCCACTTCGAAGCGTGGCAGCGCGGCACCGCGCCGGCGCGCACCGAGCTTGCGCGCTACTATCGTGGTGGCCTGAAGGCCGTGGCTGGGCGTGCGAACAACGGCTTTCGGGTCGGCGTCCCGTTCATCTGGTGCTCCAATGACCTGATGACGTCGCTGGCGGTGCAGGGCGTGCTCTATCGGCGCATGACCGGCGACGCCCAGTTCCGCGAGCTCGAGCAGTCGGCCATCGACTGGCTGTTCGGCGTGAATCCGTGGGGCATCTCGATGGTCATCGGCATTCCGGCCGGCGGCAATTTCTCGCGCGACCCGCACTCCGCGGTTTCGCGCAACCTCAAGCTGCAGCTCGACGGCGCGCTCCTGGACGGGCCCGTGTACCAGTCCATCTACAAGAACCTGCTGGGCATCCACCTGTCGCGACCCGACGCGCTGGCAAAGTGGAACACCGGGTTCATCGTCTACCACGACGACTGGGGTGACTACTCCACCAACGAGCCTATCATGGACGGCTCCGCCAACATGCTGTACCTGTTGTCCACGCTGCACCGGCGGTGACGTGCTGCGGGCACCGCGCGCTGCCTGCCGGTGCCCGTCGCGGACTCCCCGGCGCTCCTACGGGTTGAACCAGTAGGCGAGCTTGAGGAGCAGCGTGTTGTCCGGGTGCGTGCGGAAGAGGTCGCGGTAGTCGCGGGCGAACGCAAACGTGCCGTCGTTCACGCCACTCTGTGCGCGCCCCTGCTGCCAGACGACAAAGAGCGTCGATGCAGGGCGGTACTCCCAGCGCATCACCGCCGTCGAGTTGAACTGCTTGACGTTGAAGCCGCCCGGCGACGTGCCGCCGCGGTAGGTGCGGTACCGGGCGTCGTAACTCACCGCCTTCGGCTCGGCGAGTTCGCGCCAGTTCGCATAGGCGCCACTGCTCACGAACGGCTGGGCGTAGAGCTGGAACGTCAGCGCCGGCGTGGCGGTGAAATTCCCGCGCAGCGTCACGGCGGTGGTCTTCTGCGTGAGGCGGCCGAAAGTGTAGTGCGTCGTGTCGCTCAGCAGGGCGCCGTAGTTGCCCACCCACTGCGCGTCCTCCACGCGATTCTCGTAGCTGGCGCCGACTTCGAATGAAGTGCGACTGGCAAGGCGCAGCTTCACCGAGCCGCCTCCGCTCTGCCACGTACTCCGCCCGCCGTCGCCACTGCCGGCGCGCAGGTCGAGGCTCGGCTCCACCGCGCGGCGAGCGTCCCCGGCCAGGTTGAACCGGTACGTGGCACGTGGGCTCTGGCGCACCGCCGGACCACCGCGTGCGCACGACACGCAGTGCGTGTTGGCCAGGTTGCTCAAGTCGACGGTCAGCGCGACGCCCCAGAAGTTGAGCAGCGATGCGCTCCAGTGCAGCTGGCCGTTCATGCCCGAGGGCAACCCGTCGGTCACCGTCCAGTGCGCATCGTGCTGGGCGAACGCATTCATCTGCCGGTACCAGCTGCCCGGTTTGCGGCTCAGGAAGCTCACCTGGCTGCGCACCTGCGCGTCGTTGACAGTCGGCACGAACCCCATGTCGTTGAGTTCGAGCCCCGCCGTCGCCCGCCGGGTGTAGATGTCCCAGCGAACGCTGCCGGCGATCTTCCGCACCGTTGCGGAGAGCGTAGAACCTCCCATCGCGGTCCGCGTGGGGTCGTAGTCTTCGCCGATGTCGGGGCGCTGGTAGTAGTGCACGCTGCTCAGTTGCGTGAGCGCGATAGCCGAGGGGCTTCCTTGAACGCGGTTCAGGCCGCCGTAGGCCTGCACCTCGTACCGGCCGCCACCCAGGCGGTGATAGCCCTGTACCACGGCCATGAGCGCCGAGCGTCGGAGCACTGGCGCCGTGAAGTCATCGAGTTCGCGGTTCATCGATGTAACCTGCGCGCCGAATTGCGAGCGGCCCAACTGGAATTCCCGCGCAAGCCGAGCCACCAGATAGTTGGTGTGCGGTTCGATCGTCGTGCCAGCGGCTCCGACCTCGCGAGCGGTCACTGCCCCCACGAACCCCACCTGCATGCCGTTGGCGAGGCGTCCGGTGAGCTTGCCGGCGCCAAGAATCGAAGTGAATGCCGGATCGGCCGCTGAGGCGCGCAACTGCGGCGTGCGACCGATACGGCGCGTGTAGAAGGTCCCCTCGCATGGGCCGCCGCACTTGAAGAGGCCCACTCCTTCCTGGAAGAACGGGCGGCGTTCCTCGAAGCGCACCTCGAAGGCGGTGAGGTTGAGCAGGGCCGGATCGGCTTCCACCTGGCCGAAATCCGGGTTGACGGTCGCGTCGAGCGTGAGGTTCGATCCCAGCCCGGCCTTCACGTCGAAGCCCACCGCGTGCTGCTGGTCGCGTCCCCAGCCCGTTGCCCGGCGTTGGGTGACGTTCTTCTCCACGAGGTACGGCAGCACTTCGAGGCGTCGCGCCCTGGCGATGCCGCGAATCCCCGTGAGGTCGCCCAGTTGTGACGCAAACGACTGGCTCGACATCCGGAACACCGGCCAGGCGTCGCGCTGGTTCCGGCGGGCGATGTCGCGCCAGATGCCGAATCCGAAGGTGTGCTCCTCGTTTTCATTGAACCGCATCTGGCTGAACGGAATGCGGTACTCCGCCGTCCATCCCAGCGAGTCAATGCTCGTGGCCACGTCCCACACGCCGTCCCACGTCATGTCCTCAATGTTGTCCGAGTAGATGGACGCGTCGCGCTTGACGCCTGCCGGGTTGACCATGAACTGCAGACCGGTGCGCCGGTCGTGGTATGAATCGACCACGACCTTCAGCCACTCGGATGCCGTTCTCTCGTCGCGGCGGCTGAGCAGCGCTACCAGACTGTCCGGGTGCGGGTCGAAGGCGCGCACGAAGACGTACAGGTACCGCTCGTCGTATGCGGCGCGCGCCTCGGTGCGAAACTCCGTCGGCGCATCCTCGGCGGGGGAGAACTGGCGGAAACCACCCATGACCGGAGCATTGCTCCAGACTGCGTCGATGTCGCGGCCGTCGATGAGGGGCGCCACGACGGCTCGCACCGCCCGCCCTGTGCTGACGGGCGGCGTGTCGCCGCCCGGGGTGTCACCGGCACGCGGGTCACGGGCCGGTGTGGCGATGAGGACAGCGGCGATGAAGGCGAGCAAGGGCATTCGGGGGGCTGAGTTGGGTTCAACATCAAATTACGCAGGGCACCGAGTAGACGCTGGGATCCTGTTTTGCCACCAAGAGCGAAGGAAGACTATGGCACCTGCAAGATCTCGATGCGAGTCGGCTTCGCCGCGCCGTGATACACGCGCATCGTCGCCGCCTTGAAGTCCTCGGGCTTGGCGAAGAAGATGTTCGGCACGTACGTCTGCGGATTGCGGTCGATGTGCGGGAACCAGGTGCTCTGCACCTGCACCATGATCCGGTGGCCCCGCTTGAAGGTGTGGTGGATCGACGGCATCTCGAACTTGATGCTGTCGGCCTGATTGGCGACCATCGGCGACGGCATCTCGAATGACCGGCGATACCTCGCGCGGAACGGTTCGCCGCGGACGAGCTGCTGGTAGCCGCCCACCAGGAACCCGCTCTGGTCTCCGTCCCAGTTGGGCGCGTCGTTCGGGAAGACGTCGATGAGTTTCACGATGAAGTCGGCGTCGGTGCCGCTGGTGCTCACGTGCAGGACGGGGTGCAGGGGTCCCGATAATGTGATGTCCTCGGTGAGGACGTCGGTCTTGTACACAAGCACGTCGGGACGCCGCGCGGCGAAGCGCTGGTCGGCGGTGATGTAGTCGCGCGGCATTCCGTGGCCCTCGATGCGGTCGACGAGCGGCACGGGCTTGGCGGGATCACTCACGTACTGGTCGAAGGTGGCGCCCCCCGTCGGCGCGGAAAATCCGAGCTTGCCATCGGGGTGCAGGTAGAGGGCAACCTTCCTCGCGTCTGGCGAGGGCCACGAGGGATAGCGGTCCCACTTGTCGGCGCCCGTGCGGAAGACGAGGACGCCGGCGTCGAGCCGCTTGGGCGCTCCCGCGAGATGCTGCGCGAAGAACGGGTATTCCACCGAGTCGCGGAAGAAGGGACCGGTCTTGTAGGTCCAGCGAAGGTTGCCGAGCACGGTGCCGTCGCCGCGGCTCCAGCCGCCGTGCGACCACGGTCCGACGACCAGCGTGTTCTCGGTGCCGGGGCTGCGCTTCGCGATGTTCTCGTACACCCACCACGGGCCGTGCAGGTCCTCGGTGTCGTAGAAGCCGCCGACCGTGAGCACCGCGGCCTTCACGTCACGCAAGTGCCGGCGCACATCGCGCGATTGCCAGAACGCGTCGTACGTGGGATGCGCGAGAATGTCTTCCCAGAACTGGCTCGTCCCCTGGGTGATGTACCTGCGTGATCCCGGTCCCACCGGCCCCATGTCGAGGTAGAACTGATAGGCGTCGTTCGACTCGCGCCTGAACGGATAGCGCTTGTCCGGACCCGGCTCGGTTCGAGGCCCGCGGCCGAAGCCGGTGTAGAATCCGAAGTTGTGCGCCAGCAGGAAGGCGCCGCCGTGGAAGTCGTCGTCGCCCATCCAGATGTCGGTCATCGGCGCCTGCGGAGAGCAGGCGACCAGCGCCGGATGCCGCGACAGACAGCTCGCGCTCGCGTAGAAGCCAGGCCACGACGTGCCGTAGATCCCCATCCGACCGTTCGTCGGCAGGTTCTTGAGCAGCCACTCGATGGTGTCGTACGTGTCGGTGCCTTCGTCGACGTCCGTCGGCTTCTCGTGCTTCTCGAGTATCGGCGTCATCTCCCGGAAGTCACCTTCGGAGAAGTTGCGCCCGCGCGCATCCTGATAGACGAAGATGTAACCGTCGTCGACCCACTTCGGGTTGCCCGAGGGGCCGAGTGCCGCCTTGAACAGTGTGTCGCCGTAGGGCGCCACCGAGTAGGGAGTGCGCGACATCAACACCGGGTAGCGGCGCGTCGTGTCCCTTGGCACGTAGATCGACGTGAACAGCTTCAGGCCGTCGCGCACCGGGATCTTCGCCTCGATCTTGCGATAGTCCTTCCGGATGCGTGCGGCCAGCGCGGGGTCGCCCTGCGGCTGGGCGACGACGGGTGCGGTCGCCAGGGCGGCGAGCAATGAAAAGAGGATGCGGCGCATGGGCGGGTGGGGCTGGGGAAGCGACGCTTGGCTGGCACGGTAGACGTCACAAGAATCGTACGAACTTCGCTTCCCGTACGCTGGTGTGCCACTGGCCATTCACTGTCAGGCAAACACCGGGCGCGGTGTGGTGTGAATGCCGATCATATGCGAGACAGCGCCGAGCGATCTTCCAACGGTTCCCTCGGAAGCGTTCTCCAACCGGCGCCCTCGCGCCCCCTGATGACATGACTGACAAGCACGAAGTGCCGCGCACCATGGGCCAGCAGGCCGGCCGCCGTTCCTGGGCCGAGCCCTGGAAGATCAAGATGGTCGAGCCCCTGCACATGACTGATCGCCCTGCCCGCGAGCGGGCCCTTGCCGAAGCGGGCTACAACACATTTCTCCTGCGCTCGCAGGACGTCTACATCGACCTGCTCACCGACAGCGGCACGAACGCGATGAGCGACCGCCAGTGGGCAGGGATGATGCGGGGCGACGAAGCCTACGCCGGCTCGGTGAACTTCTACCATCTCGAAGAGACCATAAAGCGCTACTACGGCTACAAGTTCCTCGTCCCCACGCACCAAGGGAGGGGTGCGGAGAACCTGCTCAGCCGTACGGAGATCAAGCCCGGGCAGTATGTACCCGGCAACATGTACTTCACCACCACACGCCTGCACCAGGAAATGGCCGGCGGCACCTTCGTGGACGTCATCGTCGACGAGGCGCACGACCCCGTGCACCGCGGCGCCTTCAAGGGCAACGTCGACATTGCCAAGCTCGATGCGCTGGTGAAGAGGGAGGGTGCGGGGGCGATAGCCTACATTTCGCTGGGAGCGACAGTAAACATGGCCGGCGGCCAGCCGGTGTCGATGGGCAACGTCAAGGCGCTGCGCGAGTGGTGCGACAAGCACGGCGTGAAGCTGTACCTCGACGCCACCCGCGCGGTGGAGAACGCCTTCTTCATCCAGGAGCGTGAGGCGGGGTACGCTGACAAGAGCATTGCCGCTATTCTGCTGGAGTTCTGCTCGTTCACCGATGGCGCGTGGATGAGCGCCAAGAAGGACTCGCTGGTGAACATCGGCGGCTGGGTGGCGGTCAACGACTTCTCGGTCTTCGAGGAATTGCGCAATCTCGTGGTGGTGTTCGAGGGGCTGCACACATACGGCGGCCTGGCCGGGCGCGACATGGAAGCGATGGCCATCGGCACGGCGGAATCGGTGCAGGACGACCACATCCGCGCGCGCATCGGCCAGGTGCGCTACCTCGGCGAACTGCTCGAGCAGTGGGGCGTCCCGATGATGGAACCCATCGGTGGGCACGCCATCTTCCTTGACGCCCGGCGCTTCTATCCGCAGCTCACCCAGGACCAGTTCCCCGCGCAGACGCTCGCGGCGCAACTGTACCTCGACAGCGGCATCCGTTCCATGGAACGCGGCATCGTCAGTGCGGGGCGCAACGCGACGACCGGCGACCATAACCGCCCCAAGCTCGAGCTGACGCGCCTCACCATCCCGCGCCGCGTGTACACGCAGGCGCACATGGATGTCGTCGCCGAGTCGGTGAAGGCCATCTACGAACAGCGCGAGTCGGTGCGCGGGCTGGAGATGAAGTACGAGCCCAAGTACCTGCGATTCTTCCAGGCGCGGTTCGAGCCGCTCTGATGAGCGGAGAGAACGACAGAGAACGACAGAGAACGACAGAGAACGACAGAGAACGACAGAGAACGACAGAATACGACAGAGGGGCGCCATCGGATTCCGGCGCCCCTCTGTCGTACTCTGTATCACTCTGTCGTCTTCTGTCGCACTCTCAGCGCTGGAGGCGCTGAGCAAACCGTTCCCGCAGCACGCTCTTCTGGAACTTCCCCGCGCCGCTCTTAGGCAGCGCATCCACGAACTCCGTGGCATCGGGCATCCACCACTTCGGGAATTGCGGCTCGAGAAACGCCACGAGCGCCTCGTGCGTCACCGATTGCCCGGGCTTGCATACGACGATCGCGATCGGGCGTTCCATCCACTTGGGTTCCGGCACGCCGATCACTGCCGCCTCGGCCACCGCGGGATGTCCCATGATGGCGTTCTCCAGCGCCACCGAACTCACCCACTCGCCGCCGCTCTTGATGACGTCCTTGGTGCGATCGCGAATCTGGATGCACCCGTCAGGATGGATGCTCACGAGGTCGCCCGTGCGGAACCAGCCGTCGCTGGTGAAGCGCTCCGCGCCATCGTCGGCGTGGTAGTACGAACCCACCACCCACGGGCCACGCACCTCCAGCTCGCCCATCGCCTCGCCGTCCCACGCCACGATGCCGGTCTCGGCATTGCGTGCGCGTATCTCGACGAACGGCGCGGGCCGTCCCTGCATGGCGCGGTAGGCGTCTTCGTCCTCGGGCGTTTCCGGAGTGAACCAGGCTGGCGGCCGCGCCACGCTGGCCAGCGGCGACGTCTCCGTCATCCCCCATCCCTGTTGCACCGTCACGTCGTGGCGCTCGCGGAACGCCTTGATCATGTGCTGCGGCACGGCGCTGCCGCCGATGAGCGCCATGCGCCATGCGCTGAGGTCATGCTTGCCGGGACTCGCATCGAGCGCGGCCAGCACTCCCATCATGATGGTGGGCACGCCGGCGACCAGCGTCACCTTCTCGCTCACGATCAGTTCGAGCAGGGAAGCGGCATCGAGGTGTGGCCCCGGAAAGACCTGGCGCATGCCGATCATCGCCCCCGCGTACGGAAAACCCCACGCGTTGGCGTGGAAGAGCGGCACGATGGCCAGCCCGCAGTCCGCTTCGCCCATGCCGACCGTGTTCGACAGACACTCACCAAAGCAGTGCAGCACCTGGCTGCGGTGCGAGTACACGACGCCCTTCGGCTTTCCCGTGGTGCCTGAGGTGTAGCACATTGCCGCGGCCGCGTTCTCGTCGAGGCACGGAAACTCGTAATCGCACGCCGCGCCGCGCGCGATCACCGCCTCGAAGTCGAGGGCTCCCGCCGGAAGCGCACCGCCACCGCTGTTGATGACGATCACGTGTTCGATGGGCGTACGGTCGCGGAACTTGTCGAGCAGGGGAAGCAGCACGTCGTCGACGATGATCGCGCGGTCCCCGGCGTTCGTCGCGATCCACGCCAGCTCGTCGGGGTGCAGGCGCAGGTTCAGCGTGTGGCAGACGTAACCGCCGCAGGGGACGCCGAAGTAGGTCTCGCAGTGCTGGATGTTGTTCCACGCCAGCGTCGCCACGCGATCGCCCTGCGCGAGTCCGAGACTCTCGAGGCCGGCAGCCAGGTGCCGCGCGCGGCGCGCGACCTCGCCGTAGGTGCTGCGGTGAATGGACCGGTCGGGGCGGCGCCCCACGATCTCGACATTCGGGAAGAACTGCTCCGCGCGTCGCACGATCGTGTCGAGCGTCAGCGGAAAGTCCATCATCAGACCGCGCATGGGGGCCTCGGAGGGCAACTGGAAGTGCTGAAGCTATGGCGGAAGGGCAGAGAGCGACAGAGGACGACAGACAGAGGGGAGAATCGCAGTCGCTGTCGTACTCTGCATCACTCTGTCGTCTTCTGTCGCACTCTCACATGGAGAGCGATCCCTTCCTGAACTCCGACACCCCGATGTGCGCGTTCACGAGCACGCTCGTGCCGCCGCGCGCGATCTCCCGCGCCTGCAGTATCGTCGCCGCAATCCGCGACGGGTCATCCAGCAGCAGTCCGCGCGCGCCGAGCGACTCGGCGACCTCGTGAAATGCGGTCCGCCCCAGTTGTGTGCCCACGTCGTCGCCGAGCATCGGTACCTGCTCCCGCGCGATCTGCGTCCAGGCGCCGTCGTTGCCGACGACACAGATCACCGGGAGCTTGTGGCGCACGAACGTGTCGAGTTCCACCACGCCGTAGCCTGCCGCACCGTCCCCCCACACGAGCCACACGTCGTCGGCGGGGCGCACGAGCTTGGCGGCCAGCGCGAAGCCCGCGCCGACGCCCAGTGTGCCAAAAACGCCCGGGTCGAGCCAGCGCATCGGCGCGCGCGGGCGCAGCACGTACGACGCGCTTCCGACGAAGTCGCCACCGTCGGCGACGATCGTCGCCTGCTCCGAGAGCGAATCATCGACGGCGCGACAAACCGCGAGCGGATTGACGGGCGCGATTGCCGTGCCGGCCTGCAATGCGATCTCCGCGTCCCGCTTGGCATCCCGCTCGGCCAGTCGCGTCTTCCACGGGGCGCACCCGGCCCGCGCCCCGACACCGGCCATCGCGCGCGCGAACAGGTCGGCATCGGCGCACACTGCCAGCGTGCTACGCCGGTTCTTGTGCAGCTCGGCGCGATCGCGATTCACCGACACGACGGTGGCGCGTGCGCCGATGTGCCGGCCGTAGTCGAGGCGAAAATCCATGGGCACACCACAAAGCAGCACGAGATCAGCCTCGCGCAGTGCGTCCTTGCGGTGATGCCGCACCTGCTGAGCGCCGTCCGCGCCCAGCAATCCGCGCGCCATGCCTGCCAGGAAGACCGGTACTTCGAGCGCACGCACGGCATCGGAGAGCGCGTCCATTTCGTCGGCGCATTCCGCGCCCTGGCTCCCGATCACCATCACCGGCCGTTCGGCGCGCGACAGCAAGGCCGCAACCCGCGCGACGGCCCGCGTCGAAGGCGCGACCCGCGGCACATGCACCGGGTCATTTGGCTTCGCGCCGCCCGGTGCAAAGACCTTGCGGGCGTGCCGGCTCAGGTACCAGTGCTCCAGCTTCTTGCCGAAGCCGGCGTCCGCGGCAAGCGGCCGGGCGATGCCCATGGTCTCGCGCACGATGGGCTCGGAATAGAGAACATCCACGGGAAGCTCGACGAACACCGGCCCCGGCACGCCCTCGCGCGCCACGCGAAACGCCCGTTCGAGCACGCTCACGATGTCAGCAACCCGGCTGACGCGCTCGGCGTGTTTCACGTGCGGACGGATGACGGCCATCTGGTCGATGTCCTGCAGCGAGCCGCGCCCGCGCAGCACCGTCGCCGTGGCGCCGCCGATGAGCAGCATCGGGGAACGCGCCATGCGCGCGTTGGTGAGCGCGGTGAGGGTGTTGGTCACGCCCGGCCCCGCGGTCACCACCGCCACGCCGACGCCCGTCAGCCGGGCCGTGGCGTCGGCGGCAAAGGCTGCCGTCTGCTCCTGCCGTGTGTCGATGACGCGAATGCCGCGCCGCTTCGATTCCACGAGGATCGGCGAGATATGCCCGCCGGTGAGCGTGAACAGGGAGCGGACGCGGTGGCGGTGCAGCACCTCGGCCACGAGGTGCCCGCCGGATGGACGCAACGGATCGGCGAGCGTCATTGCGAAACGGCCGCCGCCCGCCAGGTCACCGCCGGTGACGCGTTCCATGCCGCATCGAGCGCCGTGAGCACCACGACGTCGGCCTTGTCGGCGCTGCCGGTGAACGCGAGGTCCACCTGCCGGTCCGCGCCCCACACGAGCCTGGCGTTCCATGTCGTCGCGTTGCGCCACTGTACCAGCCACCAGCGCGCAGCCTCACCGCCGCCTGGCGTCCACGATGCTCGCATCGCGGCGCTTTGTGCGGTCACGGCGAGCGACGGCGCCGCGGGCGACGTGGCGTCGAGCCACGTGTACGCCGGCACAAGCGTGGTGCCGGGGTAGCCATTCTTCGAGAGCGAGTCGGCGAGTCCGCGGGCGTTGGTGCGCACCGCCGTCGTGTTGTAGAGCAGCGTGCCGCTTCCGCCGCCGGCGTTGGGGCCGGCCCGGAAGCGCGTGACGCTGATCTGGTTGGTGATCTCCGCCGCCGATGGGTACTGGCCATTGGCGACTCGATACGCGGCCAGTCCCGGCCAGAGGTGGCGCTTCTGCGTATTCACCTGGATCCACCAGTCGAGTAGGGCGGTGAAATTCTGGCCCGTACTTGCGAGCGACCAGTAAAGTTGCGGCGCGAAGTAGTCCACCCAACCGTTCTCCAGCCACTTCTTCGAGTCGGCGAAGATGTCGCTGTACGCGTCGAGACCGGTGATCCCCGGGGGATTGCCCGGCCGCCAGATGCCGAACGGCGAGATTCCGACCTTCACCATCGGCTTGATGCGGTGCACCTCGCCGTAGAGCCGCTGGATGAACAAGTCGACGTTCTGCCGTCGCCAGTCGGCGCGCGCCATCGCCGCTCCGCCCGCCGCGAGGTATTTGTTGTACGACGCGTCGTCGGGGAAGACGGGCGTGCTGCCCTGCGGATACGGGTAGAAGTAGTCGTCCATGTGCACGGCGTCGACGTCGTAGCGCGTGATCACGTCGATGACCACGTCGAGCGTCGCCTGCTGTACCTCAGGTTCGCCTGGATCGAACCACAGCTGTCCCTCGGCCTTGCGCAGCAGGTCGGGTCGCTCCCGGCCAAGATGAGTGGCGGCAAGTCGCGACGTGTCGCTGAGGTTGCCGGCGCGATAGGGGTTGAACCAGGCGTGCAACTCGAGCCCGCGCTGGTGCGCCTCGGTGACCCACGATTCCAGCGGATCCCACCCTGGATCGCCGCCCTGCGTGCCGGTGAGCGCCTTCGCCCACGGTTCGAGCGACGACCGGTAGATCGCGTCACCGGCCGCACGCACCTGCACGATCACCGCGTTCATGCGCAGCGCCTGCGCGCGGTCGAGGATGACGCGCATCTCGGCGAGCTGCGTGGCCGGGCTCAGGCCGGTGTCCGTCGGCCAGTCGATGTTGGCCACCGTCGCCACCCACAGCCCGCGGAATTCGCGCGAGACGGCCGGCGGGTCGGCGCTCGGCGGCGTCACGGGCGGCGTGACCGGAGGGGTGACCGGAGGCGTCGTCGGACTCGTCGGTCCGTCGCCCGAGCAGGCCGCGACGAACGCAACGGCGACAACAA
Organism: Gemmatimonadota bacterium; assembly: GCA_038041995.1. Taxonomy (GTDB): domain Bacteria; phylum Gemmatimonadota; class Gemmatimonadetes; order Gemmatimonadales; family Gemmatimonadaceae; genus PNKL01. The sequence goes on along the minus strand of JBBTFF010000102.1, from coordinate 4,326 downwards.
GTGCAAATCGGCGCATGCTGAAAGGTGCCGCAGCGTCCGCGCCGAGGGGAGAGGCGAAACCGGACACGGCTGTCTCCTGAGTGATGACGGATGACCGATGTCAGATGACCGATCTCCGTCCTCCGTCATCCGGCATTAGTCCCCGCCCGACTGCTCCATCGCTCCGCTCAGCGCCTTCCACGGCAGCCGCGCGCACTTGTGCCGCGCCGGGAACCCCGCGACGCCCGCCAGCGCGCCCAGCTCACCGAGCGTGTCGTCGGACGCGCCGGTCGCCAGCATCGCGTCGAAGCGTCCGGCGAACGCGTCGATGTCGGCGCGCGTGCGGCCGTGCACGAGCTCCATGAGCATCGACGCCGTCGCCTGCATGATGGAACAGCCGGTTCCCGTGTACCGTGCCTCGGCCACGACGCCATCCACCACGCGGACGGAGACCGTGATGTCATCACCGCACAGCGGGTTCTTCACCGTGTGCACGCCGGTGGCGCGCTCCAGCGCGCCCTTGTGCCTCGGCCGCCGGTAATGCTCGAGGATGCGCTCCTGGTAGAGTGCGGCCAGACCGGCACCGCCGTCAGCCGACGTGGGCACCGAACCGGTCCTTCGCCTTGCGCAGTGACGCCGCCAGCGCGTCGATGTCGGCAGTCGTGTTGTACACGTAGAAACTGGCGCGCACCGTCGACGTGACCTTCAGCGCGCGCATCAGCGGCTGCGCGCAATGGTGCCCAGCGCGCACGCACACGCCATCCACGTCGAGCATCGTGCTGAGGTCATGCGGGTGGATGTCGCCCAACGTGAAGCTCACCACGCCGCTGCGTTGTTCGGCGGTGGCCGGGCCCTGCACGACCAGTCCCTCAATCTCCCGCAACCGTGCGAGCGCATAGCGCGACAACTCCATCTCGTGCGTGCGCACTACGTCCATCCCCACCGCGTCGAGGTACTTCACGGCGGCGGCGAGTCCCACGGCGCCCTCCACGTTCGGCGTGCCGGCCTCGAACTTGTGCGGCAGCGTGTTGTACGTGGAGTCGCCGTCGAACACGAACTCGATCATGTCGCCGCCATATTGGTACGGCGGCATCGCCTCGAGCAGCTTGCGGCGCACGATCACGCCGCCGATCCCCATCGGGCCGAGCATCTTGTGGCCGCTGAACGCGTAGGCGTCTACATCAAGCGCGTCGAAGCCGACCCTCAGGTGCGGGGCCCCCTGAGCGCCGTCGCAGAACGCCACCGCGCCAACCGCGTGCGCGATCTTCACGATCGTGCGCACGTCGTTGATGGTGCCAAGCGCGTTCGAGACGTGCCCGAACGCCACGACCTTGGTGTTGGCGGTGACCAGCGCCCGCAGTTGGTCGATGTCTAGCTGCCCCGCCTCGTCGAGCTCGCAGATGCGAAACTCGGCGCCCACCGCGCGCGCCAGCTGCTGCCAGGGCACGAAGTTGGCGTGGTGTTCGAGGCGCGTCACCACGATGCGGTCGCCGCGATGCACGTGCGAGCGTCCCCACGCGGTGGCCAGCAGGTTCATGGACTCGGTAGTGCCGCGCGTGAAGATCAGCGTGTCCGGGTCGGCCGCCCCCAGGAACCTGGCAATGGTCGCCCGGGCACCGTGGTAGGCGTCGGTGGCCGCGCCGCTCAGCTTGTACGCGCCGCGGTGGGGATTGGCGTTGGCCGTCTCGTAGTACGCGCAGATTGCGTCGAGCACCGAGCGCGGCTTCTGCGAGGTCGCCGCCGAGTCGAGATACACCAGCCCGGGGCTTGCCGCAAGCAGCGGAAAGTCGGGACGCAGGTCACCGAACCCCGCACTGCCGACGCTCATTCGGTGCTCACCGGAGCGGGGGGCGTGCCGTCCTGCCCGAGCGCGGCGCGCATGGCGTGCCACGCCAGCGACGCGCACTTCACGCGCAGCGGAAAACGGGAGACGCCGCCCAGCGCCTTCATCGAGCCCAGCGACTCGGCGCCCTCGGGGTGCTTGCCGGTCACGACGCCGTGGAACTTTTCGAACAGCTGCTCGGCCTCGGCCTTCGTCTTTCCCTTGATGGCCGCCGTCATCAGCGACGCGCTCGCCTTGGAGATGGCGCAACCGCTTCCCTGGAACGACACGTCGCTGATCTGCTCCCCGTCGAGCTGGAGCCACACCGTGAATTGGTCGCCGCACAACGGGTTCACGCCGTCGGCGTGCACGCTGGCGTTGTCCATCACCCGGAAATTGCGCGGACGCCGGTTGTGGTCGAGGATGATGCTCTGGTACAGCTCGTCGAGTTCAGCGGACACGCGGACCTCTCAGACCTGCTCGGCCTGCATGAAGCGCGCGAACAATGAGGCTTCGAGCGCGATCTTGAGGGGCTCGAGCTCGATGAGCTCCAGTACCTCGGCGGCAAAGGCATAGGTGAGGAGCGCGCGGGCGCGCTCGCCGCCGATGCCGCGGCTCTTCATGTAGAACAAGGCCGTCTCGTCCAGCCGGCCGACGGTGGCGCCGTGCGTGCACTTCACGTCGTCGGCGAAGATCTCCAGTTGCGGCTTGCTGTCCACCCGCGCGCCTTCGCTGAGGAGCAGCGCCTTGTTGGTCTGCTTGCCGTCGGTCTTCTGCGCCTCGGGATGCACGAACACCTTGCCGTTGAAGACGCCGTGCGACGTGCCGTCGAGCATGCCCTTGTACACTTCGCGGCTCGAGCAGGCCGGTGCGATGTGCTCCACGAACGTCTGGTGGTCGGCGTGCTGCGCCTCCTCCAACGCGTACAACCCGTTCAGGCGCACCTCGGCGTTCTCGCCCAGCAGCCGGGAGTAGACGTTGGTGCGCGACAGCTGCGCACCCGTGGCGAACGAGAACGAGTGGTAGATCGAGTCGCGTCCCTGCGTGGCCTGCGTAGTGCCGACGTGGAACGCCGAGCCGCTCTCGCGCTGGACCTTGTAGTGGTCGACGCGCGCACCGTCGCCCACCACCACCTCGGCCACGTGGTTGGTGAAGTACGCCGCGCTGCCAATGGCAGCGAACGATTCGACGAGCGTCACGCATGCGCCGCGCTCGGCGACCAGAAGCGTGCGCGGGTGCATGGAGGCGTTGGCTGCCTGCGCGTCAGTGACGTACAGGATGTGCACCGGCTCGTCCAGCTTCACGTCCTTCGGCACGTGGATCACGACGCCATCGGAGAGAAAGGCGGTGTTGAGTGCCGTGAAGGCGTGCGTCTTCGGTGCCAGCGTGCCCAGGCGCTCGGCGAGGAGCTCGGGGGCTTCCTTGAGCGCCTCGGTAAAGGTCATCACGCGCGCGTCGGCGTCGAGCTGGGTAAACGACGACAGCGACGGCTCGAAGCGGCCGTTGACGAAGACCAGCAGGTGCCACTTCGCCTGGCCGTAGGTGAACGGTGCGATGTCGCTGGCCGTCAGCGTGGTCGCGTGCGTACGGGCCGGCTTGAACATGCGCTCGGCGATCGGCGTGACCGAGGTGAAATGCCAGTCCTCGTCACGGGTGGTCGGAAACCCCACCGCCTCGAACTGCTCGATGGCGGAGATCTTCATCTGGGGGAGCCAGTCCTTGCCGGCGCCCGCGCGCGGCGTCGCGTCAAAGAGCTCGCGATAGTCCGGGCGCGAACTCACGCGACCGCCTCTGCTGATTCCAGCAGCCAGTCGTAGCCGCGCTCCTCGAGTTCCAGCGCCAGTTCCGCGCCGCCCGACCTGACGATGCGTCCCTGCGCCAGCACGTGCACGAAATCCGGGACGATGTAGTTCAGCAGGCGCTGGTAGTGCGTCACGACGATCGTCGAGCGATCTGGACGCTTCAGCTTGTTGACGCCCTCGGCCACGATCCGCAAGGCGTCGATGTCGAGCCCCGAATCGGTTTCGTCGAGGATGGCGAGCTTCGGCTCGAGCACGGCCATCTGCAGGATCTCGTTGCGCTTCTTCTCTCCGCCGGAGAAGCCGGTGTTCACCGAACGCTGGAGCATGGCATCGTCCATCTCGACGATCCTGAGCCGCTTTTCCATGATGTCGAGGAACTCGATAGGGTCGGCCTCTTCCTCGCCGCGCGCCTTGCGGATCTCGTTGTACGCTGCGCGCAGGAAGTAGGCGTTGGAGACGCCGGGAATCTCCACGGGGTACTGGAACGCCAGGAAGATGCCCGCCTGCGCGCGCACCTCGGCGTCCATGGCCAGCAAGTCATGGCCCTCGAACTCCACGGTGCCGCCGGTGACCTGATAGCCTGGATGGCCGGCCACGACCTGGGCCAGCGTCGACTTCCCCGATCCGTTGGGACCCATGATGGCGTGCACTTCGCCGGGGTTCACCGCCAGGGAGATGCCCCTGAGGATCTGCTTTTCGCCGACGTTGGCGGTGAGGTTTTCA